>DAIRVP010000188.1:0-10160 GCA_036802765.1 Candidatus Rokuibacteriota bacterium
CGCTTCGTGCTGCGCGGCTTCATGATCGTGAAGGCGGTGGACGTCACCGACCAGGAGGTCCTGTCCTCTCTCAAGCGCGACCTGATCGACAAGGACTCGATCGTGTCGCACTCCCACTTCCATGGGCTTCAGGCAAAGCTCCGGACGTTCTTCCGGCGGCCCGATCTGCGGCTCGGCCTGGCGGCGGTGGAAGGCGACCGGGTGCTCGTCCTCAATGACGCCTCGAAACACGAGCAAGCGTGCATCTTCGGCGATTCCGCGCACCATACGACGGCGGAGTTCGCCGGGTCGGTCTACGAGCGGACCGTGCTGCAGAATAGCCCCCTCATCATCGACGACCTGGTGACCTGGCCGAACCGGACGCCGGTCGAGGAGGAGCTGATCCAGAGTGGAGTGCGGAACTTCATCTGCGCTCCGCTCCACTATCAGGAGAAGGTGATCGGCACTCTCGAGCTGGTGTCGCCTCGGGTCGGGGATCTGAACGCGACCCATCTCCCCAGGCTTCAGGAGCTGCTGCCGCTGTTCTCGATGGCGGTCCAGCGGAGCGTCGAGGAGCTGAACAGCCGCATCCAGACCGTCATCAACGAGCAGTGCACCGCCATCCATCCGACCGTCGAATGGCGCTTCCGGAGAGCCGTGCTCAACGGCTTCGAGCGGCAGCGGAGGACGGCGACCGCGGTCACCGAGCTGGAGCCGATCGTCTTCGAGGGCGTGTACCCACTCTACGGCCTGGCGGACATCCGCGGGTCGTCGACGCAGCGCGGGCAGGCCATCCAGTCCGATCTGCTCACCCAGCTGAGCCTCGCGAGGGCGGTGGTGCGGGCCGCGAGAGAGGCGCGGTCCTTGCCCGCCCTGGACGAACTCGCCTACCGGATCGACAGCCGCGCCGCCCAGATCGAGCGCTCGCTCAGCTCGAGTGACGAGGTCGGGATCATCGCATTCTTACAGATCGAGGTGGAGCGTCTACTGGATCACCTCGGCACGTTCGGCCCCGGCGTCCGCGAGCGAGTTGCGGCGTACCGAAGCGGTCTCGACTCCCGGCTGGGCTCGGTGTACCACCGGCGCCGGCTGTTCGAGGAGAGCGTCACGCGCATCGCGGAGAGCATCTCGTCCTACCTGGATCTCGAGGAGCAGGCCGCGCAGGGGATGTTCCCGCACTACTTCGAGAAGCAGAAGACCGACGGCGTCGACTACCAGATGTACGTCGGGGCCGCCCTCCTGGAGGACGGTCGCGCCGACCCCCTGTGCCTGAAGAACCTGCGCTTGTGGCAGCTCATGGTCACGTGCGGGATCGCGGTCCGCGCCCACCGGCTCCGCGATCGCCTGCCGATCCCGCTCGAGACCACGCACCTCATCCTCGTCCAGCACGCCCCACTCTCGATCCGGTTCCGCTTCGACGAGAAGCGGTTCGACGTCGACGGCGCGTACAACATCCGGTACGAGATCGTCAAAAAGCGGATCGACAAGGCAGTGGTGCAGGGGACGAGCGAGCGCGTGACGCAGCCGGGGAAGGTTGCCATCATCTATAATCAGCCCGCCGAGGCGCTGGAGTACCGGGCGTACATCGATTATCTACAGGCCCGCGGCTATTTGACCGGCCCGGTCGAGAGCCTCGAGCTCGGGGAGCTGCAGGGCGTCCAGGGCCTCCGGGCGCTCCGCGTCCAGATCGCGCTCGACAACCCGAAGCTCCAGGAGCGCATCAACATGGCCGACCTCGACGTCTCGGCGAGGCCGTAGACTCGGCTCGGCATCAATCGCAAGCCGCGAGCCGAGAGCTGAGTACGCCGGGCTCGCCCTAGGAGGGAATCGGGGAATGGCCAGTGCGGTGGTCAGCGAGCTGAAGAAGAAGAGCGATGCGGCGGCGGAGAATCTCGCGAGGCAGCTTCGAGATATGGAGCCGTACCTTGACAAGTCGGACGCCCCGGGCGAATGGACCACCCGCCAGGTCCTCTGCCATCTGCTAGCGGAGCCGGACTGGCGGCCGGCGGCCACGCTGAAAAGCTTCGCGACCTCCAACCTGCCTCTGATCGAGATCGCGCCCGGGGAGGCGCAGGTCACGCCAGAGCGGCTGAAGATGACGACGGCACAGCTGCTGGACGCGCTCGAGGCTCAGCGCCGTGAGATCTTCAGCTATCTCGAATCCCTCGCGGACGCCGATTTAGGGCGAAAGGCGAAGATCCCCCTGTTCAAGCAGTTCATGGGGACCGACGAGATCGCGCTGCCGGTATACGTGGGCGCCATGTTCGACTACCACTGGAACGACCACGCGGGGCAGATCGCCAAGATCCGCAAGGCCAACGGCATGCCCGCCGCGTGACGCGTAGTCTGACGGTCTTTAGCTCGGCCTCGGTGTGCTCGAACGCGAAACCTCCGCGCATTTCGGAAGGGCCGCCTGAATGCGATCGCGGTGCACCGGTGAAAGCGGCTCGTGTGCGAGCCAATCACAGAAGCTGCCGGATCGTTCGACTGCCCACTCGGCGACCGCCGAGGTGGCACGGAGCCCTTCGCCGAGCTTGCGGTCGGCGATGAATCCGAACCTCGGGACGAGCAGTCGAGCGAGGGTCGCGCCGCCGCCTTTGGCGATGTACATGTACGCCGTAAGTTTCGGGCTGACCTCGCCATCCTGAGGCTCGAGATCGAGGATAGTGAGCGCGCTCGCGTTGATCGTGCCGAGAAGCGGGTTCACAAGCTGACCCTCGGAAAGCAAAACGCGCCGTCGCGGCTCGCGCCGGAGTACCCGATTGACGAACCGGGCTCCATCGCCATCATCGCCCCAGTAGCTGTCGTCATCGAGTGCGTGGATGTCAAAGGTCCGGATTCTCCTGAACCGGGCTGCGGCGGCGGTCACCTCAGGCGTGTCCACAAACGCCTCGTACACATCGAGCGGCACACGTGCTGACGGTCCGTTGATGGTACGGCTGAGCGTGGGCTCGATCCAGACACGCTCGACGGCTGTCGACACTTCAGGGGGAAAAGCCTCGCGCGAGCCGAGGAGGGGTGGCCATGGCGTCCCGGAGGCTCCACTGATACTCGCGAGACACAGTAGAACTATCGCAGCCGCGATCGATGTTTCAACCCTGCCGAGCATCTTCAACATCTTCAACTCGCTCTCTCTTTGAGACGCAGACGAGAGCGAGGAAAGCGCCAGCCCTAATGTTTTTTGGCAGGGCGTGGCTGGCTGGCGAAGCCCGGACGATGGTGTTCTCCAGTTCGCCTTAGCGGGCGCTAGGTCTCAGCGCGAAGACCGTGATGGTGGGGTTTCCGCCGCCGATCTCGGGCGCCATCTGGTTGTAATAACCGCCCACGAATCCCGAGACCGCAGCGACGTACTGCTTGCCGCCCGAGGCGTAACTCACCATGCCGCCTGCGATCGGACCGCCAACATTGTGCCTGTAGAGGACCTTGCCGTCCTTGGCGTCGAACACGAGGAAGTCGCCGGTGATCTCGCCGGCGAAGACCACGTCGCCGGCGGTGACCGCTACGCCGCCGATCATCGGCTTGCTGGACTGATAGCGCCAGCGCGTCGCGCCGGTGGCGGCGTCGAACGCGGTCAGCCAGCCCCGCGCGTTGGCCCAGGGATCGAACTGGAACTCGCCGCCGAAGAACTGGCCCCGCTTCTTCTCCGCTTCCGGGTCGGGCGGCTGCGCTGCTGGTCGGAGCTGGTTGCACCAATCGGTCGCCGGCACGAACAATGCGCCGAGCCGCGAGCTGTAGGCGGCACCGTTCCACTCGTGACCGCCGAGGAGGCCCGGGCACACGTGCGTGAACGACATGCCGATCGGGCCTTCCGCGTTCTCGCGCGTGGTGAACGGAGTGCTGTAGTGCACATTGCGCGTGTCGCGGTCCAACACCCGCAGCAGGCCGTCCTTGCCGGTCAGCGCAATGACCGTGCGCTGGTGGCCGCCGACCGTGGTCGTGAAGACGGGCGCGACATGAGTCAGGTCGTAGTCGCGCACATCGTGCGCGACCGCCTGGTGATACCACGCCAGCTTGCCTGTGCGGACATCGAGCGCCACAATCGAGCCGGTATAGAGGTCGGCGCCAGGGCGATTCTCGCCATAGAAGTCTGGCGCCGGATTGCCCACCGGCACATATAGCAGCTCCTTCTCGACGTCGAGCGACATCGGCGTCCACACATTGCCGCCCCCGTGCTTCAGCGTGTTCGGGTCGCCGCCCCAGGTCTCCGCGCCCGGCTCACCGGGGTCCGGCACCGTGTTGAACTTCCACACGGGCTCGCCGTTGCTCAGCCGGAAGGCGCCGATCCAGCCCTTGCCGGCAAACTCAGACCCTGCCGGGCCGATCAGCACGAGGTCCTCGTAGATCAGCGGCGGCATGCTGATGAAATAGCCTTCGCTGGGTTTCGCAATCTGCCGCGACCACAGCTCTTTGCCGGTCTTGCCGTCCAGCGCCAGGAGATAACCGTCCCCGGTGCCGCGCACCAGCTTGCCGTCCTTTATCGCGGCGCCGCGCTGGGTGATGTACGTCTCGTGGTCCCTCGGCTTCCATTCGGACTGCCAGACGACTTTGCAGCTCGCACCATCGAGCGCCACGGTGTAGTGAGCGGTCGTTGCGTAGAGCGTGCCCTCGTAAACGATGGGCGCCGTCTGCGTGGGCTCCTTGGCGGCGAAGGTGTGGCTGCAGACCTGGGCGAGATCCGCGGCGTTCTTTGCAGTGATCTGGTCGAGCGGCGTGTAGCGTTGGCCGCGATAGTCGTGATCCACGTACAGCCAGTTCGTGCTGTCGTTGGTGGCGGCGTTCAGTTGTGCCTGTGTCGGACCGGCGGTGTTCAGTTGCGCCTGTGTCGGACCGGCGGTGTGCGCGGCACAGCCTGAGGCCAACGCGACTGCAAGCAAGGCAGGCAAGAACTTCGATCGCTGATCCATTGAACCCTCTACGTTTTTGAACCCTCTACGTTTTTCGAAGAGGCCGAGGGAGTTGGAATTTCGCGTTACGACGCGATTGAACAGTTCCGGGTTACGGCGGATGGGGCGAGACACGCTTTTCGAAACCGCGCGACGCCGACAGGCCTGGGCCCGCTGCAGGCGCGTAACCTGGTGGGCTCTCAGCCCATCTCATAAGCAGGGAGCACACATGCGGGTCGCGATGTTCAGCGCCAAGAGCTACGAGCGTACGGTGCTCGATGAGTTGAACTCCGGTCACCGACACGAGCTCGTGTACTTCGACACGCCCCTCGGACGCGGGACGGTCTCGCTGGCGGCGGGATTCCCGACCGTCAGCGTCGTCGTCAACGACGCCGTCGATCGCGATGTCCTAAAACAGCTGGCCGCCGGCGGGACGAAGCTCGTCGCGACGCGTTCGACGGGCTTCAATCATATCGACCTGGAGGCTGCTCGCGAGCTCGGCGTCAAAGTCGTACGCGTCGTCGATTATTCTCCGAACTCCGTGGCCGAGTTCACCGTTGGCTTGCTGCTCGCGCTGAACCGCAAGATTCCGCGGGCCTACAATCGCACGCGCGAGGGAGATTTCGAGCTCGACGGCCTCATGGGTTTCGATCTCGTCGGTCGCACGGTGGCCGTGATCGGCACGGGAAAGATCGGGATCATCTTTGCCCGCATCATGGCCGGATTCGGCTGTGCGTTGCTGGGATTCGACGTCCATCACTCGCCCGAATTCGAAAGACTCGGCGGCCGGTACGCCGAGACCGACGAGATTGTCGCCGCGGCGGACATCATCTCTCTGCACTGTCCTCTAACGCCGCTGACCCATCACTTCATCAATGCCCGAATGCTCGCCCGGGTGAAACGAGGAGCGCTGCTGATCAATACGAGCCGTGGCGGTCTGGTCGACACCGAGGCGGTGATCGAAGCGCTCAAGTCGGGCCAGCTCGGCGGGATAGCGATCGATGTGTACGAACAGGAGGCCGGCCTCTTCTTCAGGGATCTGTCGAGCACCGTGATCTCGGACGACGTGATCCAGCGCCTCGTCTCCTTCCCGAATGTGATCGTGACCGGGCATCAGGCGTTCTTCACGCGCGAGGCCCTGAGAACGATTCTGGACACGACGCTGCGAAGCATCTCGGACTTCGCAGCAGGCCGCCCGCTCGCCAACGAGGTCGCCGCATCCGCATGAGCGCGAATGCCAGTCGGTGGAGACGACTTGTCATCTTCGCAATCTGACAATACGCTCGGCCGCGATGACGTCATCGCGATTTCCCGAGGGGTTCGTCTGGGGGACGGCGACGTCCGCGCACCAAGTCGAGGGCGGCAACTGGAATAACGACTGGTGGGCGTGGGAGCACGCCGTCGATTCGCCGTGTCAGGAGGCGAGCGGCGACGCCTGCGACCACTGGCATCGCTATCCCGCCGACATCCGGCTCTGCGCCGAGCTGGGCTTCGGCGCCTACCGTTTCTCGCTCGAGTGGAGCCGGATCGAGCCCGAGGACGGCGAGTTCTCGCGCGCTGCGCTCGAGCACTATCGCCGCATGTGCGCCACGTGCCGCGAGCACGGCCTCCAGCCGATCGTCACCTTCCACCACTTCACGACGCCCCGCTGGGTGGCCGCCCGCGGCGGCTGGATCGAGCCGTCGACCGCGGATCACTTCGCCCGGTTCTGTGAGCGCGCGACAGCGTCCCTCGGCGACCTGATCGGCCGCGCCTGCACGGTATGCGAGCCGAACATCGTCGCGACCATGGGTTATCTCTGCGGCATCTTCCCTCCCGGACAACGCGATCCCGATCTACGCCGGCGAGCCAACGACATCCTCATCGTGGCGCACCGGAAAGCCGCCGAGGCGATCCACGCGGGGCCCGGCGACGCACCCGTGGGGCTGACGCTCGCCATGTTCGACTATCAAGCGGTCGACGGCGGCCACGCCGCGCGCGACCGCTACCGCCGCGACATCGAGGACGTCTTCCTCGAGGCCGCTCGCGGAGACGACTTCGTCGGCGTCCAGTGCTACTCGCGCATCCGCGTCGGCCCGCAGGGCCTGCTCGATCCCGACGGCGACGCCCGCCTCACGCAGATGGGGTACGAGTTCTGGCCCGACGCGCTTGCGGCGACGATCCGCCGCGCCTGGGACGTGACCGGCAACGTGCCCGTGCTCGTCACCGAGAACGGCATCGCGACCGAGGATGACACCGAGCGTATCGAGTACATCGAGCACGCCCTGTCCGGCGTGCTCGGGTGCCTTGCCGACGGCATCGATGTGCGTGGCTACCTCTACTGGAGCCTGCTCGACAACTTCGAGTGGATCCTCGGCTACCGCCCGACCTTCGGACTGGTCGCCGTCGACCGCATGACGCAAGCCCGCACGCTGAAGCCCAGCGCTCGCTGGCTCGGGGACATTGCCCGGACGAACGCCCTGCCCGCGCGCTGACGTCTCGGACGCGCGTTCTTGTGGACAAGAATTACCCACCGAAACCGCTCGACGCGGTGCTTCATCGTAATGGTGGGGCCGGCAGGGACCGATGGCGGAGCAGGACGGGACTCTCGGTTTCTTGGACACGGTTGGCCTCGCCTTCCTGGCGCGGCGGCTGCAGAATCACCGTGTGCGCGCAGCCGCGGTTCGCGAGCTCAAGGCCGCGCGCATGCCACGCCTGTCCATCGTGATCATGGTCGTCGGCTCGCGCGGCGACGTGCAGCCGTTTATCCCGATCGGCCGCCGGCTGGCGAAGCTTCATCGTGTCCGCATCGCGACGCATCGGGAGTTTCGCGCGTTCGTCGAGCAGGCTGGGCTCGAGTTCTATCCACTGGCTGGCGATCCGCATGAGCTGATGGAGTACATGGTCAAGACCCGCGGACGCGTCGTCCCCCGCCTCGATCAGATGGTGGAGGACGTGCCGAGGAAGCGAGCGTTGATCGCCGAGATCCTCGCCTCAACCTGGCGGGCCTGCACCGAAGCGGATCCGGATCGCCTCGGCGCTCCAGCGTTCCGAGCCGACGCCATTCTCGCCAACCCAGTGAGCTTTGGCCACATCCATTGCGCCGAGGCTCTGCACGTCCCGTTGCACATGATTTTCACCATGCCGTGGAGCCCCACATCCGCGTACCCGCACCCGTTGTGGCACATCGCTCCGGGCGAGAAACGCCCGGTCCAGAACTTCCTGTCCTATGGACTGATGGATTTGCTCATCTGGAGCGGCATCGGCGACCTGGTGAACACGTTCCGTCGGGACACCCTACATCTACCTCCGCTGAGTCTCGTCGATGGCGCGTCGTTGCTCGAGGACAACGAGGTCCCGTTCACCTACCTGTGGCCGCCCAGTTTGCTGCCCAAGCCGCCGGAGTGGGGCCCGCACATCGAGCTGGCGAATTTCACGTTTCACGATCAGGCGCACACCTACGAGCCACCGCGCGCGCTGATCGACTTTCTCGCCGCCGGCGAGGCGCCGATTTACGTCGGGTTCGGCTCGGTACATGTCGACGACGCAGCCGCCGTCACCCGCACGATCTTCACGGCGATCGAGAAGGCTGGCGTGCGCGCCATCGTCTCGAAAGGCTGGGCGCATCTCGGCGGCGAGCCGCCGCCACCGAACATTTTTCTGATCGGTGATACTCCGCACGATTGGTTGTTTCCGCGCTGCCGAGCTATCTGCCATCACGGCGGCGCCGGAACGACCGCCGCGGGTTTGCGCGCGGGGCTTCCCACCGTCGTCGTGCCGACGTTCGGCGATCAGTTCTTCTGGGGCGAAGTGGTGGCAAACGCCGGTGCGGGGCCGGCGCCAATTCCCATCGACCGCCTCGACAGCACCGCACTCGCCGAAGCCTTTGCGATATGCGACAAACCCGAGACGCGCGAGCAGGCCCGTACGCTCGGCGCCAGGATTCGAGAGACCGACGGAGTCGAGCTCGTGGTGCAGTCGGTGTACCGCCAGCTTCGCACGACCCACTCTGTCGACTGGAGCGCGCGTCCGGCTCGCGGAGTCGTGGGCGAGCTGGGCGAGCTGATGGCCGACGCGGCAAAGGCGGTGCACGCCGGGTTGGAAGAGCTCGTGCCGGCGCTGGGATCACGCGTATCGAACGACTGATCGCTCGCGACGCCGCTACGAAGCATTTCCCCGCGGTGCTAGGCTCGTCCACGATGGCCAGTCGCTACGCGCCCATCGGCGAATACGGCGTCATCGGCGACCTCAACAGCGTTGCCCTCGTGGGCATGGACGGATCGATCGACTTCCTCTGTTTACCCGACTTCGACTCACCGTCGGTCTTCGCGGCCCTCATCGATTCGGAGCGCGGCGGGCGATTCCAGATCGCGCCGCTCCTGGCGAGCGCCGCACGCAAGCAGGTCTATCTGCCTGACACCAACGTGCTGCTGACGCGCTTCCTCGATGCTGACGGTGTCGCGGAGGTCTCCGATTTCATGCGCGTGGACGACGCAGGGCAGGCGCACACCCTGGTGCGGCGGGCGAAGACGGTGCGGGGAGAGGTGCGCTTTCAGATGCGCTGCGATCCGCGCTTCGACTATGCGCGCGCCACCCACGCGGCCGAGCGTCGAAGCGACACGGAGGTGCTTTTCGTAGGCCGATCGGGCGACGGCGATCTGGCGCTTCGCCTGCGCTCGTCGGTCCCCATGCGGCTCGAGAACGGCGCGGCCGTGGCCGACTTCTCGCTCGGCGCTGATGCCTCAGCCTGGTTCGTTCTCGAGGTAGTCCACGCGCAGGAGCCGTCGCCCTCGGAGCAGCCCGACTACGAGAGTGACGCCTTCAAAGAGACGGTGAACTTCTGGCGCCGTTGGGTCGCGCGCAGCAGTTACGGCGGCCGCTGGCGCGAGATGGTGAATCGCTCGGCGCTGACGCTGAAGCTGCTCACCTCGAGGCAGCACGGCTCGATCGTCGCCGCGCCGACCTTCGGTCTCCCTGAAGCGATTGGGGGCGGGCGCAACTGGGACTATCGCTACACGTGGATCCGCGACTCGTCGTTCACCCTCTACGGGCTCATGCGCCTCGGCTACACCGACGAGGCGGCCGCCTTCATGCGTTGGTTAACCGCCCGCTACCGCGAGCTCGAGCCCGACGGCTCGTTCCAGATCATGTATGGGCTCGACGGCCGTCACGCATTGCCCGAGGAGACGCTGCCCCACCTCGAGGGCTACATGGGATCCCGACCTGTCCGGGTCGGCAACGCTGCCGTCGATAACCTGCAGCTGGACATCTACGGCGAGCTGATGGACTCGGTGTACCTGTACGACAAGTATGGCTCGC
>DAIRVP010000189.1:0-10116 GCA_036802765.1 Candidatus Rokuibacteriota bacterium
GCACTTCCACTTCGTGCTGATCGGCGGTCTGCTGTTCACCATCTTCGCCGCGATCTATTACTGGTTTCCCAAAGTGACCGGACGAATGCTGAGCGAGCGCCTCGGTCGCTGGCACTTCTGGCTGTTCGTTATCGGCTTCAACCTCACGTTCGTCACGATGCACTTCCCGGGAGTGCTCGGCATGCCGCGCCGGATCTATACGTATCCCGCCGATCGCGGCTGGGACATGTTGAACCTCGTCACGACGGTGGGCGTCCCGTTCCAGGCGGTGGCGGTGCTGATTCTCGTCGTCAATATCGTGTATGCGTTGCGCCAGGGCGCCCCGGCCGGCGACAACCCGTGGGAGGCCTGGACGCTCGAGTGGGCGACGAGCTCGCCGCCGCCTGCATACAACTTCGCGACGGTGCCACTGGTGACGAGCCGGCGGCCGTTGTGGGACGTGCAGCATCCCGATGACCCGGACGGACCGCATGAGTAGCACGGCCGCTCGAGGACGCGCGGGGATCATCGGGTTCATTGTGGCCGAGACGTCGCTCTTTTCCGTGTTCGTGGTCGCCTACCTGTTCTACATCGGCAAGAGCCTCACCGGCCCGTCTCCGAAGGAGGTGCTCGACCTGCCGATCGTCGGCACGGTGTGCCTGCTGTCGAGCAGCATCACCGTCGCGCTCGCGACGCGCGCGCTCGCTGCCGGTCGTATTGCACGCGCCGCCTCGTGGCTGTTCGTCACCATCGTGCTCGGCCTCGCGTTCCTGGCGGGCACGGCGCACGAGTGGCACCGACTCATCGTCGAGCGGGGCCTCACCATCGGTACGAATCTCTTCGGGTCGACGTTCTATCCGCTCGTGGGCCTTCATGCGTCACACGTGATCCTCGGCCTCGTCATGCTGAGCCTCTGCCTCGTCTTTGCCTGGTCGGGAGTGCTCAAGCTCGGCCACGCGTCTCGCGTCGAGCTCGTCTCCTGGTACTGGCACTTCGTCGACGGGGTGTGGGTCGTGGTCTTCACCGTCGTGTACGTGATCGGGCGATGAGTCGGTCAGGCGAGATCGTGGTCACTTTGCTTCCTCGAGATCGGTATCAGGTGGCGTCCGACCTGATCGCGCTCGCGAAGCCGCGTGTGCTGCTCATGGTCCTTGCGACCACGCTCGTCGGGTATTTCGTGGCGCTCACAGGACCGGCCGATTACGTTCGTCTCGCGCACTTGCTGTTCGGCACGCTTCTGGCCGCCGGTGGCACCCTCGCGCTGAACCAGTATGTCGAGCGCGACGTGGACGCGCAGATGGAGCGGACCAAACATCGCCCGTTGCCGGACGGTCGGCTTCAGCCGCTCGAAGCCCTGATCTTCTCCAGCGCGCTGACGTCGGTCGGCGTCGCCTACCTCGCGGCGACCGTCGGTGTGGCGGTTGCCATTCTGACCCTGAGCACCACCGTCCTTTATATAGGCGCGTACACACCTCTGAAGGTGCGCACCGCGGCATGCATCCTGGTCGGCGCGGTTCCGGGCGCACTGCCGCCGGTGACCGGCTGGGTTGCGGCCCGCGGTGACTTCGGTCTCGGCGCCGCTGTGCTCTTCGGAATCCTGTTCCTCTGGCAGCTACCTCATACGCTCGCGATCGCGCGTCTCTACGCCGACGACTACGCGCGCGCAGGCGTGCGCGTGCTCACCGTCGCGGATTCGCACGGGGCGCTGCCCGAGCGCCAGATCGTGACATCCACGCTCAGCCTGGTCGCCGTCAGCCTGCTGCCGACGGTGATCGGGATCAGCGGCCTCGCTTACTTCGTCACCGCGTGCGCGCTCGGGCTTGGATTGCTCGGCACGGGCCTCGCGCATGCGAAAACACGTTCGATGGCCTCGGCGCGACGCGTGTTGCTGGCCTCTCTGATGTATCTGCCACTGCTTCTCGCAGTGCTGGCGTTCGACAAGCCATGACGGAATCGATGGGACCCGACCGCATCGCGCTCCCAGCGCCCACCGCGTGGCCGATGGTCGTCGCGCTCGGCGTCACGCTGGGGTTCGCCGGGCTGGTGACTCATGTCGCCGTGAGCCTGGTTGGTGTGACGCTGGCGCTCGTCGCTGGTGTGGGGTGGTGGCGGTGCGTACTGCCCGAAGAGAAGGTGGAGTACGTGCCGGTGGTGCGGGCACCGAGCGTAACGCCGCCCAAGGCGGCGCCGACCCGAGGCGTCGAACGGCTCTCGTTCGGCGAAGATCGGCATCGCCTGCGACTCCCTGTCGAGGTACAGCCGCTCTCGGCAGGCGTGAGAGGCGGAATCGTCGGCGGGTGCGCGATGGCGCTCTGCGCGGCGCTCTACGGCATCGTCGTGCACCACAGTCTCTGGTATCCGCTCAATCTCCTCGCCGCCATCGCCGTGCCGCGCATGGCGGACGCGGACGTCGCAACGCTGCGCGCCTTCGACGGCCTGGCGTTCGTCGTCGGCATCGTCGCGCACGGCGTGACCTCGGTCCTCGTCGGTGCGCTCTACGCGGCGATCCTGCCCCTGCTTCCGCGGCGTCACCTTCTTTGGGGCGGTCTGCTCGGCCCGCTGCTGTGGACCGGGTTCCTCTGGGCCCTCATGGGCGTGATCAATCCCGCGTTGAATGCGCGGATCGCATGGGGCTGGTTCGTCGCGTCGCAGATCGCGTTCGGCCTCACGGCGGGTTACGTCGTCGCGCGTGCGACGCCGGTAGCGACGGCGCAGACACGCCCGTTCGTCGCGCGCGCGGACGTCGAGGCGACAGGTCGAGGCGCGCGATGAAGCGCTTGATCGTAGTCGTCTGTGCGGCCGCGCTCCCGCTCACGGGATGCGACGGTTTGCCGGGCCGGCCTCGGCCCGACGCGCGCGAGCTCGCGCCGACCGAGATCATGACGTTTGCACCACTCTATGCGCGGAATTGCGCCGGGTGCCACGGCCAAACCGGACGCCTTGGCGCGGCGCGTCCGCTGAACGATCCCGTCTATCTCGCCGTGGTTCCGACCGAACGCATGCGTCAGCTCATTGCGACCGGCATCCCGGGTACGGCGCAACCAGCGTTCGCGCTCAGTGCGGGCGGTCCGCTCACGGATCAGCAAATCGACGTCCTGGTGCAGGGAATGAAGGGTCGCTGGCAGCGACCAGACGTCGTCGCGGACTACCAGGTTCCGACCTACGCCGCCGGTCCAGCGTCGTCCGACAAGGCCGCCGATCTCGCCCGCGGTCGCGCCGTCTTTGCCGCCGCGTGCGCCGGGTGTCACGGCGAGGACGGCCGCGGCGGCCCGAAGGGCGGCGCGGTTGCCGACCCGTCGTATCTCGCTCTCGTGAGCGATCAGCACCTGCGAACGACGGTGATCGCGGGGCGCTCGGATCTTGGAATGCCGGACTGGCGGCGCGGTGGCGCCGCCGCGCCGTTGACACCGCAACAGATTTCGGACGTCGTCGCCTGGCTTGTCGCGCAACGGCGGCCGGTGCCGGGGAGGCTGCCATGACGCCGTCGTCTCAGTCGCGCAGAGGCTTCTTGTTCAAGCTCGGGGTGGGGCTCAACGTGCTCGGGGCCGCGTTGGTCGGCATCCCCGTCGTGGGATACATCTTCGGCGCCGCGCGCCGACGCACGGATGGTCAGTCGTGGATACCGCTGGGTCCAGTAGACCGATTCCCCGCCGGCCAGACGCGGCTGGCCACGTACGAGAATCCCGTGCGCGTCGCCTGGGATGGCGCCACCGCGAAGGTCGCCTGCTGGGTGCGCCGCATCGAGGGTGAGCGATTTCAGGTGTTCGCCGTGAATTGCGCACACCTGGGATGTCCGGTGCGTTGGTTCGCGGAGTCGCGCCTGTTCATGTGCCCGTGCCACGGCGGCGCGTATTACGAAGACGGCTCTCGCGCTTCGGGGCCGCCTCCCCGTGGCCTGTTCGAATACGAATATCGCGTCAGCAACGGCGGACTGTGGGTGCGCGGCGGACAGCTGCCGACGCTGTCGAGACCGGTGTGAGCGACGGCGGTTTCGCGCCGGTGCGTTCGACGCTGCGATGGCTCGAGGAGCGAGCGGGCCTCGGCGGCGCCGTTGCGCCGGTCCTCGACCATCCCGTCCCGCGCAGCACCGCGAGCTGGTGGTACGTCTTCGGCAGCGCGACGCTGGCGCTCTTCGTGCTGCAGATCGCGACGGGAATCTGTCTCGCGCTGGTCTATGTGCCGTCCGCCGACGGCGCCTATCAGAGCCTGCTCTATCTGAACTTCCAGGCGCCGTTCGGCTGGTTCTTGCGCGGGATGCATTTCTGGGGCTCCAACGCGATGGTCGCGATCATGACGCTGCACATGATTCAGGTGTTCCTGTTTGGCGCGCACAAATATCCGCGCGAGCTCACGTGGATCGTCGGCGTCTTCCTGTTCCTGTGCACGCTCGGCATGGCGTTCACGGGCCAGATCCTTCGCTGGGATCAGGACGCGTACTGGGGACTCGGCATCGGGGCGTCGATCGCGTCCCGCGCTCCGGGCGTCGGTGACACGCTCGTTCAGCTCTTGCTCGGCGGGCCGATCATCGCGGGACGCACGCTGTCCCGGTTCTTCGCCGTTCACGTATTCCTCGTTCCCGGGATCCTCATCGGCATGATCGGGCTTCACCTCTGGCTCGTGCTCCGGATCGGCATCAACGAATGGCCGATGCCTGGCCGTGTCGTGACCCGCGCCACGTACCGGCGCCGCTACGAAGAAGAGGTCCACAAGGACGGCGTGTCGTTCTTTCCGTACGCGGCACGGAAGGACATGGTCGCCTCCGGCGTCGTCATCCTCGCCGTCGTGCTCTGCGCGCTGCTGTTCGGTCCCTTCGGCCCGCACGGGGTCCCGGATCCCACACTGATCGACGCGGCCCCGAAACCGGATTTCTACTTCCTCGCGCTCTACGCGTTGTTCGCGCTGCTGCCGCCGTGGACGGAGACCGTGGTCATTCTCGTCGGCCCGTTGGTGGCAATCGCCGCGCTCTTCCTGGTGCCATTCTTCGCCGGCACTGGAGAAAAGAGCTGGAAGCGCCGTCCGGTCGCCGTTCTCTCGGTGCTCGTGATCGTCCTCACGGTCGCGACGCTCGCTGGCCTCGGCGTGACGGTCCCGTGGTCGCCGAAGATGGACGCCTGGACCGCCACCGCGACGCCGGTCCGCTACGTCAAAGGGCGCACGGCGCTCGAGCTGCAGGGCGCGCTCGTGCTGCAGAACAAGCAGTGCCGCGCCTGCCACAGCTTGGGCGGTGAGGGAGGCAAGCGCGGCCCCGCGCTCGACGGCATCGCGACACGCCAGACTCGCGATCAGCTCATTCGCCAGGTGCTACAGGGTGGCGGAAACATGCCAGCGTACGGCAAGAATCTGAACCCTGCCGAAGTCAACGCGCTCGTCGCCTTCATGGAGACGTTGAGGCCATGAGCACGTGGCCGGTCGAGCCGTCGGTCGTCATCCCGGTCGCGCTCACTGCGGCGGTCTATCTGCGCGGATGGAATCGCTTGCGACGTCGCCTTCCGCGCCGCGTTGGCAGTCGTCACGCCGTGATCTTCTTGGCCTCACTCGCGACGATGCTGCTCGCGCTCTCATCTACGGTCGACACGATGGCCGAGCGATGGTTGTCTGCGCACATGGTGCAGCACATGCTGCTCATGGTGGTCGTCGCGCCGCTGCTATGGATGGGCGCGCCCGTGGTTCCGCTGTTGGTTGGTTTGCCTCGGCCGATTCGGCGCGTCGTGCTCGCGCTCACGAACGCTCCGGGGGTGCGAGCCGTGACGCGTTGGATGCTGCATCCAAGCCTCGGCTGGAGCGCGTTCGCCATCACCTTCTGGGTCTGGCACGCGCCGGCGCTCTACGACCTCACGCTCGAGTCGGACCTCTGGCACCACATCGAGCACGCGTGCTTCCTCGGCAGCGCCCTGCTATTCTGGCGACCGGTGATCCTCGCCTGGCCGGCGCGGGCGATCTGGCCGCGCTGGGCGATGATTCCGTACCTGGCGCTCGCGATGTTTCAAAGCCTGCCGCTGGCCGCCATCCTGACGTTCTCGGACCGGGTGATCTACCGCGGATATTCCTCACTCGACGATCAGGCGCTGGCCGGGGCCATCATGTGGTTGCCCGGATCGTTTCCACTGCTGATTCCGCTTCTCCGACTGAGCGTAGAGCTATCGTCGGGACGCGTCGTCATGGAGCGCAGTCATGTCTGAGGCGGTGCCGCGCGTTGTCATCGTGGGCGGGGGCTTCGGCGGCCTGGCGGCTGCGAGAGCGCTCCGCCGAGCCAATGTCGAAGTCGTGCTCATCGACCGGGAGAATCACCATCTGTTCCAGCCGCTGCTGTACCAGGTCGCGACCTCGGTCCTGAGCCCGGGACAGATCGCGTCGCCGATTCGCGGAATTCTGTGGAAGCAACGCAACACCACGGTGATCCTCGGCGAGGTCACCGGCGTCGACGTCGGACGCCGTCGCGTTTTCGTCGACTCGTCGGACCGTAGCGGCGCGGCGCTCGACTACGACTGTCTGATCCTGGCGACCGGCGCCAGCCACAGCTACTTCGGCCACGACGAATTCGCGCCGTTCGCGCCCGGGCTCAAGAGCCTCGCCGACGCGGTGTCGATCCGTAATCGAATCTTGCTGGCGTTCGAGCAGGCGGAAGCGGAGGAGGACCCGAAGCGTCACCGCGATCTGTTGACCTTCGTGCTCGTCGGCGCTGGCCCGACCGGTGTCGAGATGGCGGGCGCAATGGCGCTGCTCGTGCGCCAATCGCTGCGATCGGAGTTTCGACGCATCGATCCAACGTCGGCGCGGATCATCCTCGTGGACGCGGGCAAGCGTGCGCTCGGCGCGTTTCCCGAGACGCTCGGCGCCGCGGCGGCGCGTCGGCTCGAGAAGCTCGGCGTCGAAGTGCGGCTCGGTCACGGCGTGGACCACATCGACGCCGAGGGCGTGAGCGTGGCCGGCGAGCACATCGCCAGCAAGACCGTGATCTGGACGGCGGGCGTGGCGCCCTCCCCGGTGGGCAAGTGGCTCAATGCGGCGACGGATCACGCCGGCCGCGTCCGCGTACAACCGGACCTGACGGTCAGCGGTCACCCGGAGATCTTCGTGGTCGGCGACACCGCGTCGCTCGATCAGGACGGTCGTCCTCTCCCCGGCGTCGCGCAGGTCGCGATGCAGCAGGGCCGCTATGCAGCCAGGCTGATTCGGCGACGCATCGCGGGACAAGCCGCGCCGAAGCCGTTTCGGTACTTCGACAAAGGAACGATGGCCGTCGTCGGCAAGGGCTTCGCCGTGCTGCACAGTGGCTGGATCAACCTCAGCGGCTTTCTCGCGTGGATGGCATGGGCCGCCGTGCATCTTCAATTCCTGGGCCAGTCGAGCCTTCGCGTCAGCGTCTTCGTGCAGTGGGTGTGGACGTACCTCACGGGACAGCGAGGCGCGCGCCTGATTGTGAATTACCACGAATCGCGATCTCGCGCGAAACCCGGGGTACTCGACGCGGCGTCAAAAGCGGAAATGGGAGGGAGCAGTTGATGAGCGACAGGCTGCCAGTCGTATATCTTGCACGGCACGGCGAGACGGCCTGGACGATTTCGCATCAGCACACGGGACGGACCGACCTGCCGCTCACCCCTCAAGGCGAAGCCGAGGCCACACGGCTGGGGCAGAGGCTCCAGGGATTGACGTTCGTATCCGTGCTCACGAGCCCGCTGCAGCGTGCCGTCCGGACCTGTGAGCTCGCCGGCTTTAGCGCCGCGGCGGAGATCGAGCCCGATCTCATGGAATGGAACTACGGCGCGTACGAAGGCCGCACCAGCGCCGACATCCACGCCGAGCGCCCGGACTGGGAGCTGTTTCGCGATGGCGTCCCGGGAGGGGAGTCGCCAGAGGAGATCGGGGCTCGAGCCGACCGCGTCATCCGTCGGGTGCGCGCCATCGAGGGAAACACGCTGCTCTTCTCCAGCGGGCACTTTCTTCGCGTGTTCGGCGCGCGCTGGCTCGGCCTGCCGCCCGGAGCGGGCAGGTACTTCTATCTGGGCACGGCCAGCCTCAGCGCGCTGGGGTACGAGCACGATCATTCCGATCCGGTGATCCACCTCTGGAACGAGATGCCCCACGAACCACCCGTCAGCCCCGCCCCGGTGCGCGTGCGTCGGGAGAAAGCACGGCGATGAGCGCACACACATCTTCCTCGGACACCATGGCCGCGTTGCGGCGGCAATACGGATGCGGCCCGATCGAGCTCACGGGCAACCCGGATGCCCTCTATGAGCGACACCTGTTCTTCGACAACGTGATCGATCCGGCGGCGGCCACCGCGCGTGAGCATTACGAGGCCTTCGCCCACTCCGTCCGCGACGTGCTGTCGCAGCGCTGGGTACGCACGGAGCAGACCTACGATCGCGTGAACCCCAAGCGCATCTATTACCTCTCGATGGAGTTTCTGATCGGCCGCTCGCTGAGCAACAACATCACAAACCTCCTGCTCAGTCCGATCGTGGACGACAAGGTCAAGCAGACCGGTCTCGACTGGCTCGGGCTGCTCGAAGAGGAGCCCGACGCGGGGCTCGGCAATGGAGGCCTGGGACGTCTGGCCGCGTGCTTTCTCGACTCGATGGCCACCATGCAGCTGCCGGCCATCGGGTATGGGCTCCGGTACGAGTACGGAATGTTCCGACAATCGATCGAGAATGGCTGGCAGCACGAGCAGGGGGACAACTGGCTGCGCCGTCCCGATCCCTGGGAGATCGTTCGGCCGGACGAAAAAGTCGAAGTGAAGCTGAACTCTTCGGTCGAGCTTCGAAACGGAACGCTGACGCCGATTCCCGGGCGGCCATCGACCCTGATCGGTATTCCGTACGATCGACCCGTCGTCGGCTACGGCGGCAAGACGATCAACACGCTGCGCCTGTGGGCGGCGTCCGCCCCGTATTTCTTCGATTTCCAGGCATTCAGCCACGGCGAGTTCGTGAACGCGCTGGCCGGGACGCTGGCCGCGAAGTCGCTGACGCGGGTCCTCTATCCCGACGACTCGACGACGCGTGGGCAGCAGCTGCGGTTCGTGCAGGAGTACTTTCTCGTCGCGTGCTCGCTGGCCGATCTGATCCGGCGATTCCGACGCAGCAATTCGGAGTGGAGCCTGCTTCCCGAGCGAGCGGCGATCCAGCTCAACGATACGCATCCGGCGATCGCGGTCCCCGAATTACTGAGAATCTTGCTCGACGACGCGCATCTCGGATGGGATGAGGCCTGGGATCTCACGCGGCGAACGCTCGCGTACACGAATCACACGCTGCTGCCCGAGGCCCTCGAAAAATGGCCGCTCGCCTGGTTCGAGCTACTCCTGCCGCGGCACCTCGAGCTCGTGTACGAGATCAACCGGCGACTGCTCGACGACGTGCGACGCCGATTTCCCGGTGACGACGGCCGTGCCGCGCGGACGAGCCTGATCGAGGAAGGCCCGGAGAAGCACGTGCGCATGGCGAATCTCGCCATCGTGGGCTCGCACAGCACGAACGGGGTCGCCGCGATTCACTCCGCGCTGTTGCGCTCGATCACGGTCCCAGACCTGGCCGAGATGTTCCCCGAGCGCTTCAGCAACAAGACGAACGGTGTCACGCCGCGCCGCTGGCTGCTGCTGGCGAACCCGGCGCTGGCCCGCATCATCACCGAGGCGATCGGCAGCGGATGGATCACCGATCTCGGCCAGCTGACGAAGCTGAAGCGCTTCGCCGACGACCGGGGCTTCCGCGATGCGTTCCTGGCCGCGAAGCGCTCCGCCAAGGCGGCGTTCGCCGACTGGCTGCGCACGAGCTCCGGGATCACGATCGATCCGGACACCATCTTCGACAGCCAGGTCAAGCGCATCCACGAGTACAAGCGCCAGCTGCTCAATGCGTTGCGCATCGTGGTGCTCTACAACCGATTGCGGAAAAACCCGGGCCTGTCCACGACGCCGCGGACGTTCCTGTTCGCCGGCAAGGCGGCGGCCGCCTACCAGCTGGCCAAGCTGATCATCAAATTCCTGAACAACCTGGCCGACACAATCGACACCGATCCGGTGACGCGGGGGCGACTTAAGATTTTGTTCCTGCCCGAATACAACGTGTCACTCGCGGAACGACTCATTCCCGCGAGCGACGTCTCGAACCAGATCTCGACGGCGGG
>DAIRVP010000190.1:0-10092 GCA_036802765.1 Candidatus Rokuibacteriota bacterium
AGAGCACGGCCCTTACAAGGCCGGGGTCGCAGGTTCGAGCCCTGCTCCGCCCACCACCTAATTCCCCACCCTCAATCGACCCTCGGAATGGCAGCGGCGTGGCCAGCGGAACTCGCGTGGGCGGCTCGAATCGGCGCGTCGACGACGGCCTGCTACGTGCGCGTCTAAGTCATTTGGAGCCGACCGTCCGGCGCTCCGAGCAGTCGCCTGCCGAAGCGGGTCAACGGCCGGAAAGAGCCGGCGAGCCGGACACAGACGGCGGATCTGGGTAGTCAGCGATCCGCGCCGTAGCCCGGGACGATGCCACCTCGAGGGCACCCATGGTCACCACGAACAATGCGAAGAGCACGGCGTAGAAGGCTCGCATGCTTTTGTGACGTGTGGCCAGCGCGCGGAGGTTCCGCGGTCGCAAGAATCCTCAGCGTCGATAACCGAACAGCTGCATGCCGCGTCATATGAATGGGTCGTCTGTCGCGAATGGCGTTACGTCGGTCGGCCAAGTACGGCGGCAGGCGTAGCGTCCGATCAGATCGAGGTGCCTCGACGATGCGGCGATTGATCGCGCGTAGTTTGCTGGTCGTAACGATCATTCTCTTGCTGGCCGCATCATCCGCCGACGCTCGGGGTGGCGGCGGAGGCGGTGGTCACGGCGGCGGCCACCACGGCGGCTCCCATCACCACGGCCATTCTCACCATCACGCGATCGTCGGCGGCGGTGGGTGGTGGTGGGACCCAGATCCGTGGTGGTGGTACTACCCGCCGCCGTACTATGCGTATCCCCCAACGGTTGTCATGGAGGAGCCTCCGGCCTACATCGAACAGCGGCGCGGCGAGCCGGGTACCGAACACTTCTGGTACTTCTGCCAGCCCACCGGTGCCTACTACCCGACCGTCCAAGGCTGCGCGGAGCCGTGGATCAAGGTCGCGCCGATGGCGGAGTGATCACACGCGGCCATTCCGCGCCACCGCATAGACCAGCATAGGGCTCGCGCGCCCGCGGAGCACTTGCGAGCCAAGATCCTCCAGCACGTATGCCTCGGTGTCCCGGCAGCGCTCGAGCGCCGCCGCAGAGGCCACCAGTGGTCGTTCCCACTCGCGCGCCAGCTGTTCAAGACGAGAGGTCGTGTTCAGCACGTCGCCGTGGAAGACGATATCGCGCTTGCTGCCGCCGACCTCGCCGACGATCACCGGCCCGACGTGGACCGCGCCTCGCACACGCGGTACGACGCCGAAGTCCCTGACGAAGCCCCGTGCCGCGGACTCGAGGGTTCGCTCGATGTCAAAAAAGCAGCTGAGCGGACGGGCGCCGCACCGTCCCTCAGATTCCGTCCACGTGACAACGATTTCGTCGCCAATGTACTGATAGATCTCACCGTGGTGATCATCTACGGGGTCTGAGGCCAAGAGAAAGATTCGGTTGAGGAAGTGGTGGACGCGGGCCGGCCCCAGGCGTTCTGCAAGAGCGGTGGAACCAGCGAGGTCCACAAAGAGGAAGAAGCGCTCCTCCTGCCGTGGCCGGTGGTAGCGGCCCAGCACCCAGTCGCGCAGGGTGCGCCCACCGATGATCTGGCTGATCTGGAGCACGAAGATGAACACGGCGGTGACCAGGAACGAGAAGATCAGTCCGACGATCTGTGAGGAGCCGCCCCCAACCGGAACGCCGACGAGGCGTGTGCCCGGCTCGTAGATGTTCACGACCGCGATCATCGAGCCGTAGACAGCGGCCTTGAGTGCCAGCGTCACTAAAAATGGTGCCTGCTCAACCGCGCGTCCCAATCTCGTCCGGACTCCGAAGATTTCCAGCCACCCGAGCGTGACGCTGAGCAAGACGGCGTGGACGCCACCGATGAGGGCGCCCAATGGCGGGATGCCGTAAACGATAAGGTGAAGCACGGTGCCGTAGGCGGCACCAATCAACGTGCCGAACGCCACAACGTAGGCGAGACGTATGAGCCGGCGCCGCGTTCCTGCACGCATGGCGGCGCCTAGCCTACATCGTCGTTGGGCGCTGGGCGTCCTGAGTCGTGCGTGCCAGCCGTGCGGGCCTGGCTGACCGAACTCCTTGCGAGAAGTACTCCTGCTGAGAAACAATAGGACTGCACGCCGTCTCCGCGGATAACCGCGGCCTTCATTCAAAAGAGGTCCGCTGCGCCCGTGATCGACTTCATGCAGCGCCGCGTGTGAGCCCCCGGAGCACGGTCGCCGCGCTCGCAGTGCTTGCCGGCACCGGCCTCACCGCCTGCTCGAGCCCGTTGCCCGCGCCCTCGCGGCAGCCGGTCGTCATCGAGACGAGCGTCGCGACCCGCTACTATTCGGTGGGCGGGACGACGACGCCGACGATCTTCGCGGGCATTGACGCCAACGGCCTCGTCGAGACGAGCGGCCAGCGCGCGCTGGGTCTGACGTCTTCGGAATGGAAGCTGACCTCGGGCGATGTGGATGTCCGCGCCGTCCCCTGCGTCTTTCCGTCGCTGACGGTCACGCTCCGCCTCGTGGTCATGCTGCCGCGCCACGAGACGCCGAACGACCTGCCGGCCGATCTCCGGGACCGCTGGGAACGCTTCGTCGCACGGGTCGCGGCCCACGAGCAGCGTCACGTCGACATCTATCTGGAGGGTGCGAAGGCGATGAAGGCGCGTCTGGAGGCGACGCGGACGGGCGTGTCCTGCGCGGATCTCGAGAAGGCGATCGATACCGCGTGGCGGGCCGCGCAGGCGGACATCGAGCGCGCCCAGGCGGCATTCCACGCGGAGGACGAGACCAAAACCCGCAGCGAGCGCGAGGCGCTGCAGTCCCGACTCGACGGCACCCGCACGCGCCTCGAACCCATGGACGCGGAAATCCGCCGCCTCGACGCCGAGCTCGCCGACCTCCGGCGTCAGGTCGACGCCGGGCGCGCGGACCTCGTTACACAGCACAACGCCCTCGCCGAGCGCCGCGGCGGGCTCGCGGAGGAGTACAACCGCCTCGTCGCGGACGCCAATGGCCTGATCGACGCGCTCAACTGGGCGCGCTGATCACGGCGCCCCTCCTCGTGCACCGCCTGAGGGTGAACTCCCGCCCGCGCGCTGAGCGATCTCCTTTTGCACCCTCAGACGCTCGTACTCGGAATACTCCTGCGCACCACCGACATAGATACAGTGGCAATTGTCGGGATCGGCATACGTGTACTCGACGTTGCTGTCCTTGGTCAGCCTCACGATGCGATGTGGCGGCCTCGCTCTGAGATCCTCCAGCCGCTCGGGCGTGTCCGCGAGGACCCTGTGAAAGCCGGCCGCCGCAAGCATTTGCTCCGTTTCTGTTGCCTCGAGCCTTTGAATCGTCGCGCATCCGACGGCGAGGAGCGCCGGTGCGGCGACCAGCAGGCCCGCACAGCGAAAGGCATCAGCGCCCAGGCCGACCAAGTAAGCGCGCCACGTCCTCCGCGTCACTGAGGTGTCGACCTCCCTTTTCCGCCAGGCCGCCGTCGAAGCCGGGAGTATAACCTCCGCGACGCAGGAGGATGAGGAGGAGGACACCGATGGACGTCTTCGAGGCCGTTCGCACCGTGCTCGCCGTCCGGAGTTACCGGGACACGCCGATACCAGACGCTGTCGTGCGGCGGATCATTGAGGCGGGGAGGCTCACTGGCAGCGGGATGAACAGTCAGCCATGGCACTTCATCGTGGTTCGCGATCGGACCGCGCTTCGCCGGCTCGGAGAACTGGTGTCGAGTGGGCCTTATGTAGCAGAGGCGCCGCTCGCGATCGTGGTCGCCATCTCCAAAACGCGATTTGCTGTTTCCGATGCGAGTCGGGCCATCCAATCCATGCTGTTAACAGCTTGGGCGGACGGTGTCGGCTCGAATTGGGTGGGCTTCGGCGGACTCGACAAGGTGAACGCAGTGCTCGCCATTCCTGACGGGCTCAACGTGCTCGCGATCCTCCCGTTCGGGTACCCAGTCCGGGCCGTCGGGCGCGGGAAGAAGCAGCGAAAGGCGCTGCGTGAGGTGGCACACCTGGAGCGATTCGGACGGCCATTTGAATGAGACCGCCCACCATCCTTTACGCCACTGATAGGGCCGTCCGGCCAATCCGCGCGCGTACTCGGCTCTTGCCTGCCTCGGTGTCGAATCCTGAGATTGTGCGCATTCACGATGACGGCCTCTTCTGCAGGCGTGGAGGGGCGCATGAAGACACTGATCGCAGCGATGACAGCGTTGACATTTCTCGTGGGCGCGAGCTCGCTCGCATTCGCGGCGGACGACAAGAAAAGCTCGCAGCAGGACAAGATGAAGGCCTGCAACACTCAGGCAGGCGACAAGAAAGGCGACGAGCGTAAGGCATTCATGTCGGACTGCTTGAAGGGAGACGACGCAACGCCCGCGACACAGCAAGAAAAGATGAAGAAGTGCAACGCCGACGCGAATGGGAAGGCGCTGAAAGGCGATGACCGCAAGACGTTCATGAGCGACTGCCTGAAAGCGGACAAGAAGACGTAGCCGAATTTCAGTGCGCGCGAGATCGTGATCGATTAGGTACGCTGCACCACCACGGAAACGAGGAGGTGCACGGACATGGTCGCGATCTTGCTGAGTCGTAATCGGTGGGCGGTTGCATCGCGCGTGGGTCTCGTCGCCGCAGTATTCGTGATCGTTGGCGGGTGCACGCTGACGCCCGAGGAGCGGTTACGCTGGGATCTCTCCGACGAGATCTACGCGACGGCCGCTCGCGAATGCGCGAACCAGTACCACACGGTGCGCGTGACCCGTGTCGCCGTCAACGGTGACGTGCAGGGCGACACGGCGGCGGACTCGAAGAGCGAGATACGGGCGTTCTCCACGTGCTACTGGGAAGGTATCGAGACGCGCGTCAAGAAGCGGCAGGAGAAGGGACAGTCCCTTCCCGAGCAATTCAATATGCACCCGGACGTCGATCTCGATTGACCGCGTTCCGAGAGCTCAGTCCTGCCGCGGCGGCACCTTGATCCGCGGCTTCGACAATCCTGTGATGATCTCGGTGCCGAAGACCCCACGCCGCAAGGCAAAGATGGTCAACTTCGGCGAAGATTGTTGCAATGCGGCTGCTCGGATTCGCCATCGACATATCGCTCGCGGTCGTCGGCCTGGGCCTGTTCGTCTACGGTGATCTCGCTGTTCACCGCACCGCCCGGATCGTCGGCGTAATAGTCACGACGGTCGCGGTCGTCGTCGCGGCGATTCTGGCTTCGACCCGCGAGCGCGATGGTTAAGTCGCGGATGCCGCCCGCACGGGGACTGTGAGTGACCTAGAGGCCGAACACGCGAAACAGGCCGCTCACGAGCACGATGGCGAGGAGTGCTGCAGCTCCGAGAATGTCCGAGTCGCGCGGAATGCTTGTCATACCAGTTGCCAGAGCAAAAGTTGGGCCGCGAGTGCCTCGCCTCGGCTTTGCGCATTCGACACGACAATGAGAAAAGATTTTCACGGGTTGTCTGTATCATCACAGGCGCCTAACGTGACCAAATCCGGAGCAGCGGAGGAGGACTGGTTATGGACGGCTGGTGGACCGAGATCGACCGCGACGTGCGCCGGTGTCTGGAGCGCTTCGGCCCGATGAGTCCCAGCGATCTGGGCCGTCAGCTTCGCCTGTCCGAAGGGGCGGTCTGCTCCGTCCTGTCGTTGCTGGCGCAGGAAGGAAAGCTGCGGATCTCGCGGGTCGAGTTGCCACCCGCTGAGGACGGTCGGCAGCTGTCGTTGTAGCGTCGCGTTCCCGTCTCTGCGCGCACCGCGTCCTCGCTTTACCAGTTTCACAGCGTCGCTTACGTTCGCCGCGGATGAATCGGCGTACGTCTCTGTCCGCAGCCGTTGCGGACGCCGCGATCAGTGTGCCGAATCGATCGGCGCGCAGCCGCGGGATCTACCGATCGAGCGGACTTCAAAGTTCGAGCTCCTCACGGGCCTCACGATTTCCCCAGCGCTCCTGCTCCGAGCCGATCGTGAGATCGAGTAGGCTCGCGGGACGCTCGGCAGCCACCGGCATACGGGGAGTGGTCGTGGTACACTCCCCACGCTAACCGCTCGATTTCCGGTGCGGGCTCGTGGTGCAGCCTGGTTAGCACACTGGACTGTCAATCCAGAGGTCGCGGGTTCAAGTCCCGTCGAGCCCGCCATTTTTTCCGCAGAGTTGGCGCGCGCGCTCCGCTATCAGCGGTCTACTTTCCGGGTTCTTTCCGTGGTTCGTCGGCTGATCGTCGGAGGCCGGGTCGGTCATGTCTAGCATCTACGATGAGCCGCGCCCTCTCGTGTCGTTCAGCAGGTTGATACGCCGACGCGCGCCCCGACACTGCGTCTCACCTCGATCTCGCCACTCGCGATCGTCGCGCTCGAAAAGCAACTTGGCGCTGATCCGCGCCGGGGGGTAGCTCAGGGCTCGGCGGCGATGTCGGGCTCGACCCGGACGACGGTTCGACTGCGATCGGTGATCTGAGTAAACGACCAGCGGTTAGTCTGGCTGCGGATCCATGAGCGACGCAACGAGTTGCCAGTAGAGCCCCAGGCAAACGATCCCGAGGAATACGGCGACGAAGACAACCACCCCCGCGGCGCGTGAGCATGAGAGCGACCGAGAAGAGGGCAGGGCGATGAAACAGAGGGAGATGTCGGCAACGGTCAGCCCCAAGGCACGGCGGAGTCTGGGGCGAACGTGCCATGCCCTGTACGCTCTCTCTGCGACCCTTCGATCAGCCGCGGGCAGTTTGTCGCCGAGCGCCTTCGGACCGCGCTTGCGGACGATATTCCAGTCTGCGTCTGATTGGAAACGGCTTCGTCCGGAATTGATCGAATCATCAGCTCTTGTGAGATTGAACAGGACCACCGCGACGAGGACCGCGACCGTGCCGGCAAGCGTTTGAGCGATCGTACTCAGCGTGTAGTAGAGGGCATTCGCGTCCAATTCCACGGCGCGGGATGACACACTGTCTGCCGATCTTCTTGCGGAGCGAAGTGGGGGCGGGTAGCTACCAGAGACCTATGAACGCCGCCTCTGTCGCTGAGGGGCCAGCGCGGGGCTAAGGATTTAGCCGAGCGCCTTGACCGTCGATGAAACGGCGCGCAGGCGAGCGTCGGCTGCATCGGGACGAGAATGGAGGTCACCGGCGCGATGGAGGCTCGATAGGCCGCATCGCCAATAACCTCTCAGACGAGCCCATACGCTTTGAGATGTCTCACACTGCTTGCGACGAGCACTCTGACGACCGTAATCGTCGGAATCGCGAGGAACATTCCGGCCGCTCCAAAGAGGGTGGCGCCGCCGACCACGCCGATCACGATGACGAGCGGATGAAGTTCGACCGCGCCACCGAGAACGAACGGCTCGTAGACGGTGTTCTTGAGCAGCTCCGCCAGCGCCACCGCGGCCACCACCCAGATCGCGAAGCTGTCGGCACTGACGAGTGGGATGAGCGGATGAATTTCCTCGGCCAGAAGCGCATAGGCGAGGCCGCTGAGCAGCGCCGCAAAGAAGCCCATGTACGGAATCACATTGCTCGCACCGGTGAGGATCCCGATCGTGATCGCCCATCTGGCGGGGACGCCGACGACGACGAGGAACACCATGACCGTCAACCCGAGCGAGCAGCACTCGAGGAAGATGCCGCGCACGTAATTCCCGAACGCCTCGTCGACATCGTCGAGCACGGCGAGCGCGGGCTCAAAGAGCCGATTCGGAACGGCGCGGAGCAGGCCACGCTTCAGAGTTCCGGTATCCCACAATAGGAAAAGGAAGATCAGCGGCGCGATCACCCACGTCGAGAGGATGTCGCCGAGCATACCGGGCTCGCTGTTCGTTACGGGACGCGCCGCCGAGGTCGACGTTGATCCGCCGGCGGTTGTGGTGGCCGGTGCCGCGCGTCCTGTGTGGCGCGCGCGCATCTCGAGCGCTCGGACGTTCGCCCGATCGTAGTCGAGCAGCTGGCCCGATCGAGTTGCTGCTGCGGTCTCAGTCTGCCGCTCTCGTGACGCGACGAACAGCGCGCGCTCGTCTGGTGTGAGAGCCAATACATCACTCACGCGATCCATCAGCGGGTCGAGATCGCGGTGCGTCAATCGGTAGAGACCATTGCCATGGGCCCACGAGGGATCGAGTCCCATCACCGCCTGATAGCGGTGGTTGAGGGCGTACAGCGCGCGAACGCGCAGCTCGAGAGCCGCGATCTCGCTCGGGATGACGGCCCGAACGCTGTTGAAGCCGACGAGCGTGACGGCTCCGAATGTCAGCAGCAGCAATCCGACCGCCAGCCCTCGCGGTATCCGGCCTCGTTCGAGGCGGGCAACTACCGGTCGACAGATGTACGCGAGAAGACCGCCGACGAACGCCGGCACAATGAAACCTCTCAGGCCCCACACGACGTATGCCGCGAGAAGAACGGCCGCGACCGTGACGACAGATTTGATCACGACGTCCGCACGCTTCGCGCTCGCGGTGGCCGTCACGGCTTGCCACCCTCATGCGCTTCGGATTCTCTCTGAATCTCGGCATCGATCAGCATCTGCAGTCGCGCGGCCATGATGCCGGCCAGCTTGGTCAGGACTTTGTTGGCGAGCGGCGGGAAATTCAGAACCAACTCGTCGAGGTCCGATTTGCTGAGCGCCAGCAACGAGACCGGACCACGCGCACGGACGGAGAACCAGCGAATGACTCCGGTCCCGATGGCCGCTGACTCCTCGAAGGACGCCGGCGGCTCCAGTAGCGCAAGCGGAACCTCCTCGCCGCCGGTGCCCCGCGTCACAACCTCGACGACGCCTCGCCGCACGACGAACAGCGCGGCGCCGGGTCTACCCTGCTCGCAAATGTACTCGCCGTCACTGTAGTCGCGCTCATGCACGATACGGCCGACGCGCGCCAGATCGCGGTGCGCGAGGTCCTCGAAGAGGGTGACTTTCCCCAGGAATTCCACCAGGCTCTCGTGTTGTCTCGCTATGGCGCCCTCCGGCGCTTGGAACAGCGCCCGCGCGCCAATGGCCGCGATGCTCGCTGAACCGCGGTTTGGCCGCCGCAGCAGCAGGAGCTCCTTCAGGCCGCGAAACGTCGGTTTCATAGGCGGGTGCATGCGAGCGCGTGTCTCGCGATCATCAGTTCTTCGTTCGTCGGGACCACCCATACCGATACTAGTCCCGGAGAGAAGACAAGATCGGAGTCAGTAGAGGAGCGCGGCGCTTCATTCAGGACCTGTTCGACCTCGAGCGCAGCGTCTCGGGTGATGCCTGAAGCCGCTCAAGCACCTTGACCGCCATCCCGTCGCCGTCGCGCAGGATGCCGACGAGCAGATGCTCGGGGCCGATGCTCTCGTGTCGGCGGCTCCGAGCCTCCTTGGTGGCCAAGACGATGCTCCGTCGCGCTCGGGCAGTGAATCGCTCCAGCATCGGCCCCTCCTGAGGATCAGCCCGTGACTGGCTGACGGAATTGGAATGGATTCTAGCTCAGCCCCCGTGAACACCGCACCGCCGGCGATGCGTGCATCACGGTGCGAAGCCATCGGCTGTACGGCGCGCGGGGAACCGCCCGAAGCGCTCCGGCAAGTCGAACACATATGCGTCGCCATCGCGCACGATCACGTAGCAGCGCCGGATCCCGTGGTCCCACGTCGTCCACGTCCGGCAAAGCCGCTCCCCCTCGATAGCCCACATGCCGACGTGAAGCAGAAGGACTGGACCCTCGCCGAGGACCGGTGGCAGCGGCGGATCAGCGTCAACCCTGACCGGGCCGCGAGGTGAACCGCGCATCGTCATGCGATCTCGCGTGGAACCAGTCTGGAACCATGCGGCCGCAAGTGCTCACCTCGACGCGAGTTCCGCGGCACCGTCTGATGGGCAATCAGTAGTAGGTGCGGCAGGCGGTCAGGCCTGATCTTCGGACGTGCGCGCCTCTAGGTGACGTGCGCGCTTCTGGGTAATGGTGATTGGCCGCGTGATTGCTTGACCAGGCTCAGGTCTATCAAGCGCGGCCTGCGGGATGACTTGGCACCGGCCCCCTGTCGCACTATGGGCGGGGCCGCGTCACCGAGCTCACTCGCGTGCTACCGTTTCGGCGCGGCCGGCGAGGGTGGCGACCGCCGCCGCCAGCTCGGCCGGTTCG
>DAIRVP010000191.1:0-10057 GCA_036802765.1 Candidatus Rokuibacteriota bacterium
CTGGCCCTCAACCCACCCGAGCTCGCGCAGCCTTTGCCGGAACGCGTCGAGCAGGGGCGGCCTATCGGAAGGGGACGTCACCCCAAGAAAACCTATCCGAGGCACCTTTCCTGCCTGCTGCGCCTCGGCGGCGAGCGGCGCGGCGAGCACGGCTCCGAGGCCAGTGACGAACGCGCGGCGGTTCACTCGATGACCTGATCCGCGCGCAGCAGCAGCGACGGCGGGATCGTGAGGCCGAGCGCCTTGGCGGTCTTGAGGTTGATGACCAGCTCGAACTTGGTCGGCTGCTCGACGGGCAGGTCGCCGGGCTTGGCGCCCTTGAGGATCTTGTCCACGTAGGTGGCGGCGCGCCGGAACGACTCAGCATAGTTCGGCGAGTAGGACATAAGACCACCAAGTGTCACAAATTCCCGGTAGGGGTACATCGCCGGGAGCCGCTGTGTTGCTGCAAACATCACGATTCGTTTGCGCTCAGCGAGTAGGAAGCGGTCTGCGAGAACTAAGATCGCACCAGGCCGAGCTTTCGCTATGGTCGCGAACGTATTCTCGAACTCATCGACCGCGCGAATGTCCACCGGCTCCAACGTCACGTGCAACGCTCTCGCCGCGGTCAGAGCCTCGTTGAACACAATCGCCATGACCGGATTGGCCGGATTTTTGAGGACAGCGATGCGCGAGAGCCTGGGCACGATGTTCTTGAGTAGTTCGAGCCGCTTTCCTTCTAACTCCTGCACCATCGTAGTCAATCCGGTGACGTTCGCTCCGGGTCTCGCTAGGCTATCAACAAGTCCGGCACCGACAGCATCGGCACTGACCGCCATCACGATGGGGATTGTCCTCGTCGCCTGCTTTGCGGCGAGAGTTCCAGGGGTGCCCGCGGTCACGATAACGTCCACTTGGTGCTGGATTAGGTCGGCCACCAGAGAAGGGAATCGGTCATACTTACCTTCGGCCCATCGATATTCGATGATGATGTTCTGGTTCTCTACGTAGCTAAGATTGCGCAGACCTTGACGAAGTGCCTCGACAAGATCGGGCTCAAGGTAAGCGGACGAGTTCCCGAGGTAACCTACTCGGTAGACGTTCCCTGCCTGCTGCGCCTCGGCCGCGAGCGGCGCGGCGAGCACAGCCGCACCCGACGCCAGGAATGTCCTTCGGCTGATCACCGCCACTCCTCCGCGCACGCGGGGCGCAAGAGGTTGGCACTGTTGTCAACGCCTAGATGCCGTGCGGTACACGACCCTTTTTCGGGGGTCTGGCGTATGGAGCCGGGTCTGGACATAGGGGGTCGTTATCTTGCTGCGATTGGCGACTCTGGTCTAGGGCGAATCTCGGCGAGCGCCAGGGCCGAGCGGCCGGTCTCCGGGGCTCGACGGACACGGGTCCGGAGGAGCCGGGCCACGGTTTGGAGCGCGGCAACCTCGCCAGCCGCTATCCGGCCGGCGGCCTCGTCGTCGCCCGTCTGCCATCGGTGCACGCCCGGCATGGCCAGCAGCCGCGCGATCAATCGACGGCGAGGTGTGTAGGCGTAGATACGGCGGGTGCCGTGCGCTGGCCAGCCAGTCTCGAGGAGCTGGCTCGCGATGGTCTCTCCCCCGACGATGTTCGAGCGTCGACTTGGGGCATCGTCCGTGAGGCCCTTGTGCTGCCTCTCGCACGGCGCGCGAACAGCGTCAGCCTTCTGAAGGGGCTCGACGCCGGCTCAACCCGCTCTTGTCCGACGCAAGATAGTTCTTCAGGTACTTCGCGAATTCGGTGTAGCAGTCGCTGAGCACACCGACGGTGAAGTGATTCTCAGCAAAGGCACTGCCATCCGGAACTACAAGACGTTCCCATTCCTCGTCAGCCGTCGCCTGTGCCAAGCGCTCGGTGACCGATTCGACGTGCCACTCCACTCCTTCTACAGACCTGAGCTACAAGCTGGGGGCAGCACACCGGCTTCGTAGGTCGCCGTCCATGTGCTGCTCTGCGCTGAATCGAACGGGACAGACGCGGACGAATGGGTACGTATGACTCGGACGGTGACGGCTGACTCAGCGAAAAGAAAGAAGCGGCACCGTAACTGCGCGCCGCCTCGTTGATCTCAGCGGGATTTGCAGTCCGCTCCCTTAACCACTTGGGTACGCCGCCGTGCCTCGGAGAGGATTTTCGCTGGAGCGGGAAACGGGATTCGAACCCGCGACCCCGACCTTGGCAAGGTCGTGCTCTACCACTGAGCTATTCCCGCGTGCCAGCGGAGAGGGATTGTACCACGCTGCTCAGGGCGCGGCGGCGCGCAACGCCTCCGCGGCGTCCTCGGGCGGAGCAGGATTGATGAAGAATCCGCTCCCCCACTCGTAGCCCGCTATTCGCGTGAGCTTCGGAATGATCTCCAGATGCCAATGGAAGTACTCCAGCGCCCCGTCGCGCAGCGGGGCGGTGTGCAGCATGAAGTTGAACGGCGGCGAGCCGAGCGTGCCGTTCATGCGACGCAGGAACGTCCCGACCATGACGGCGAGCCCGCGCAGTTCCTCCAGGCTCGATTCCTCGAACGCCGAGCGATGACGTACCGGCAGGACCCACGTCTCGAACGGAAAACGCGGGGCGAACGGTTCGAGCGCGATGAAGCCGCCAGTCTCCGCCACCACACGGCGCCGGTCGCGCCGGTCCTGGCGGATGACGTCGCACCACACGCAGCGCTCCTTGCGCTCCCAGTACGCCTGCGACCCGGTCAGCTCTTCGGTCACCATGATGGGGATGATGGGAGTGGCGATGAGCTGGCTGTGCGGATGCTCCAAGGAGGCGCCGGCCGCCTCGCCATGGTTCTTGAACACGAGCACGTACTCGAAGCGAGGGTCCTTCTTGAGGTCCAGGATTCGATCGCGGAACGTGAGAAACACGTCGGTCACGGCGTCGACCGACATCGTGGCGAGCGACGCCGCGTGATCGGGGGTCTCGATCACGACCTCGTGCGCCCCGACGCCGTTCATTCGGTCGTAGAGGCCTTCGCCCGACGGCTCGAGATCGCCCTCGATGCGGAGCGCCGGAAATTTGTTCGGCACGACGCGCAGCGACCAGCCTGGCTCGTCGCGGCGGGTGTCGGGCGGACGCATCGCGACGATCTCCGGCGGCGTCTTGTCCTCGTTTCCCGGACAGAACACACACGGACCACCACGCATCCGCACGGGCTCGGTGTTGAAATCCGTCGGCCGTCGCGCGCGCTCGGTCGAGATGATCACCCAGCGCCCCACCACCGGATCCTTGCGGAGCTCAGGCACGGCGGCCCTCGACCGGCATATCCTCGCGCGTCGGCGCGCGCCCGAGCAGGGACGTGAGCGCGTCGGCGGCCGGCTTGCCGTCGAACAACACCGCGGCGACTTCGGCACAGATGGGCATGGACACACGATACCGGGACGCTAGCGCGAGCGCGGAGCGCACGGTCGGAACTCCCTCCGCGACCATCAGCGTCTTGCCCGAGGCGGCGCTCAGGCTGTCGCCGCGCGCCAGCGCCATGCCGAGCGAGCGATTGCGCGAGAGCGTCCCCGTGGCCGTCAGCACGAGATCGCCCATGCCGGCGAGTCCAGCCAGCGTCGCCGGCTCGCCTCCCAAGGCGATGGCCAATCTGGTCATCTCGGCAAGTCCCCGCGTGATCAACGCCGCGCGGGCGTTCTCCCCGAGGCCCAAGCCATCGGAGAGACCCGTGGCCAGCGCCATGACGTTCTTCAGCGCGCCGCCCGCCTCGACACCGACGACGTCGCGGTTGGCGTAGAGCCGGAACGCGCGCGCCCCCAGACGAGTCTGGAGCATCGTGGCCACCGCGTCGTCGGCCGCCGCAACGACGGCCGCCGTCGGGGTTCCGAGCGCCACTTCCCGCGCAAACGTCGGTCCGGACAGCGCGGCGACCTGTGCCTGAGGAAGGCGCTCGTGCACCAGCTCGGTCATCCGAACGTGACGCACGGGATCGAAACCTTTCGTCGCCGAGACGATCACTGCCTCGCGCGGCGCCGGCACGGTCGCGAGCGTGGCCGCGAAGTACTCCGACGGCACGACCATCACGATGACATCGGCACCGCCGACCGCCGCACGGACGTCCCCCGTGACCTCGACCTCGCGCGGCACGTCGAAATCCGGCATGTACAGTGGATTGCGGCGCCGCGTGCGGATTCCGTCCACAATCTCGGGCTCACGGGCCCAGAGTCGGACCGGTGCGCCCGTGCGCGCCAGGTGGATCGCGAGCGCGGTTCCCCAGGAGCCGGCGCCGACCACGGCGATCATCGCGCGGGATGCGCCTCCCGCCGCTCACCGAACCGATGCTCGGTGCCCGCGCGCAGGCGCGCGATGTTCTCGTGGTGACGGACGATCACGATCACGGCCACCGCGAGCGCACCGAAAACAGCCGGACGCGGCGCGCGGAGTGCGAGTGCACCAAACGGCACGCACGCCGCGCCGAGCAGCGAGCCGAGCGACACGAACCGCGTGGTCAGCACCACGATGATGAACACCGGGAGCGCCGCCAGCGCCGGCAGTGGCACCAGGCGGACAAGCGCGCCGAGGCCGGTGGCGACACCCTTCCCGCCTCGAAATCCGAGGAAGATCGACCAGCAGTTGCCGATGACCGCGGCCACCGCACCCACGGCGAGCGCGCTCGGCAGGTCGCTGCCGATTCGGCCGGCGAGCGCCACGGCGACCCAGCCCTTGGCGATGTCACCGAACAGCGTGACCAGGCCGGGCAGCCACCCTGCGGTGCGCAATACGTTCGTGGCGCCGATGTTGCCGCTGCCTTGATGGCGAATGTCGGTGACGCCGAAGAGCCGAGCGACCAGATATCCAACCGGGATGGCGCCGACGATGTACGCGGCGGCGGCCGCGAGAACGATCACGACCAGCGTTCTTCGTCGGGCACGATGGCGCGGTAGTCCGCCTTCCTGAAGAAGCGATAGAAGTAGTCGACGGCCGACACGATGGTCAGGGCGACGGCGACCCAGAGCACTCCGACGGCGACACCATGAAACATCGTCGAGACGATTCCCTTCTCGAGGATCAGCATCGTCACGGCCACGTACTGACTCACGGTCTTCCACTTCGCCAGCCGCGACGCGGGAACGATGACGCCGTGCCCGGCGGAAACCGCCCGGAGGCCGGTGACCGCGAGCTCACGTCCGATGATGACGACCACCACCCACGCCTCGATCTTGTCGATCGTCAACAGCGAGACGAGCGCGGCGGCGACGAGCAGCTTGTCGGCAATCGGATCGAGCAGCGTGCCGAGCGTTGTGACCTGATTTCGCTGCCGCGCGAGCACGCCGTCGAGCCAGTCGGTGAGGGCCGCCGCCGTGAAGATGACGGCCGCGATCAGCGCGTGCACGCGTGAGCTGGAAATGAGGAAGAGGATGAGCAGCGGGACCGCGACGATCCGCGTGAGGGTGAGCCCGATCGGTAAGTTCACGCTTCGCTCCCGCTCGCGATTATCCTTGCGCCGCGACGACCTTGTCAACGTTCGGGCGGTACTCCGGCACGAGCGTCGACGTGTCGACGCTCAGGCAGGCGGCGACGTCGAGCGCCCGCCCCCGCGACGCCAGATGCCGGGCCCACGACGAATCTTCAGCCAGGCGGGCCACGTCCTTGCCGTACGGCGCGGCCAGCGCGACGGCTTCCTGCGCCACGGTCGTGGCGCGCGCGGCCGGCTCGCTCGCCAGCAGCCGGTCCGCCAACAGCCCGGCACACACGTGGTCCTCCAGCGAGCGCGCACCACGCTCGCCGGAGCAGAGCAAAAGCACGTTATGCCGCCTGTCCAGCGCCCAGGCGGCCGCGGCACCGAGGTTCACAAAGGCGGCGACGCCGATTGCCATCGCACCGCGCGCGGCAAGCAGCGCGCGCGTGCCGTTGCTGGTCGTCATGATGACGATGCGGCCGCCGATGCGCTCGCGCGTGAACTCGAGCGGGGAATTGCCGAGGTCGAACCCCTCCAGCGGCTCACCGCGACGCTCCCCTGCCACCAGCGCGTCCGGCTGCCCCACCAGGCGAAGCCGCGCCTCTTCGGGCGTGGCCACCGGCACGATCCCCGCGCAGCCGTTCGCCAGCGCGGTCACGATGCAGGTCGAAGCCCGGAGCACGTCGATGACGAGCACGCGCGAGGTCGTGACGGCGGCGTGATCGAGGCCGTCGGGGGTGACGGCGACGTCCACCCACACGCTCAGCTCCGGCGGTCGCGCAGCGAGCGGATCTTGAGCCGGAGCGCGTTCAGGTTGATGAAGCCCTCGGCATCGCGCTGACGATAGACGGTGTCCGCCTCGAACGTCGCGAAGTCGGTGCGGTACAACGAGCGCGGAGAGCGCCGGCCTGTGACGGTGACGTTGCCCTTGTAGAGCTTGAGCCGGACAGTGCCGGTGACGTCCTGCGCGCACTCGTCCATCAGCGTTTGCAGCGCACGCCGCTCGGGCGCGAACCAGAAGCCGTAATAAATCATTTCGGCGTAGCGTGGTGTCAGCCCGTCGCGCAGATGCACGACTTCGCGGTCGAGCGTGAGTGACTCCAGCGCTCGCCGCGCGATATGCAGAATCGTTCCGCCCGGCGTCTCGTAGACGCCGCGCGACTTCATGCCGACGTAGCGGTTTTCCACGAGGTCGACGCGCCCGATGCCATGCTCGCCGCCGATCCGGTTCAGTGTGGTGAGCAGCTCCACCGGACCGAGTGGCCGGCCGTCCACCGCCACCGGATCGCCGCGCTCGAAGTCGATGAGGAGGTCGATGGGAATGTCGGGTGCGGCCTCAGGCGATTGGGTGAGCTGGAACATCTTGTCCGGCGGCGCGGCCCACGGATCCTCGAGGATGCCGCCCTCGTACGAGATGTGGAACAGGTTGCGGTCGGTGGAATACGGCCGTTCCGCGGTGACCGGCACCGGGATGTCGTGGCGGCGCGCGAAGTCCATCAGCGCGGTGCGCGAGTTCAGGTCCCACTCGCGCCACGGCGCGATGACGGTGAGCTGCGGCGCCAGCGCGGCGTACGTCAGCTCGAAGCGCACCTGGTCGTTGCCCTTGCCGGTGGCGCCGTGGGCGACGGCGTCGGCGCGCTCCTTGAGCGCGATGTCCACCTGCGCCTGCGCGATCAGCGGACGCGCGATCGAGGTGCCGAGCAGGTAGGCCCCTTCGTAGATCGCATTGGCCCGCAGCATCGGAAAGATGAAGTCGCGCACGAACGTCTCGCGCAGATCGACCACGTGCACGCCGACGGCGCCGGTTTTGAGCGCCTTGTCCCGGACCGGAATGAGCTCCTCACCTTGGCCCAGGTCGGCGCAGTAAGCGACGACGTCGCAGTGATACTTCTCGATGAGCCAGCGCAGGATGACGGAGGTATCGAGACCGCCGGAGTACGCGAGGACGACCCGCTTGACCTCAGGCATCGTCAGCCGAGCCTCCGAGGAGATCGAGGATCACCGCCTTCTGAGCGTGCAGACGGTTTTCAGACTGATCGAGCACGATCGACTGTGGGCCGTCGAGCACGTGGTCGGTGATCTCCTCGCCGCGGTGCGCCGGGAGACAGTGCATGACGACGGCGCTCGACTTGGCGAAGCCAACGATGGTGTCGTTGAGCTGGTAGCGGCTGAACGCTTCCTGTCGCTTGACCTTCTCCGCCTCCTGGCCCATTGACGTCCAGACATCGGTGTAGAGGACATCCGCGCCGGTGGCTGCGCGCCGGGCGTCTTCGGTCACCTCGATCTGACCGCCGAAGTGTCGCGCCCGCTCCAGCACGGCGCGGTCGGGCTCGTAACCCGGCGGGCAGGCGATGACAATCGAAGCACCGAGCAGCGCTCCGATGAGCGCCACCGAATGAAACACATTGTTGCCGTCACCGATCCACGCCATCCGCGTCTTGGCCGGGTCCAGGCCGCGCTGCCACAACGTGAACCAGTCGGCGATCGCTTGGCACGGGTGCTCGAAGTCGGACAGCGCGTTGATCACGGGAATGCTCGCGTGACGCGCGAGCGTGTCCACCGTCGCGTGGGCGAACACGCGGGCGACGATTGCGTCGACCCAGCGCGAGAGATTGCGCGCGACGTCGGGAACCGACTCACGGGTCCCGAGGCCGATCTCCTGGCCGGACAGGTACACCGCCCGGGCGCCGAGCTGCACCGCGCCGACCTCGAACGTCACGCGGGTCCGGAGCGACGGCTTCTCGAAGATGAGCGCCAGCGAGCGGCCCGCCAGCGGCGAGCCGCGGCGTCCCTCCTTCCAGCGCTGCTTGAGATCGGCGGCGAGTTCGAACAGCGCGAGCACCTGCTCTCGCGTGAGATCGCCGGCCGAGACGAGGTGCCTCACGCCTTGGCTCGAGCCAACACCGTCTTCAAGATGTCCACCGCTCGGCGAATATCTGCAGACTCGACGATCAGCGGTGGCACCAGCCGCACCACCTTCTCGCCGGCGCTGAGGACGAGCAGGCCCTGTTCCCGGCAGGCGTCGACCACCGGGGCGGCTGCTGTCGTCAGCTCGATCCCGATCAGTAGGCCGCGGCCGCGCACCTGCTTGATCACCGGACACGACGCCTGGATCTCCCGCAGCGCGTCCATCAGCTCGCGGCCCATGCGGGCAGCGCGCTCGGGCAGTTTGTCGCCGATCACGGTTGTGAGCGTCGCGAGCGCGACCTGGGTGACGAACGGCGTACCGCCGAAGGTCGAGCCGTGCGAGCCCGCGGTCAACACGCTGGCCACCTCGTCACGACACAGCATCGCGCCGATCGGCACCCCATTGGCCAGTGCCTTGGCGAGCGTCATGACGTCCGGCTCGACGCCGGAGTGCTCATACGCCCAGAGCTTGCCGGTGCGCCCGATCCCGGTCTGGATCTCGTCGAAGATCAGGAGCGCTCCCGATTCGTCGCAGAGCTTGCGCAGCCCCGGCAGATAGTCGTCATCGGGCACGTGCACGCCGCCTTCGCCCTGGATCGGCTCGACGAGGATGGCGGCCGTGTGGCTGTCGATCGCCCGCTCCATCGCGCGTAGATCGTTGTAGGGCACGTGCTTGAAGCCGGGCATCAGCGGCTCGAAGCCGTGCTGGTACTTCGGCTGTCCCGTCGCGGTCACCGTCGCCAGCGTGCGGCCGTGGAACGAGTTGTTGGTCGCGATGACCTCGTAGCGGTCGTCGGCGAGCTTGTCCTTGCCGTACTTGCGCGCGAGCTTCAGCGCGGCCTCGTTGGCCTCCGCGCCCGAGTTGCAGAAGAACACGCGGTCGGCAAACGAGTGCTCCACGAGCAGCTTCGCGAGATGAATCTGGGGCGCCGCGTGGAAGATGTTGGAGACGTGCAGCAGCGTGGCTGCCGCCTCACGGATGGCGCCGGTCACCACGGGATGACAGTGGCCGAGCGCGGTCACCGCGATGCCCGTGGTGAAATCGAGATACTCGCGCCCCTCCGAATCCCACACGCGCATGCCTTCGCCTCGCACGATCAGAATCGGCGTGCGCCCGTAGTTCGGAGTGTGGTATTTCGCGGACCACTCGAGCAGCGTCTTGGTGTCGACTTTGTCCTTCACAGTACGATCTCCGTCCCGATGCCTTCGCGCGTGAACAGCTCGAGGAGGATCGCGTGCGGCAGCCGGCCGTCGATGATGTGCGCCTTGGCGGTGCCGCCCTGCAGCGCGCGCAGAGCGGACTCCACCTTCGGCAGCATGCCGCCGTCGATCACCCCGGCCTTCATGAGCCGCTCGGCGTCCTTGCGCGCGAGCGTGCTCACGAGCTTGCCGTCTTTCCCCTTGATTCCCTGCACGTCGGTCAGGTGGATCAGCTTTTCCGCTCCGAGCGCCGCCGCCACCTCACCCGCCACCAGATCCGCATTGATGTTGTACGTCTCGCCGCCTCCGCCCACGCCCACGGGCGCGATGACCGGAATGAAGCCGCGTTCCTCCAGCAGCCGGATCGGCTCGGCGTTGACGCGCTCGACCTCGCCGACGAGGCCGATGTCCACCGTCTCGCCGCTTGGAAGCCGATGCAGCCGGCGGCGCGCCAACAGCATCTGGCCGTCCTTGCCCGACAGCCCCACCGCCTTGCCGCCGTGGTGATTGATCAGGCCGACGATCTCCTTGTTGATCTTG
>DAIRVP010000192.1:0-10015 GCA_036802765.1 Candidatus Rokuibacteriota bacterium
GGTACTCGAACTTGTCGACCGCCTTCATCAGGCCGATGTTGCCTTCCTGAATCAGATCCAGGAATTGAAGACCACGGTTGGTGTACTTCTTGGCGATCGAGATCACCAGTCGCAGGTTCGCCTCGACCATCTCCTTTTTGGCGATGGCGGCCTTGTGCTGGCCCTGCTTGATGACCGTCATCACCCGCTTGATCTCGTCGGCCCTGGTATTGGCGCGGGCCTCGGCCGCCTTGATCTCCTGCTGGGCCACCCAAATCTGTTGCTGCTTGGGACTCTGGAACTTCTTGGCGGCCTTCAGATGCAGGTCGGAGGTGCCGTTGACCGCCGGTGCGGCCGCCGGGTCGCGGAACGACACGTAGATGAGATTCTGCACCTCCTCGGGCGACGGCCGGCGGCCGTTCGTCCAGAGGTGGATGACGCGCTCCGCGCGCTCGATGTCGTCGAGCAAATCGCGCAGGCGTTGGACGAGACCGCGTCGCGCGGGATCACTGTCCTCGCGATCGATGATCTGATTGCCGATGTTCAGCGCGCGCAGCTTCTCGAGCACCTTGCGGTTGCGGTCCATCACCTGCGTTTCGAGCTTCTTCCACGCGGGCTCTTTGACCTTACCCTTCGTCTTGCGGTGCGCCGTCTTGGCGCCGCCGCTCTTGGCCTTGAGCTTGCGCGCCTTGTCTGCGATCAGATCGCGCTCGCGCAGCATTCGCTCGACGGCGCCGAACGCGTTCACCACCGTGCGGGTGAGATCCGCTTCCTTTTCCTCGGTGAATTCCTCTTCGTTGACGTCGACGACTTCCTTGATCGAAATGTCGCCGTTACGCAGCAGCTCGCGCAGCTCACGGAAGCGCTCGAGTGCCAGATTGGTGCTGAGAATGGCCACCGTCACCTGGTTCTTGCCCTCTTCGATGCGCTTGGCGAGCGCGATCTCGCCTTCACGCGTGAGCAGGGCCACGCGTCCCATCTCGCGCAGATAGAGCCGGACGGGATCTTCGGTTCGGCCGACGGGGCCCGGCGTGAGGTCGATCGGCTCGGCGGGTCCGTCGTCGTCGTCGTCGGCCACGGCCTGCTGGCGCTCGCGGCCAACCTCGGATGGCAGGCGGCCGGCCTTGGCGGAGTCCACCACCTCGATGTCCATCGCGCCGAACATCATCATGATGTCGTCGAGCTGATCGAGCGACACGATGTCCGACGGCAGGGCGTCATTCACCTCGTCGTAGGTGAGGAAGCCCTTCTGCTTGCCCATCGAGATGAGCCGGTCGAGCTCCTCCAGCTTGGGTTCTTCAGTCATGCGCTTGAACTCCTTGCGGGCCTTCGGGGCCCATGGGATGCGGAAGGCCGACAGCGCGCTCGACGACCTGCGCGCTACCGCCTTGATACTCGTACACGCGGGCGCTGTCCTGCTGCACGGCGAGCAGATCGTCCTCGAGCGAGGCGTGCGCCCCCTCAGACGACTGCGTCTCGGCGATCGAGCGACTAAGCTCCCGCACGCGCCGCCGCCGCTCGAGAAATTCCAAACGTCGGCGGAACTGATCGATACTCGCGGGCCCGTCCGGCAGCGTCGCGTCTTCGACCATGAGCGCGGCGAGCATGTGGCGTGCCGCCGCGCTCGGCAGCTCGGCGAGCAGCGCGGTCGCCTCGACGTCCGGGAGTCGCTTGAGGGTGTCGACGATCTCCCGCAGAGCGGGCTGCGCGACGTCGGACGCGTCCAGCAGGGGAAGGAGGATTGTGCGCGCCTGCCGATCCACGAGCAGCAGCGTGACGAGTCGCGTGACGAGCTTCTTGTCGTCCGCGACCGCCGCGGTGGTGGCGACGCCGACGGGCGCCGGCGGCTTGCGCAGCGAGGCCTGCAGCCGCTGCGCCTCGAACCACAGCTGCGTGGCGTCGACGCCGAGGCGGAGGGCGGCCTCCCGAGACAGGGCCGCGGCTTCGTCGGCATCACTGACCTTTGACAGCATCAAGGCCACACGCGCGAACGCGTTCGTGCGTGCGCGCGGGCCGCTGCCGTCACCCTCACGAATGGTCCGCTCGAGCGCATAGGACAAGAGGCTGCGTGCGGTCGCGATGCGTTCGGCGAAGGCGTCGGCGCCCTCGGCGCGCAGGAACGTATCGGGGTCGTGGCCGGCGGGCAGCAAGGCCACTTTCACCCGCAGCGCACCGCCGCTGTCGAACCCGCCGGATCGGTTCACGGCCCACGCGAAGCCACCGCCGGTTGGCTCCAGCAGCTCCTCGGCTCGCGCTGCGGCCTTCTGGCCGGCGGCGTCGGCATCGAAGAACGTCACAACCTCGTCGCAGTAGCGGCGCAGCAGCGCCAGCTGGGCCGGCGTGAACGCGGTGCCGAGCGCCGCGACCGTCTCGGTGAAGCCGTGCTGATGGGCCATGAGGCAGTCCACGTAGCCCTCGACGATCAGCGCGCGGTTCTTGGTGCGCATGGCCTCGCGTGCGACGTCGGCGGCGTAGAGCAGATTGCCCTTGGTATAGAGCGGCGTCTCGGGGGAGTTCAGATATTTCGGCTGCTCGTCTCCGAAGGCGCGGCCTCCGAACGCGACCACGCGCGACTGCAGATCGCGAATCGTGAACAGCAGGCGGTTCCGAAACCGATCGTACGAGCCGCCGCGGTTTTCTCGCGGCACGGCCAGGCCAGCCGCGACGAGCGTGTCCTCGCCGATCTTCTGCGACTTCATGAAATCGGCCAGCCGGTCCCAGCCGTCGGGCGCATAGCCGAGGCCGAAGCGTTTGGCGACCTCAGGGTCGATCCCGCGTTCGGCGAGATACTTTTGCGCCCGGTCACCGGCCGGCTTCCACAGCGTTTCGGCGTAGAAGTGCGCGGCCAGATCCATCACACGGAACAGCTCTTCGCGTCCCGAATCGCCGGGCTGCCCGCCGTGTTCTTCTGGCAGGGCGACGCCGGCCGTCTTGGCGAGCGCGCGGACCGCTTCGGGGAACGACAGCCGATCCTGGCGCATGAGAAAGCCGAAGACGTCGCCGCCGACTCCACATCCGAAGCAGTGGAAGATACCCTTCTTGGGATTCACCATGAACGAGGGCGTCTTCTCGCCGTGGAACGGACAGAGCCCCTTCCAGTTCGCACCGGCCTTGCGGAGGTTCACGAAGCGACCGACGAAGTCCACGATGTCTACACCCGCCCGGATGTCGTCGAGGACGGCCGCCGAGTAGGTGGCCATCGTCAGCTGACCTTCAGCGCGGCGACGGTAGCGCCGGCGCCTCCCTCGGACGGCTCGCCATCCCGGAACGACTCGACGAGCGGGTGGCTCGACAGCAGCGTCCGCACGGCCTTGCGCAAGGCCCCCGTGCCTTTGCCGTGCACCAGGCGCACGTTCGGCAGACCGGCCATGAAGGCGTCGTCGAGATACTGCTCGACGAGATCGCGCGCCTCGTCGGTGGTTTTGCCCAGCAGCATGAGCTCCGGCCCGATCGCGCGGCCGGACGTCTCGTCCCCATTGGCCCGCGCGACGCGAATCGGTGCCGCGGTCACGGCGACCGGCGCATCGGTGGGTCTCAGCGCGGCGGCCGGTACGCGGACTGTCACCGAGCCCGCGCGGACCGTCGCCGTGTCGCCATGGATTTCGAGCAGCTCGCCCTTGAGCCCAAGATGCGCGGCGACGACGGCGGTGCCCGGTGTGAGGGGACGGTCGGTCGGCGGCGCATCGCCGACGGTCGGGACGACGCGAGCGCCCGCATCTTGCAATCGGCGGCGGCTTTCCTGCAGCGCCGGCCGCGTGCGTTCGGAGCGCTTGAGCCGCTCCCATTCCGACGACACGGCGCGCCGGATGTCGGTCAGCAGCGCAGCGGCTTCGGCCTTGGCCCGCTCGACAAGCGTCCGTGCCTGCTCGGTGGCGCGGCGCTCGGCGTCACGTGCCGCGGCCAGCCGCGCCGCCGTCTCGGTCTCGCGCCGCTCCAGCTCGCGCACGCGCTCGGCTTCGGAGCGATTGCGCGCGTCGAGCTGCGCCAAGAGCTCCCCGAGCCGGCGCGCTTCGGCCGTGCGATGGCCCTCGGCTCTGAAGATGAGCTCAGACGGCAGCCCGAGCCGCGCGGCGATCGCGAGGGCCCACGACTGCCCGGGACGGTCGTAGACGAGACGGAACGTCGGCGCGAGCGTAGCGGCGTCGAATTCCACCGACGCGTTTCGCGCGCGGGGCTCGACGGCGGCGAAGGCACGAAGCGGCTCGAGGTGCGTGGTGGCCACGACGAGCGCGCCGGAGTCGGCGAGCGATTCGAGGATCGCGCGAGCCAGGGCCGCGCCCTCGTCGGGATCGGTTCCCGCGCCGAGCTCATCGAGCAGGACGAGCGAGCCATGCTGCGCCTCGGCCACGACCTCGCGGATCTGCTTGATGAAGGCCGAGAAAGTGGACAGGTTTTCCGCGACCGATTGATCGTCGCCGATGACGGCGAACAGACGCTCGAACACCGGCACGCGAGAGCCTTCGGCGGCGGGCACGTGACACCCGGCCTGGGTCATCAGCGACAGCAGCGCGAGTGTCTTGAGCGCGATGGTCTTACCGCCGGCATTGGGTCCCGTGATGAGCAACAGCGGGCGATCGGGGCCGAGCTCGAGATCGACCGGCACCACTTCTCGCGCCGGGTCGCGCCAGCGCTGCGCGAGCAGCAGTGGATGGCGCGCCCGTCTGAGGTCCACGCGGCCCTCGCGGTCGATGAGCGGGCGCGACGCCTCCATACGCTCGGCGAGGTGCGCCCGCGCGAAGACCCAGTCGAGGGTACCGAGCGTGTCGATGAGGCTGGCCAGCTCGTCTCGCCGCGCACGGACCGCGTCGGTCAGCTCTCCCAGGATCCGCGTCGTCTCCTGCTGCTCGTCACGCTCGAGAGCGACGAGGTCGTTGTTCGCCTCGACCATGGCTTCGGGCTCGACGAACACCGTCTGGCCGCTCTGCGAGCGATCGTGGACGATGCCTCGCAGGCGGCCTCGCGACTCCGCGCGCACAGGAAGGACGTAACGGCCGTGGCGGACCGTCACGAAGCGGTCGGCGAAGACGCGGTCGCCCTCGGCCTGCAGCAGCCGCTCGAGGTCGGCCACGAGCCGCCGTCGCCGGTCGCGCAGCTCACGACGCAGCTGTCCAAGACGGCTGCTCGCGGCGTCGGTCAGCGCGCCATCGTCGTCGAGGGCGCGGCGTAGCCGATCACGGAGATCGCTGAAACGCGGTAGCGCTTCCGCTCTCGCGGCCAGCGTCGCCGCCACGGGGCGGATCGCGCGTCCATATGCGGCCAGGCGCGGCGCGGCCTCGAGGAGTGGAAGGAGGGCGAGAAGCTCGAGACCATCGAGGACGCTGCCCTCGGCACCCGTGCGCTCGAGGGTCGGACGCGGATCGCCGAGACCGTCGAGGGGAGGAGCACCCTCCTGCACCAGCGCACGACGCGCCTCAGCAGTGCTGTCGAGGGCTCGGTCAACGTCGGTGGGGTCGGTGAGGGGCTCCGCCGTCTGCGCGCGCTCACGACCCATCGTGGTGCGCGCGTCGGAAGCGACCAGGGCGCGGAGGGCATCCCATTCGATCCCGCGCCCCCAGAGCCGGCCTGCCTCCACCCTTCGCCTCATTCGCTCCCGTCCGGGCTGGACGGAAGTGCTGGCGGTACCGTCCGGAGTGCTGCTGCTGCTAATCGGCCATCCGCTCCCGCCGCTTCGCTTTCTTACGCGCGGCGAGGGCCTTCCGCTTGCGCCGAACGCTGGGCTTCTCGTAGTGTTGTCGCTTCTTGAACTCGGACAGGAGCCCGGCCTTCTCGCACTGCTTCTTGAAGCGCTTCAGCGCGCTTTCGAAGGACTCATCGGGCTCAACGATGACCTTGGTCACTCGGCTCCCCCCTCCGCGGAGTCACAGGCCTGGTGGATAAATGTCAACTATATACCATGTGACCCTACCCCCAGCAATCGGAGGTTGAGGCTACACCGTGACGGCGAGCGATGCGCCCGCAATCTACGCCGTCCTTCCGTTCATCGCCCTGCTGCTGACGATTGCGGTGGCTCCGCTCGGGGCGCTGCACTGGTGGGAGTCGAACGCCCACAAGCTGCTCGTGGCCGCCGCGCTCGGCGCACCGGTGCTGGTCATGTATCTCGTGCGCAATCCTCGGGCGCTCCTCGGGATGGCGGAAGACTACGTTTCGTTCATCGTCTTGTTGTCGGGCTTGTACGCCATTGCCGGAGGCATCCGGCTGACGGGCGACCTCCAGGCGACTCCGCTCACGAATACGACCTTTCTCGGCCTGGGCGCGCTTCTCGCTTCGTTCATCGGCACCACCGGCGCCTCCATGGTATTGATCCGCCCGCTGCTGCAAACCAATCGCGAGCGGCGACGCGTGAGGCACACCGTGGTCTTCTTCATCTTTCTGGTGAGCAACGTCGGCGGCATGCTGACGCCGCTCGGTGATCCGCCGCTGTTTCTCGGCTATTTGCAGGGCGTGCCGTTTGCGTGGACGTTCAGGCTCTGGCCGCACTGGCTGTTCATGACCGGCGTGCTGCTCGCGCTCTACTTCGTGTGGGACGCACGGGAGTATCGGCGCGAGTCTCCGGCGGCCATCCGGCGCGACATCGCCGAGATCGCGCCGCTGCGGCTGCAGGGCGCGCTCAATGCGCTCGCGCTCGGCCTCGTGGTCCTCGCGGTGGCGTTTCTGCGCGCTCCCTGGCGCGAGATCGTGATCGTCGCATGTGCCGGCGTCTCACTCTGGCGGACGCCGGCCGCGATTCGCCATGCCAATCGCGTCACCGCAGGCCCGATGGTGGAAGTCGCTGTTCTCTTTCTCGGCATCTTCGTCACGATGATTCCGGCGCTCGAGCTGTTGCGCGCGCGCGCCGGCGAGCTTGGCGTGCGCGCGCCCTGGCAGTTCTTCTGGGCGACCGGGGTGCTGTCGACGTTTCTCGACAACGCTCCGACGTACGTGACGTTCCTCGCGCTCGCGCAAGGACTGCGGATCACCCCAGAAGTCGTCGGTGTGACGCATCACGTGCTGGCGGCGATCAGCGTCGGCGCGGTTGCGATGGGAGCGAACTCGTACATCGGCAACGCGCCCAACTTCATGGTGAAGGCGATCGCCGAGGAGGCCAAGATTCCGATGCCGTCGTTCTTCGGCTACATGCTGTACAGCTGTGCCGTCCTGCTGCCTCTCTTCCTGGCCACCACGCTGATCTTCTTTCGCTGAGCAGCGGCGATGGCGACGACGCCCGTGTTGATGTTGCCCGGCTACGGCGACTCCGGTCCGCAGCACTGGCAGAGTCTGTGGGAGGTGGAGGATGCCGAGTGTCGCCGGGTGGTGCAGCGCGATTGGCTCGCACCCACGCTGGCCGAGTGGCGCGAGTGTCTCGATGCTGCGGTGGCCGCGTGCGAGCGTCCGCCGATTCTGGTCGCTCACAGTCTCGGCTGCGTGCTCGTGGCGCACTGGGCGCGGCAGACGCGCAGGCCGGTCGCCAGCGCTCTTCTCGTGGCCCCGGCGGACACCGACATGATCGCGCTCGTCCTCGATGTCGTCGCCAGCTTCGCTCCGGTCCCGCTCGAGACGCTGCCGTTTCCGAGCATCGTGGTGTCCAGTACGAACGACCCGTATCTGAGCGTCGAGCGTGCACAGGCATTTGCGCGTGCCTGGGGCAGCCGCTTGGTCGTCATCGAAGGCGCCGGGCACATCAATACCGATTCGGGCCACGGCGACTGGCCCCAGGGGCGTCAGCTGCTCGACGAGCTGCGCACGGTGTGACGCCTCACGGCTTGGACAAGAGCCCGAGCACTCGCTCGGCGGCCGTTGCAACGGCGGTGGCGACGATCTCCTCTTCTTCGGGCTCGAACGTCGTGAGCACGTGGTCGGGGACCTGGGCTTTGTGTTCGGGCCGGCCGATGCCGATCTTCACGCGGCGGATGGCGTCGGTCCCCAGCGCCTCGATGATCGACTTCACGCCGTTGTGCCCGCCGGCGCTGCCCCGCAGCCGCGTGCGCACCTTGCCCAGCACCATGTCGATGTCGTCGTAGACCAGAATCAGGTCCTCGGGAGCGACGCCGAGCTCGTTGCAGATTCGCCGCACAGCAGGGCCGCTGACGTTCATGAACGACTGGGGCTTGACCAGATAGAGCGTGTCGCCGCGCCACGCGCCGCGGGCCACGAGCGCACCGCTGGCCGGATGCCAGGCCTTCTTGAGCTGGTGCGCGAGATGGTCGGCGACGCGCTGGCCGATGTTGTGGCGGGTATCGCGGTACTCCGGGCCCGGATTTCCGAGCCCCACCACCACGTGGGCCAACGCGTCGCCTCCGGGTTACTTTTCTTTTTCCGCCTTCTTCGGAGCGGCGGGAGCCTTCTTGCCTTCGGCCTCGGCCGGCGCCGCGTCTTCCTTGGGCTTGCGCTCGGTGAGGACCTCGGGCTCGGCCGGCGTGACAGCGGCGGTCGCCTCCGCGGTCGGCGCGACTTCTTCGGCCATCGGCGGCGATACGGTCGCCACGGCCTGGCCGGGGTCATTCACGATCCGCACGCCCTCGGGTGGGCGAAGATCGCGGACGGCGAGCACGTCGCCGATCGCCAGGTTGGACACGTCGGCGTCGATGCGCGCCGGAATGTTGGTCGGCAGGCAGGAGACCTCGATCTCGTGCATGACGAGGTTGAGGATGCCCTTCGTATCGCGCACGCCGATGGCTTCGCCGACGGGATGCACCGCCACACGCACGGTAATGGCGCGGTCGGCGCGCACCTCTTGGATGTCGACGTGGACGAGCCGCTCCGTCACCGGATCGAATTGCATGTCGCGGATGATGGCCATACGCGCGCCGCCGTCACCGTCGAACTTCAGCGACAGCAACTGTGTCGTGCCCTCGTGACCGTGGATGATTCGCAGCACGTCCCGCGGGTTGACGGTGATGGTTTGCGGCGCGCTGCCGCCATAGAGGATGGCGGGCACGGCGCCCTCGCGACGGAGGCGGCGGGCGATACCTTTGCCCGTGCCCTCGCGGCGCTTCACGATGATCTCCGGCGTGTTCATCTGAGGCTCCTTGGCTCTCGTCTCTATACGAACAGTGTCGAAACCGACTCTTCGTCGTGGATCCGTCGAATCGCCTCACCAAGCAGCGGTGCCACCGTGAGTACCGTGATGCGGCCGATCGCGCGCTTGTCCGAGGGTATTGGGATCGAGTTCGTGACGACCACTTCCTCGATGGGGGAGGCCTTGATGCGATCGATGGCCGGCCCCGACAGCACCGGGTGGATGCCGCAGGCGAGAATCCGACGCGCGCCCTCGCGCCGGATGGCCGTCACTGCCTGTACCAGCGTGCCGGCGGTGTCGATCATGTCGTCGATCACCACCGCGTCACGGCCGTCCACGTCGCCGATGAGGTTCATCGCCACCGCGGCGCCCGGCTTGTCGCGGCGCTTGTCGATGATCGCCAGGCTGGCGTTCAGCCGCTTGGCGATGGCCCGCGCACGCTCGACGCCGCCGGCATCCGGGGAGACCAGCACGGGATCCTGCAGGTCCTTCTTCTTCAGATAGTCGATCATCACCACCGGTCCGGCGAACAGGTGATCCACCGGGATATTGAAGAAGCCCTGGATCTGGCCGGCGTGCAGGTCCAGCGCGAGCACGCGATCCACGCCCGCCGCCTCGAGCAAATCCGCCACGAGCTTGGCCGAGATGGGCACGCGCGGCTGCACCTTCCGGTCCTGGCGTGCGTAGCCGTAGTACGGCAGCACGGCGGTGATGCGATGGGCCGACGCGCGCTTCAGCGCGTCGATCATGATCAGCAGCTCCATTAGCATCTCGTTCACAGGCGGGCAGGTGGGCTGGATCACGAAAACGTCCGCGCCGCGGACGTTCTCGTTGACCTGCACGTAGACCTCGCCGTCGGAGAAGCGTGTGACCTCCGCGTCGGCGAGCGGCACGCGAAGGTACTGCGCGATCTCCTCGGCGAGCGGACGGTTCGCGTTGCCGCTGAACAGCTTCAGGTCGTAGGACATCGCGCCCTCGCCCTCAAGGTGGTTGGGGCGGGAGGATTCGAACCTCCGAATACGGGATCCAAAGTCCCGCGCC
>DAIRVP010000193.1:0-10006 GCA_036802765.1 Candidatus Rokuibacteriota bacterium
GCCGCCGACGCTCGTCAGGCTTAAATAGGTGTCGAGGTCGTTGCTGCTGAAGGTCCCAGCATGTTGAGTAAGTGTGGTGGTCCCCGAGATGCCGCCGCCAGACCCAGTGTAAGTGATTGATTGCCCGTCAGGAGTAGCGGAGGGCAGCAACACGACCAGCTCAAAGGTGACCGGAGCGATCAAGCCGCTGTTGGAATCCGGGCTCCGATTGAACCCGAACTGCAGCAAGGGGTTCTGGTTGGTCGGCGTGATCGTGCCGTTGTCGCTGCACGTGGACGTGGCAGCGGATGCGCCGCAGAAGCCATGTAGTGTGTTGGTATCGATTACGTCGGCGGATGCCATCCTCGGGAGCGTTCCAATCCCGATGACGGCGGTGGTCAGAACAGCGACGGCCAAGCGTCTCGCGAGTCTCCTCGTCACATCACTTCTGTACATCGGAAGCCCCCTTGTCAGCGGTTAATCGCTCGAACACCCTTCGCAGGCGCGACCGCTCTGACGGTTGAGCAATTGGTCCGCCAAGTTTTGTGCATCGAGTCAAAAAAATGGCAACGCGGCGATTTTCATGACGAATTGACATGCAGTCTAAGCGTAAACTTCTGACTGGCTTTCGAAACTGTAAGACCAACCGACAGGCACGACAACTTGCTTTTTATTTCAGTGATTTAGTGAGTAGATCCAATGGGGGATGATCGGAGCCGAGCGTCGAGAAATCTTACGGAATCAAGGCCGCAATTCATGCGCCGCACCTCACGACTTGAGTTGATTTCTCGCCCAAGCCTTGTGCGAATTACGAAAAACACCTTTCAGAAGTACCGACACCCCAGCATGTTCGTCATCCAGATGTCAATCGACGCGATCAGCTAAGCCATAGTCGGGAGATAAGGGCAGAGAGTATGTGATGCGTCGCAACAACTACGCGGCGATTCCGCCGGCGAATAGTGTCGGAGTTGTCGACAGTGATATTTCCGAATTGGGGATCGCCGCGCCATGCTCGCGGAGAATTCGCCGTCGTCAGAACGTCAGATCCATTGAACCCGGTCGCAATCTACGACGCCGCTCAGCGGCCTGTCCTCGTCACCCACTTATGTAAGATGACCGCGTGACTTCGCTCCCCTCCGCCGGCTCACCGCTGCGCCGGCGCGGCGCGCTGATGACGACGCTCTTTGCCGCGCAGGTGTGTGCCAGCACCGGCTTCTCGATGGGCATGGCCGTCGGCGCGATCATGGCCGCCGCCATCACGGGCACCAACACCTGGTCGGGTCTACCTGTCGCCGTCGGCTCGCTCGGGACCGCGCTCGCCGCGTGGCCGCTGTCGCGACTGATGGTGCGCTTCGGCCGCCGGCCGGGGCTCGCGGCCGGCTACGGCATCGCCGTCGCTGGTGCCGTCCTCGGAATTATTGGCGTCATCCAGCAGAGCTTCTCGCTGTTCCTCGCCGGCATGGTGCTGTTCGGCACCGCGCAGACGTCGAACCTGCTCGCGCGGTACGCGGCGGCGGACATCACCCCGGGCGCGCAGCGTGGTCGCGCGATGGGACTGATCGTCTGGGGCTCAGCGGCCGGCTCCATCCTCGGCCCCATGCTCATGAACCCGGCCATCCGCGTGGGCGCGACGCTCGGCCTGTCGTCGGTGGCGAGCGCGTTTCTCATCTCCGTCACGGGGTACGCCGTCGCCGCGCTGCTCGTGCAAGCGCTGCTACGTCCCGATCCGCTCGCGATCGCGCGGCGCCTCGAGCCGCCGACGCAGCACAGCACCGACGCGCGGAGCCGCGCAACGGGCGCGATCCTGCGTGAGCCGCGCGTGCTCGTCGCGTACGGCACGCTGATGGTGAGCCAGCTCGTGATGATCGGCACCACGTCGACCTCGCCGCTGTACCTGCACGATCACGGGCACGCCGTCGGCACGATCGGGCTCGCCGTGTCGTTGCACCTCGGCGGCATGTACGTCACCTCGCCGCTGTCGGGATGGCTCTCCGATCGCGTCGGTCGGCTGCCGATGATCGGCGCCGGTGGCGTGGTGCTGCTGGCCGCGCTCGCGATCGCGGGTTTGGCGCCGGGACGGGCCGGCGGCGTGGTGATCGCGGGACTCTTTCTCAACGGCGTGGGCTGGAACCTCGCGTTCGTCTCCGCGAGCGCGCTGCTCACCGACGCGCTGTCGCCGCAAGAGCGCGCCTCGATTCAGGGCCTCGCCGATCTCGTCATGGGCCTCATGGGCGCGGTCGGCAGCACGCTCGGCGGTATGGTGCTCGGCGCGTGGGGCTTCGGCATGCTGAACGCGCTCGGTGCTGCGCTCCTGATCCTGCCGCTCGCCGTGAGCTGGCTGCAGCGCGAAGCGCTCGCCGCGCGCGCGGCGGAACCGAATCCCTGGGCGTCCTGACCGCCGCGACGCCTGCGGCGTCGCATCGCGTCGGCTTCCTGTTGCTCGCGACGGTGGTCTTCGCATGGGGCCTCACCTGGCCTGTCAACAAGGTGATCGTCGCGACCGTGCCGCCGCTGTGGGCCGTGGCCGTTCGTACAGCGATCGGCGCGCTCGCCCTCGTCATCCTGTCGCTCGCCACGGGCCGCCTCGCTCGGCCGCCGCGCCGGGACTGGCCTGTGCTCGTCAGCATCACGCTGCTGCACATGGTCGGCTTCACGACTCTGTCGACTATCGGGCTCGGCCTGGTCCCGGCTGGCCGCTCGGCCGTGCTCGCCTACACGACGCCGCTGTGGGTGGTCCCCGGCGCGAGCCTGTTCCTCGGCGAGCGCCTCATACGGCGCCGACTTCTCGGCGTCGTCATCGGTCTCGCCGGCCTCGTCGTCCTTTTCAATCCAGCGGCACTCGACTGGACGCAGCCGGCGATCGTGCTCGGCAACGGGGCGATCCTCGCCGCGGCATTGCTCTGGGCCGGCGCCATCCTCCATATCCGCGGGCATCGTTGGCAATCGACGCCGTTCGATCTGCTGCCATGGGAAATGCTGCTCGCGACCTTGATTCTGATACCGCTCGCCCGGGTCGTCGCGGGCCCGCTCGCGTTCGAGTGGACGCCGACGCTCGGAGCGCTGTTCGTCTACGCCGGACTGCCGGGCTCAGCGCTGGCCTACTGGGCGAGCGCGATGGCCGGTCGTCGGCTCCCTGCCGTCACCACGTCGCTCGGCCTGTTGGCGACGCCCGTCGTCAGCGTCGTGCTGGCGACGCTCTGGCTCGGCGAGCGGCCCGGCGCGTCGCTGCTGATCGCGGTCCTGCTCATCCTCGGCGGCGTCGCGTTGGGGACGTTCGCGGAGCGCTCGTCACGCGGGCCGGTGGAGTAACGCGAAGAGCCGAGCCGGCGTGATCGGTAACTCGCGCACGACGACGCCGCGGTCGGCCAGCGCGTCTTCGACCGCGTTCGCGACGGCGCTCGCGCCTGCGATACAGCCGCTCTCGCCGACGCCTTTGACGCCGAGCGGGTTCACGACCGAGGGGTGCTCGTCCAGTACGACGTCGAGCCACGGCAGATCGTCGGCCTTGGGGAGCGCGTAATCCATCAGGCTGCCGCTCAGCAGCTGGCCTTGCGCGTCATAGACGACTTCTTCCATGAGCGCCGCGCCGAGCGCCTGTGCGGCGCCGCCGTGCAGCTGCCCCTCGACGATCGCGGGATTGATGGCCCGACCGGGGTCGTGGAGCACGACGTGGCGGAGTAGCCGCACGGCGCACGTGTCGACATCGACCTCCACCGCGCAGACCTGACCACCAAACGCCCACGTCACCGTGTCGGGATAAAACCACGTGCACGCGTTCAGTCCTGGCTCGCCACTCTTGGCGGCGAGGGTCTTGGATCGCACGGCAGCCTGCGCGAGCCGTCCCAACGGCAGCGTGCGGTCGGGCACGCCCGCTACGAACGCGCGGCTTCCTTCAAATCGGACGTCCGTCGGCGCGCACTCGAAGATCTCAGCGGCCACGATCGCCGCCCGCTCGCGCACCTGCGCGGCTGTCCGCGCGACTGCGGGCCCGGCGTTGGCCATGACACGACTGCCGCCGGTCCCCATGCCGTATGGCATCAGCGCCGTGTCGCCGCCTTGTACGATGACGTCGTCAAGACTGGCGCCGAGCTCGCCCGCCGCGATCTGCGCGAGCGTGGTCGAATGCGCCTGGCCCTGCGCCGCGACACCGATGAGCACATACACCTTGCCTCGAGGATCGACGCGCACGGTGGCGCCCTCGAATGGCCCAAGGCCGGTGCCCTGCGCGTAGCAGGCGATCCCGATTCCGATGGGATGCGGCGAGCCGACCGTCGCCATCTGCCGCTTGCGCCACTCGTCGTATCCGAACGCGGCGAGCAGCCGCTCGAACGCCGCGGGATAGTCGCCGGGGTCGTAGCTCACGGCGACGCCGTCCTTATATGTGAGGCCCGGACGGTACGGCATGTCGGCGGCGCGGATGAGATTGCGACGCCGCACGTCGGCGGGATCCATGCCGAGGCGTCGCGCCCCGAGATCCATGAGCCGTTCCATGACGAAGTTCGCCTCTGGACGGCCGGCCGCACGATAGGCGGCATTGAACATCGTGGTCGTCACGATGCTGTCCCCGTGGCCGCGGTAGTGACGGACGCGATAGGGCCCGGGCAAATGGTTCACCGTGTTCGCGGTGAGCCCATTGCCCATGACGGGATAGGCGCCGACGTCGGCCAGGAACCGATCCTCGATCGCGGCGATGGTCCCGTCCGCTTCGAAAGCGATCGCGGCCTCGTGCTGTTGCTCGCGATCGTGCCCAACGCTCTGCACGTGCTCGCGGCGCGTCTCTGACCATTTGACCGGGCGACCGAGACGGAACGCCGCGAGCGCCACCAGCACCTCGTCGGCGTAGACCTGTCCCTTCGGCCCGAACGCGCCGCCCACGTCGGGAACGATCACGCGCACGCGCTCGGCGGGCAGCTCCAGAACGCGGGCGATCACATCGCGCTGACTGTACGGGCTCTGGATCGACGCCCACACCGTGAGGAGGCCGGCCTCCGCATCGTAGTCCGCGAGCGCCCCGCGGCATTCGATCGGCATCGCCGCCAGACGCTGATGACGGAAGCGCTCACGCACGACGGTGACACCCGGCCGAGCGAGATCGGGTTCACCGATCGCCCCACGCGCCTGCACCGCGACGTTGTCGGGCCACTCGGTGTGCACGCGCGTCGGCGCGCGCCGCGCGGCGTCCGCGCCGACCAGCGGCGGCAGCGGTGCGTACTCCACGCGCACCGCCGCGAGCGCATCCGCGACGAGCGCCGGCGTCTCGGCCACAACAGCGGCCACCGGCTCGCCCACGTAGCGCGCGCGCTCGCCCGCGAGCAGCGGCACGACGAACGCGCGATCCTTCCCGCCGCCGCTCGCGATGCCGAGCGCCGGGACGTCGGCCGCGCTCCATACGGCGAGCACTCCGGGAATCGCGCGCGCGGCTTTCCCATCCACGGCCGCGATGCCGGCGTGCGCGTGCGCGCTGCGTACGACACCGAGGTGGACGAGGCCCGGCCGCGTGAGATCGTCGACATAGCGGCCCTGACCGCGGAGGTATCGGACCGCATCTTTGCTCTTCGGGGACTCGCCGATCATGTCCAGTTCCCCCTTCTGTGCCCGCCATGGTAACGTGAGCGCCCACTCTCGATCCGGAGGACTCGATGAGCTCGACCGAGCTCGGCTTCACGCCCGCGACGGAACTGGCCAAGCAGATCAGGACGAAAGCGCTCTCGCCGGTCGAGCTGACGCGGGCCGTGCTCGAGCGCATCGAGCGCGTGAACCCGGTCGTCAACGCGTTCTGTACGCTCACGCCCGACATCGCGCTCGCCCAGGCGCGCGAGGCCGAGCGCGCCGTCATCTCGGGGGCGCCGCTGGGTCCCCTGCACGGCGTGCCCTATTCCATCAAGGACCTGAATTTTACGAAGGGCGTACGCACGATGGGCGGCTCGTTCATCTTCGAGCACCGCGTGCCCGACGCCGACGCGGCGTTCATCCCGCGGCTGCAGAAGGCGGGCGGCGTCTTTGTCGGCAAGACCACGAGCCCAGAGTTCGGCTGGAAGGCGCTCGGCGACAGTCCGCTCACGGGCATCACGCGCAATCCGTGGAACACGGCAACGACGACGGGCGGCTCGAGCGCCGGCGCGGGGGCCGCGGTTGCGGCTGGGCTCGGCCCGCTGCACCAGGGCTCGGACGGCGCGGGTTCGATCCGCATCCCGTCGAGCTTCTGCGGCATCTACGGCTTCAAGCCATCGTACGGTCGGGTGCCGATGTGGCCGGCGTCCAACAACGATTATTCGTCCCACAACGGCCCGATGACGCGCACCGTGGCCGACGCCGCGCTCATGCTCTCGGTGATGGCGGGCCCCGACGATCGCGATCGCACCTGTCTCGACGCCGCGCCCGACGACTACGTCGGCAAGCTGCAGCGCGACCTCAGGGGCCTGCGCGTCGCGTACAGCCCAGACCTCGGTGCAGGCCTGCGCGTGGATCCGGAAGTCGCGACCCTCGTGCGCGCAGCCGTGCATGCGTTCGAGGACCTCGGCTGCGTCGTCGAAGAGGTGAAGCCGGGGTTTGCGGACACCCACGAGATGATCCGCGTCATGTGGAGCGCGCACGAGGCGGGCAACCGCGCGCCGTTCTTGAAGCAGTGGCGCGATCGGATGGATCCCGGCCTCGTCGCGTGCATCGAGGACGGCCTGCGCGTGAGCCTGGTGGACTACATCCAGATGCGCGATCGGAAATTCGCGTTCTGGGACTCCGTGCGACCGCTGTTCGAGCGATATGCGCTGCTGCTCACGCCGAGCGTGTCGGTCACCGCGCTTGAAGTCGGCCGGCTGAACCCGACGCACTTTCCCCAGCACGCGTGGGACTGGTTTCCCTGGGCGTCGTTTTCGTATCCGTTCAACTTCACGGGCCAGCCGGCGGCGACGGTGCCGGCGGGGTTCACCGCCGCCGGCATGCCGGTCGGATTGCAGATCGTCGGACGCCGCTTCGACGATCTCACCGTGCTTCAGGCATCAGCCGCATTCGAGACGGCCCGACCGTGGGCCGCGCGTCGGCCGCCCAACATTCCGTGACCGCACAGGCGCCGCCCGGGCTGCTCGCCGACGCCGCCGCCGACGGCGGGCTCGACGCGCGGCGCGAGGCGTCGTCGCGCGCGCGGTGGGGCCGCTCGCTGCGGCGCGCGACCCGGAACGTGCTGGTCGTGCTCGGCCTCCTCGGCGCGATTCTGGTCGTGAGCATGGCGCTCTTTGCGGATCGACTCGCTCCGCACCCGCCCGACGAGCAGAACTTCGACCTGATCGAGTCACGGCCGAGCACGGCCGCCGTCTTCGGCACCGACCGCTTCGGCCGTGATGTGCTGAGCCGCGTGATCTACGGCGCGCGGATCTCGCTCTACGTCGCGATCACGTCGATCGTCGCGTCGATGGTGGTCGGCGGCGCGCTCGGGCTGACGGCAGGGTACGTCGGCGGGTCGACCGACAACGCCATCAACCGCGTGCTCGACGTGTTCTTCAGCATCCCAGGGCTGCTCCTGGCCGTCGGCATCGCCGCCATGCGCGGTCCCGGCATCAACAGCGCGGTGCTCGCGATCGCCATCGTCTACACGCCGATCTTCGCGCGCGTCATGCGCGGGCCGGTGCTGGCAGAGCGCGCCAAAGACTATGTGGAAGCCGTTCGCGCGCTCGGCGCCACGCGTGTGGCCGTCGCGCTCAAGCACATCCTGCCGAACGTGATCTCGCCGTTCGTCGTGCAGGGCACCGTCGCGCTGTCGCAGGCGATTCTGATCGAAGCTTCGCTGTCCTATCTCGGCTTGTCCGCGCAGCCGCCAACGCCGTCGTGGGGCAACATGCTCAACGAAGGCCGCACGTACCTCGAGACCGCGCCGTGGATCTCCGTGTTCCCCGGCCTGGCGATCATGGTGACGGTGCTTGCCTTCAACCTCATCGGTGACGGCCTGCGCGACGTCCTCGACCCCAGCCAGTGACTGACAAGGAGACCGCCATGCCCCGCGAGCTGAACCGTCGCGAGTTCCTCACGACCACCGGCCTCGCCGTCGGCGCACTCGGCGTTGCCAGCCGCACCGCGCACGCGCAGACTCCGGCGAAGGCCGGCGGCACGCTGATCAGCGCCCAAACCACCGAAGCGACGGGTCTCGACCCGCAGCTCGTGCCCGCGCTGTCGCGCAGCCGCCGCTCGCCGCTGACGTACAACCAGCTCGTCCGCTTCGACCCCGACATGACGCCGCAGCCGGAGCTGGCCGAGTCGTGGCAGATCAGCCCGGACGGCCTCACGTGGACGTTCAAGCTGCGGCAGGGCGTGAAATTCCACGACGGCCAGGAGTTCACCTCCGCCGACGTGAAATTCACGTTCGATCGCCTGCTCGAGAAGTCGCAGTCCGGCAAATCCGACTTCAACGCGGTCGACAAGGTCGAGCCGGCCGGCAAGCACACGGTGAAGTTCGTCACCAAAGAGCCGTTCGCGGCGCTGGTGGCGGCGCTCGGCGGATTCTGGGGCTTCATCGTCAGCGAGGCGGGCGTGAAGAAGTACGGCGACCTCAACAAGAACGCGCTGGGCACCGGCCCGTTCATCCTCGAGGACTGGAAGGTCGAGCAGCAGATGGTCTTCAAGCGCAACCCGAATTACTGGAAAAAAGGCCTGCCCCACGCCGACGAGCTCATCGTGCGCGTGATCCCCGACGAAGCGAACATCGTCGCTGCGCTGCGTACGGGGCAGATCCACCACGCGTTCATCGAGGACAACAAGAACTACAACCTGCTCAAGGAAGAGAAATCGCTCACGCCCTATCGGTCGTCCCGGCTTGGCTACGACTACCTGAACATGAGCGCGAATCGCGGCCCGCTCAAGGACGTGCGGGTGCGGCAGGCCATCTCGTGGGCGGTGGACCGCTCGCAAGTCATGCGCGTCGCCACGGCCGGCTTTGGCCGTCTCACCGCGCCCGCCACGGCCCCGATGAAGCAGTGGCAGCTGCCCGAAGAGCAGTGGATGAAGTACTACAAGCCCGACGTCGAGAAGGCCAAGAAGCTCATGGCCGAGGCCGGCGTCGCCAACGGCTTCACCGTCAAGTGCATGGTCATCCCGACGTTTCCGACGATGGTCTCCGGAGCACCGGTCATCGCGCAGCAGCTCAAGCGCATCGGCATCAACATGGAGATCGAGAACGTCGAGTACGCGATCTGGATCAAGCGCTGGCAGGCCCACGACTTCGACATGACGATGAACAGCACGCCCGGCTACGCCGACCCGGACGTCGCGTTCTTCCGTGCGCTGCACTCCACGAAGGGGCAGAACTGGAACTCGTGGAGCGTGCCCGCCGTCGACGCCCTGCTGGAAGAAGGTCGCCGAACGATGGACCCGAAAAAGCGCAAGGAGATCTACGACCGCGTGCAGATCGCGATACTCGAAAACGTGCCGCATCTCTGGCTCTACTCCGCCGACCTCATCGACTTCACGCAGGCCAGCGTCAAGGGCTTCCGCCAGCACCCGACGGCGCTGCTGTACGGCCTGGAAGGAGCGTCGATCGACAAGGCGTAGTCGAGCTGGGCGTTGGGACGCTACGTCGTCGTTCGCCTGTACTCGATGGCCCTGACGTTGATGGGCCTGTCGGTGCTGGTGTTCCTGATGCTTCGGCTGGTGCCGGGCACCGTGGTCGAGCAGCTCATCGGCGCCGACGCGGTGGTGAACGCCGCCATGGCGGCCGAGCTCAAGCGCTTCTTCGGCCTGGATCAGCCGTGGTGGCGCCAGTACGCGAGCTGGCTCGGGAGCCTCGCGCACGGCGATCTCGGCACCTCGTGGCGAACGGGCAAGCCGGTGATCGCGCTGATCCTCGAGCGCTTGCCGGTGACGCTGGAGCTGACGGCGTTCGCCGTCGGCTTTGCGCTGCTGCTCGGCATCCCGGCGGGCATCGTGTCCGCCACGCGACGCGACCGCGTGGTGGACAACGTCACCCGCGTCGGCACATTGCTCGGTCTCTCGGTGCCGGTGTTCTGGCAGGGCACGATGCTGATCCTGTTCCTCTCGATTTACC
>DAIRVP010000194.1:0-9876 GCA_036802765.1 Candidatus Rokuibacteriota bacterium
CCTTCGTGAACTACTTCAACCAGTACGGACGAGTCTGGCAGGTGTACGTCCAGGCTGAAGGCCAGTTCAGAACCCAGGCTGAGAATGTCGGTCGGTTCTACGTGCGCAACGCCGCGGGCCAGCCCGTGCCGCTGTCGACGCTCGTCAGGATGAAGGAAGTCAACGGCCCGGAGTTCACGACGCGATTCAACGAGTATCGCGCGGCGCAGATCAATGGGCTTTTGGCACCCGGGTTCAGCACCCGGCAGGGGATGCGGGCACTCGAAGAGGTCTTCGCCCAAACCATGCCGCGCGAGATGGGTTTCGACTATTCGGGCATGTCGTTCCAGGAGCACGTGGCGGAGCAGGGCGTGCCGCCGAGTGTGGTGCTCGGGTTCTCGGTGCTGGTGGTGTTCTTGATCATGGCAGCACTGTACGAGAGCTGGACGCTTCCGTTCGCCGTCCTGCTCGCCACGCCCATCGCCATGTTCGGCGCCCTCGGAGCGCTCTGGCTCCGCGGCTTCGAGCTCGACGTCTTCTCGCAGATCGGCCTGCTCATGGTGATCGGCCTCGCGGCCAAGAACGCGATCCTCATCGTCGAGTTCGCCAAGGTCGCGTACGAGGGGGGCATGTCGCTCGTCGACGCCGCGCTCGAAGGCGTCCGTGTGCGTCGGCGCGCCCTCTTCATGACCTCCTTCGCGTTCATCCTCGGCTGCGTGCCGTTGTGGACCGCAGCCGGCGCCGGTGCGGTTGGACGCCGCGTACTCGGCACCGTCGTGATCGGCGGAATGCTGACCGACACGCTCATCGCCAGTCTCTTCATCTCGGTGAGCTTCTATGTGAGTGAGCGCTTCAGCCGGGCGCCGCACGCCGCCACCCCGCCGGTATCCGCTCCGGCGGCGATTTCCGGCGGGGCGGGCGACGAATCTTCGGCCGGCAGACCGCGCTCGTGAGATCTCGGGCTTGCGCTTGCATTATCGTCGCGACGGCGGTGCTCGCCGGCTGCGCGATCGGCCCTGATTACAAACGGCCGCCGGTCGCCGAGCCGCCGACGTTCCGCGGACAGGTGAGCACCGAGGCCGAATCGCTGGCGGACGCGCCGTGGTGGGACGTGTTCGGTGACCCGATCCTCAAAGATCTGATCCGCGAGGCGCTGCAGAACAACTACGACGTGGCCATCGCGGCCGCGCGCGTGCGGGAAGCGCGCGCGGCGTTCGTCAGCACACGATCGGACCTCTATCCCTCGGTCGACTACGGCATCAGCGCCGGGAGAGCGAAGCTCACGCCCGGCATCGCGGGTTCTCCGGGTGGGCCGGCGCTGAATGCAAGCAATTTCTATTCAGCCTCGATGACGATGTCGTGGGAGCTCGACATCTGGGGTCGCATCCGCCGTGCCACCGAGGCGTCGCGCGCGACACTGTTTGCGACCGAAGACGCCCGGCGCGGCGTCTGGCTCACGCTGGTCAGCGATCTCGCCCAGGCCTACTTCGAGCTGCTCGCGCTGGACGTGCAGCTGCAGATCGCCCGCAACAGTCGCGACGCGTATCAGTACACGTTCGATCTGTTCGAGGATCGCTATAAGGCCGGCGTGGCCAGCAAGCTCGAGACGGCGCGGGCGGAGGGCGCGCTCGGCGGCGCGGAGGCCACCATTCCGCAGTTCGAAAGCGACATCGTCGCCAAGGAGAATCAGATCAGCATTCTGCTCGGCCGCACGCCGGGTCCGATCGTCCGGGGCTTGCCGATGTACGAGCAGGCGGTCGTGCCCACGGTGCCGGCGGGACTGCCATCGTCACTCCTGGAGCGGCGGCCCGATCTGCGGCAGGTGGAGCAGCAGATGGCCGCCGCGAATGCACGCATCGGCGTGGCCAAGGCCGAATTCTTTCCGAAGCTCAGCCTGACCGCGCTCTTCGGCACGGCCAGCCCCGAGATATCGGCACTCACGGGGGGCGCCGCCACGATCTGGGCCGTCGCCGGGGTGTTCAGCGGACCGCTCTTGAATGCCGGCCGCACGCTCGGCAATTACCGCGCCTCCATCGCGCAATGGGAGCAGACGAAGCTTCAGTACGAGCAGGCCGTGCTCACCGCGCTTCGGGAGGTATCGGACTCGCTCACGGCGCTCGGCAAGCTGAGCGATGCCGAGACGGGACAGGACCGCTCGGTCAAGGCACTCGCGAATGCCGTCGAGTACGCGACCGATCGGTATCGCTTCGGGCTCGCCAGCTATTTCGAGGTGCTCGAGGCTCAGCAGCAGCTCTATCCCGCGCAGAACACGCTCGCGCAGATCCGCCGCGATCGTCTGCTCGCGCACGTCCGCCTGTACCGGGCGCTGGGCGGTGGCTGGGCACTCACCGATCAGCAATGGATGAGCGGGCCGTGACGCTCGACCGACGCACGTTCTCGACGGCGTAACGCCGAGGCTCCGCGCCGCATCTAATCAAAAGCGAGAGGATCGAGACATGGGGATTTCGCCGCTCGCGGGCAAGCCGGCGCCCAGAGGCATGCTGGTGGATCTGGCTCGCCTCGAACGGGAGTACTACGCGCATAGACCGGACCCGGGCAACGCCGGCGAGCGCGTGAGCTTCGGCACCAGCGGGCATCGGGGATCGTCGTTGCGCGGCTCGTTCACCGAAGCCCACATCCTCGCCATCACCCAGGCCATCTGCGAGTACCGCCGACAGCAGGGCATCGATGGTCCGCTCTACATGGGCAAGGACACGCACGCGCTGTCGCGTCCGGCCGAGCGCACGGCCCTCGAGGTCCTTGCCGCGAACGGCGTGAGCGTCGTCATTCAGCGGGACGATGGCGTGACACCCACGCCGGTGATCTCGCACGCCATTCTCGTGTACAACCGCGGCCGCACGACACACCTCGCCGACGGCATCGTCGTCACGCCATCGCACAACCCGCCCGAAGACGGCGGCTTCAAGTACAACACCCCGAACGGCGGCCCCGCGGACACGCACGTCACGACGTGGGTGCAGGACCGCGCCAATGAGCTGTTGCGTACCGGCAACATCGGTGTCAAGCGCGTGCCGTTCACGACCGCGATCAAGGCGGCCAGTACGCGTCAAGAGGACCTCATGCTGCCGTATGTGGACGATCTGCGAAACGTCCTCGACATGGGCGCGATCCGGGGCAGTGGCCTGACGCTCGCCGTCGACCCGCTCGGCGGGACCACCCGAGACTACTGGGAGCGGATCAACGCGGTCTACGGGCTGGACATCACCGTCGTCAATCCGATCGTCGATCCGCAATTCGCGTTCATGACGGTCGACCACGACGGCCGGATCCGCATGGATCCATCGAGTCCGTATGCCATGGCCCGGCTCGTTGGGCTCAAGGATCGATACCGCGTCGTGTTCGCCACCGATCCCGATGCGGATCGGCACGGCATCGTCACGTCGTCGACCGGCTTGATGAACCCGAATCAGTACCTCGCCGTGGCCATCGATTACCTGCTGACGCACCGTCCCCAGTGGCCGGCACGCGCGGCCGTCGGCAAGACCATCGTGAGCAGCAGCCTCATCGATCGGGTCGTGCGCGCCCGCGGCTACGCACTGTCCGAGGTGCCCGTCGGATTCAAGTGGTTCGTGGCCGGGTTGTTCGACGGCTCGCTCTGCTTCGGCGGTGAAGAGAGTGCGGGGGCGAGCTTCCTGCGCCGCGACGGCACCGTATGGGCGACCGACAAGGACGGCCCGATCATGGCGCTGCTCGCCGCGGAGATCACCGCGCGCAGCGGAAAGGACCCGGGCGAGCACTATCGCTCGCTGACCACGGCGCTCGGCGCGCCCTCGTACACGCGCATCGATGCCGCGGCCACGTCCGAAGAAAAGGCGCGCCTCGCGCGGCTCTCGCCCGAGTCCATCACGGAAAAAGAGCTCGCCGGCGAAGCGATCACGGAGAAGCTCAGCCGCGCGCCCGGCAACGGACAGCCGATCGGCGGGGTGAAGGTCATGGCGCGCAGCGGCTGGTTTGCCGCTCGACCATCCGGCACCGAAAACATCTACAAGATCTACGCGGAGAGCTTCAAGGGCGAGGCGCACCTCGACGCCATCGTGCGTGAAGCGCAGGCGATGGTGAGCCGATCCCTCGGGAGGTGAAGGGCGATGCAGCTGGGAATGATCGGCCTCGGCAGAATGGGCGGGAACATGACACGGCGACTGATGCGCGCCGGGCACGAGGTCGTCGTGTATGCGGCCAGCGCGAAGTCACGCGAGACGTTCTCGAAGGAGACCGGCGCGGTGGCTGCCTCCTCGCTCGACGATCTCGTGGCCCGGCTCAAGGCGCCACGCGCCATCTGGCTGATGGTGCCCGCCGCCGCGGTCGACCCGACGCTCGAGAGCCTCGCGCCCGCGGTCGCCAAAGGCGACATCCTCATCGACGGCGGCAATTCGTACTACATCGACGACATCCGGCGAGCGAAAGCGCTCACGGCGCGCGGGATCCACTACGTGGATTGCGGCACGAGCGGCGGTGTGTGGGGCCTCGATCGCGGGTACTGCCTGATGATCGGCGGCGACAAGAAGGTGGTCGAGCATCTCGATCCGATCTTCGCCGCGCTCGCTCCGGGTCGTGACGCCGCGCCGCGACTGCCGGGACGCGAGAAAATCGGCGGCACGGCGGAGCAGGGGTATCTGCACTGCGGGCCTCATGGCGGCGGCCATTTCGTGAAGATGGTCCACAACGGCATCGAGTACGGCGTCATGGCGGCCTACGCCGAGGGCCTGAACATCCTGCATCACGCCGACGTCGGTCGCTCCGCGCACGCGGTGAACGCCGAGACGACGCCGCTGCGCGATCCCGAGGAATATCAGTACGACTTCGATTTGCGCGACGTCACCGAGCTGTGGCGTCGCGGCAGCGTGATCGCCTCGTGGCTACTCGATCTGACCGCGGGCGCATTGCTCACGGACCCCGACCTCTCCGGGTTCGCCGGACGCGTTTCGGACTCGGGCGAGGGGCGGTGGACGATCAAGGCGGCGATCGATGAGGCGGTGCCGGCGCCAGTGTTGACGACGGCACTCTACGAGCGATTCAGCTCACGCGGCGAGGCGGAGTTTGCCGACAAGGTCCTCTCCGCTATGCGGTTCGGCTTTGGCGGCCACAAGGAGCAGACTCGGTGATGCGGAACATCACGCTGGTGTTCATCGTCGTCGTCGCGGGAATCCTGGCGGCGGGCGTCGCGAAAGCGCAGACCGCGGCGACCACCGCTCCGGGCCAGTTTCGGTTCGACCTGGAAGAGTCCGATACGCCTCGAGGCAAGGCCGTCGAGGGCTACATCTACAACAGCTCGCCCTGGAGAATCACCAACGTCCGCCTGCGCGTCGAGAGCGTCGACGGCGACGGGAAAGTCACGAACGAATCGTCCGGGTGGGTCGTGGGTGACGTGAGAGCCGGCGGCCGCAGCTATTTCTACGTTCCCGTCCCGGCGCACGCCGCCAGTTATCGCGCGACCGTTCAATCCTTCGACAAGGTCGGATTCGAGGGCGCCCGGCCCGAGGCGCCCTGAGCGGCCACACTGCGCTCTTCGAGCGTGGCGCCGGCGACGTAGAGGATGGTTTCGATCAGCGGGATGACACACCAGTCGGCGTGTGGCCAACGCATGACCGCGAAGAACGCCCAGATGCTGAGGACGGCGCCGAAATATTGTGGATGCGGCAGCACCGAGAATGGAAACGCCGAGCACCACGGCGCGTCGTAACCCAGGCGGTCACCGAAGAACACGGCCACGCGGCCCAGCCGATAGAAGCCGGTCACGACGAGCGACTGTCCTGCAAGAAACAGGACGACGGCGATCGCGATGACGGTGGGCGGCGCGCTCGGCGTCAGCGACGGATCGTGGAGATAACACCACCCGATGAAGACGACGAGCTGTAGGGCTTTGAACGCGTAGAAGAGCTTCTGCACCACGGCCACGGGCTCGCCGAGCCACGCGACACTCGGCCGCGCGGCCCACGCCCGGAACGAGCGCGGCCGCCGAGCGATCCAGACATAACAGGCGCGCTCCACGCCGAGGAGCGCGCCTGCTGTCAGGGTCGTGAAGATCAAGCCGGGCGGAAATAGCGCGGCGAGTATGCGATGAGGTCGGTGATCGGATCGGTCACGAGCTTGACGAACCAGACCATCGCGAGGCGCGGTCCGTGCTTGACCACGAGATACGCCACCCGACCGCCGACCACCGCCGCCATCAGCCCGAACCACTGGTAGCCGACCAGCGGCGCCACCGCTCGCAGACCGTCGACACTCCACGAGCCCGTGATGGCGATGGTGGCGAAGGGCAGGAGGAAGAAGCTGCCGAGGATCATCGTCTTGTTGCGCGTGTTGTACCCGAGCAGCGTGGTTTCTTTGTCGTGGCAGGGCGGCTCCAGGATGGCGTGACCGAACTGGCGGACGAAGAGCGCGGCCATCCCCGCCCACATCGCGGTCGGCAGGTCCCACAACGCGTACGCGTAGCAGACCAGGAACACGCTCGAGCTCACGATGTGCAGAAACTGGTTGGTCAGGTTGCTATGCGACGCATGGTGATCGTCCTGCTTGCGCCGCATCACCTCGCGGTAGAAGCTTTGCAGCGGCCGGGGTATCTGGACGAGACTGCCGATCATTTCCTTGATGAGCTGCGCTCGCATGGTTTTCTCCCTTTCCGGATAGTCGTGGCGGCTCAGCCACCAGCCGTCCGCGCGCATCGCGCGCGCGGCGGCGACGAGCTTGTCGCCAAGCGCGTCGTAGTCCTTGTCCGTCATCGCCATATTCGACAGACACCGCCCGGTGCCGACCCAGCTGAGCGTGACGCCCTCCGCGCGCAGGTAATACTGCAGGAGCCAGTTGTAGCGGCCGGGCTCCGTGAACACGACGGTCCACACCGTGGTCAGGTGCTCCACTCGCAGCGGCAGCGATTCGGTCGTAAGCGCCTCGTTGGTGGCGCGCACCCAGCGTGCGCAGCGATCGTTGAGCTCTCCGTAGAGCGACGCGGTGCCGGCCGCAGTGAGCCAGCGCAGGAACTCGTTCATGCTCCCCATCACGACAGGATGGGCGGAGAAGGTGCCGACGACGTACGACATCCGCATCGGACGGTCCGGATCGAAGCGGCACATGAGTGAGCGCACACCGCACACGACGCCGATCGGCAGCCCGCCCGCCACCGTCTTGCCGTACACCACCATGTCGGCGCGCACGCCGAAGAACTCTTGCGCGCCGCCCGGCGCCAGGCGGAAGCCGCTGTACACCTCGTCGAAGATCAGCGGCACGCCGGCCTCGCTGCAGACCTCGCGCAGTCGCCGGAGCCACGCGGCATAGCGCGCCGTCGCGTCTTCGGTCTTTCGCACGTTGCTCGTCAAGAGGATGGCGTCGTTGGGCGGCGGTGCGTTCGGATGAAAACCCTGGACGGGATTCACCAGCACGCCGGCGATCTCGCCCGCGCGCCGGCGGATGACGCGGAGCGACGCGGGATCGAGGTCTTTCAGGGTCAGGCAATCGTCGATGGTGCGCTCGCTGCCAAGGCCCGGCTGCACACCGTCCCACCAGCCGTGATAGGCCCCGGAGAAGCAGACGATCAGCTTGCGCCGCGTGTTGAAGCGCGCGAGCCGTACCGCGGCCATCACCGCTTCCGTGCCGCTCATGTGGAACGACACCTCGTCGAGGCCGGAGATCGATTTCAGGATGGCGATGTTCTCGGCGACGACGGGATGAAGCGGCCCGAGCGCGGGGCCGAGATCGTTCACCCGCTCCAAACCGTCGCGCATCCAGGTCTTGTAGCGGTCGTAGCCGGCGACATTGACGCCGTAGGAGCCGCTGACGTCGAGCGTCCAGTTGCCGTCGAGATCGCGCACGCGCGGACCATCGGAGGCGTCGACCACGCTGGCGAGATTGAAGTGCTCGCGCATGAAGCGCGCGAACGGGAACGGCACCCGATTGGCGTCGGTGAAGCGCAGATCCGAGAAGCTGTCGCGGATTGATTCCGCCCATGTCAGCGACCGGCGATACCGCTCGCGGAACAGCCGCGACAGGCGCTCGATGCCCGCGCGGCGGCGCTCGACCTCTCGCGGCCCAGCGCCGTCGGCGCGATAGAACTCCTCATCGGACAGATCACGCCGCTTTACCCAGCGCGCGAGGTATCGAAGGCCGAGCGGAGTGAGCGCTTGCGCCCTCAGGGTCACCACGCGCCGGGCCAGCCATCGCGCGGCAAGGCTCGCCACGATGCCGCAGCTCACGACGATGGCGATCCACGTCAACGCCGTCCATGGGTCCGTCATTGCAGCCTCCCTGTGACCGTGTCGGCCTCCATATCGCGCAACCACGCGCGGTCCGCCGGTCGCGCCTCGGCAGCGGCCCGCATCAGAACGCTCTCGAAGCGCTCCACCACGCGACCCCAATCGAGTGGCAGCACCGTGTTGCGCGCGGTCCGGCGGATCCGGGCCAGCAGCCCCGGCGCGCTGACGATGCGCACGGCGTTGGCGATGAACGCGCGCCGGTCTCGGTACGGCACGAGCAGCCCGTCCTCGCCGTGCGTCAGGTGCTCGCGCGCGGCCGCGTAGTCGTACGCGATCACCCCCAGGCCGCTCGCCATCGCTTCGAGCGTGACCGCGCCGAACGTTTCCGTATCGCTCGGGAACAGGAAGATATCGGCCGACGCGTAGTGCGCGGCCAGCTCTTCGCCGGTGCGGAAGCCACAGAAGATCGCGTCGGGGTGGGCGCGCCGCAGTCGCTCGCAGGCGGGGCCGTCGCCGATGACGACGAAACGGATCCGCGGGTGAACCGCTTGCATGGAGCGGTAGGCGTCGACGGCGAGGTCGATGTTCTTCTCCGCCGCCACGCGGCCCACATACGCGACGACCACGTCTTCGTCGCTGACGCCCCAGGCGGCGCGCAGCGCCGGCGAGCGGCGCGCGGGGGTGAAGAGCGCGCAGTCCACGCCGCGGCCGAGCACCTCCACGTTGCGAAACCGCATCGCGCGAAGGCTCGCGCGGAGATCGTCCGTGGCGACGAGCGTCGTGGTCGTCTGGTTGTGAAACCGCCGCAGGTATGCCGTCACGAGGCCCCGCAGCCAGCGGGCGCCGTAGTGCTCGACGTAACGATCGAAGTTCGTGTGAAAGCCGCTGACGACCGGCAGCGCGAGCGCGTTCGCGGCGCGCACGGCCGAGAGCCCGAGCGGCCCCTCCGTCGCCACGTAGATGACGTCCGGGCGCCGAGTTCCCCAGGTGGCGCACAGTGCGCCGCCGGCGGGCAGCCCGAAGCGAACGGATCGATATCCGGGCAGCGGCAGTCCGGCGGTCAGCATGGTCCGAGCGTCGGCGGTGTCGCCGCGGCGGCGCGGCCGCACCATCGACACCACGTGTCCGCGCGCGCGCAATCCATTGGCGAGCCGCGCGAGCGTCAGCGCCACGCCGTTGATCTCCGGGGGATACGTCTCGGTCACGAGCGCGATGTGCCCCGTCATCACTCGGCTCCTTGGGCCATGGTCGTCACGGCACGCGCCGGTGTCTGGGGGAACACGAGCCCCAGCTCGCCATCGACGTGCTCGACGACCGCGGTGTTGTTCTCCACCCAGTCTCCGCAGTTGGCGTAGACCGTTCCTTCGATCCGGCGCAGCGCCGGACAGTGAATGTGTCCGCAGACCACACCGGCGAGAGCGCGGCGCGCGGCCTCGTGGGCGAGCGCGGTCTCGAACGCCGTCACGAAATCGACGACAGGCTTCAGGCAGTCCTTGAGGTAGCCGGACAGGCTCCAGTATCCGAAGCCGAGAGGTCGGCGGACGCCATTGAACCAGCGATTGAGCGCCACCAGCGCTTCGCAGCCGATACCGCCGAGCCACACGGTCCAGCGATGGCAGCGTGTGACGCCGTCGAAGTCGTCGCCGTGAAGGATGAGCAGCAGACGGCCGTCGGCCGTCCGATGGACCGC
>DAIRVP010000195.1:0-9871 GCA_036802765.1 Candidatus Rokuibacteriota bacterium
GATCGGCAGGATGTGGCCGCCGCACAGCGTGAAGACGTGGCCGACGCCGGCCTGCTTGAGGACGCGCGCGACGAGCTGACCTCCGGTGAGGTCAGCCACGGAGCATGGGGACAACCTCGGCGGCGAGGCGCTCGACTTGCTCGCGCTCGGCGGCAGCGGGGCCGATCGGATTCAGGATGACGTAGTTGCAGCCGGCGGCGCGGTAGCGCTCGAGCTGCTCAGCGCACTGCTGCGGCGTGCCGATGATGCCGTACTTGCGCGCCAGCGGCTCGAAGTCCTGTGCGTAACGCTTCGTGAGCGCCTCGGCCCAGACGGCTTTGGCGGATTCCCAGTCGCGGCCCACCGTGACGAACGCCAGGTGCGCGGCCGCGAAGCCTTCGAGCTTGCGACCCGCGGCGGAGGCCGCGGAGCGAATCTTCTCGAGGCTCTGCGCGTAACGCTCGGGCTGCACGACGTAGGACACCCACCCGTCGCCCTGGCGACCGGCCCGCACGAGGGCCGCATCCGAGCGGCCGCCGACCCAGATCGGCGGTCCCGGCTGCTGCACGGGCTTGGGATCGAGCGAGACGCCGGAGAACTGCGTGAACCGTCCCTTGAAGGTGGCCGGCGTGTCCCGCCACAGCGTGCGCACGACGTCGATCGCCTCGCTCACGCGCGCACCGCGCTCGCCATGAGGCACCCCCACGACGTCGAACTCCTTGGGGTTCTCACCGCCCACGCCGACGCCGAAGATGAAGCGCCCGCCCGAGAGCACGTCGAGCGTCGAGGTGATCTTGGCCGCAACGGCTGGCGCGCGGAGTGCGAGCAGGTACACCGCCGTGCCGATCCGCAGGCGACTGGTGATCGGTACGTACGTCGCGAGCAGCGTGAGCGAATCGTACAGCGGATTGTGAAAGGCCACGTGATCGCCCGTCCAGACGCTGTCGAAGCCGAGCGCCTCGATGCGGCGCACGAGATCGAATTGTCCCTGGGGCGGTTTGAACGAGAGCTGAACGCCGAACCGCAGCGCGGCAGCGCTCACCTCGGGAAAGCGTCCTTGACGCCCCCATCTACGGTCAGCGTGCAGCCCGTTGTCTTCGACGCGCGGTCGGAGGCGAGGAACAATACCGCCTCGGCGACGTCCTCGGGCAGGATGCGGGTGCCGAGCAGATTGCGCTTGCGGTAGAAGTCTTCGAGCTGGTCGACGGCGATGCCTTGCGCGGCAGCACGCTCGCGCCGCACGTCGTCGGACCAGAGCTTGCTGTCCTGGAACACGGCGTCGGGATTCACGATGTTCGAGCGGATCGCGTGCGGCGCGCCCTCGAGCGCGAGCACTTTCGCGAGCTGCGCCTCCGCGGCCTTCGCCGCCGAGTACGCGGCGAAATCTTTGCCCGGCGACATGACGTTCTTGGTGGCGACGAACACGAGCGCGCCGCCCAGGCCCTGCGCGATCAGAATCCGCATGGCCTCGCGCGCCACGAGGAAGTGGCCCGTAGCATTCACCGCAAACGAGCGCTCCCAGTCAACCAACGCCATTCGATCGACGGGCGCGGAATGCGCGGTGCCGGCGTTCGAGACGAGAATGTCCAGGCCGCCGTAGGCGAGCACGGTCGTCTCGAACGCGGCGCGCACGGACACCTCGCTCGTGACGTCCATGCGCAGCCCGATCGCACGGCCCGCGCCGACGGCTGCCGTCACCTCGTCCGCTGTCTTCTTGGCGCCCGCCTCGTCGAGATCACCGACGACGACGTGAGCGCCCTCGACGGCCAGCCGCTTGGCCACCGCGCGCCCGATGCCCGAGCCGCCGCCCGTCACCAGCACAATCCGGCGCGCGAGCTCCTTCTCCGGCGGGGCCAGCGTCAGCTTGTACAGCTCGAGCGGCCAGTACTCGACGTCGTACGCGTCCTTTGCGCTCAGCGACACGTAGCGGCCGAAGGCGGACGCGTTGCCGATGACGTCGATCGTGTGATGCATGATGTCGTTCACGATGCCGGCCGTGCGTCGGTCGCGCCCCGTCGTGAACATGCCGAGTCCAGGGATGAGCACGACGCGCGGCATCGGATCGGTCAGGTCCGCGCCGGGCTCACGGTGCGCCTCGAAGTACGCCGTGTAGTCGCGAACGAAGTCCGAGATCGCTGCATCGACCGCGGCCCACGACGCGTCGGCGCCCGAAGGCGCGCGATCGAGAGGCACGAAGCACGGCAAGCGCTTCGTGTAGATCGTGTGATCGGGGGTGGCGGGGCCGATCCGAGAGAGTGTCGGCGCCTCCACCGACGACGTGAAGGCGGTCACCGGCTCCGCGTCGTCGAACGTCACGATCACGCGCCGCGCGCGCCCGAGTCGTCCGCGCAGCTTCGGCGCGAGGGTCAGCGCCGCCGTGCGCCGCGCGGCGGGATCCAGCACCGGCACGCGCGGGCCACCGAAGAGCCGACGCCCGCGCTTGCGCTCCGCGATGGCGTCCTCGGCCGCGGTGATGAGCTCGATCGTCGCCTCGTACGCGTCGCGCACCCCCGCGCCCCACGTGATCGTGCCGTGGCGCTCGAGCACGAGCGCGCGCGCCTCCGGGTGCTCGGCGATCGCGTCGGCCACCTCGCGCGAGATCTTGAACCCCGGTCGACGGTAGTCGAGCGCAATGACGTGCTTGCCGTAGACTCCGGCGAGTACCTCACGCGGCCGGTCGTTGTTCGTGAGCGAGACGATGGCGTCGGCGTGCGTATGCACCACGGCGTGCGCGTCCACGAAGCCGTGCAGCAGCGTCTCGATCGAGGGCCGCACGCCGCCGGGATCTTGCAGCGCGTGCGCGAGGTAAGCCACCATCTCCTGGTCGCCCATGTCCCGCCGCTCCAGCAGCGCGCGGATGTCGTCCATGCGGACGCCCGGGAAATCCTTGCGTTGGACCGATTTCAGGTCCGAGCCGCTGCCCTTGACGCGCAGGACGGGAATCGACCGGCCGCGATGATCGTGCTCGACGGTCTTGATGGACGTGTTGCCGCCGCCCCAGACCACCAGCGAGGTCTCGGCGCCGACGAGCCGCGAGGCATACACGAGGAGGTCGAGGCCCTCGAGCGTCGCGGCCTCGGCGTCGTTCCAGCGCGACTTCATCGAGCGCCCACGATATCACAAGCGCGGCGCGAGGATCGGAGGCACGTCTGAGAAAACACTTGCCGAAGTCCGGGCGATGTCCTAAACAGGAACCTCCTGGGGAAGAGCAACGGTCCGAACAGTACGTGCCTATTCGTTGCTGGCCGCGGTCGCGGCCATTCAACCCTTCAAGAAACAAGGGTTGCGTCGCCGACGAATGCGAGCACCGGAGGGCGTTTCCAAGATGCAGCAACTGGTCGAAACCGCGCGGCGCGCCCTCGATGTGCAGCAGAAGGCGGCCGACGCGGGAGTTCACGACAATCCGAAAACCACGAGCAACTCTCTCGATGCCAACGAATCCGAGGTGTGCGCGTACTTCGTCGGCCTCGCGCGGCAGCGAAAGGAAAGCTGTGAGGTCGCGCTCGGACGACTGCAGCACGATCGTCGCGCCACCGCGGCGAGGATCGACATCGAGCAAACGAAAGACTCGTTCGCGCGTTTGCTCTCGGCCATCGAGCCGAATCTCGAGAAGCTGCGATCCGACCACGCCACGCGGCTCACTCAGGCCAAGGAAAACGAGACGCGCGCGCTGAAGCATCTGCGCTGGTTTCAGCAGAGGAACGGTTTGCAGCACCGAGCGGCGGCGTATCCCGAGTCGCAGCTCTACCACTTCGCCATCGTGGCGGCGCTCGCTCTGGTCGAATGGGTGTCGCTCTCGACGTTCTACGCCGAGGGCAGCGACTTCGGCCTGCTGGGCGGTGTGCTGATCGCCATGACCCTGTCACTCGTCAATCTCAGTCTGGCGATTCTCTCCGGCAACCTGCTGCGATACGTGAATCATCGGAGCGTCCGTCGGAAAATGCTCGCGCTCGGCGCCGTCGCGTTCCTCACGGTCTGCTTTCTGCTGGTGACGCTCGGCGCCGCGCACTATCGGGTCGCCACCAACGACATCGCCCAGGCCCAGCCGACCGTGTCGGCCCCCAGCGGAACCCAGATCCCGCCGCGTTTCTCCGCCGACGTCGATCCGTGGCGAGCGGCGAAGCTCGCGTGGCAACGGCTCGCCGCCAATCCCTTCGGCTTCGAAGATGTGTTCTCGTGGATCCTCGTCGTTCTCGCGCTGATCTTCGGGATCTTCGCCGCGTACAAGGGCTACACCGTCGATGACGCCTATCCCGGTTACGGCGAGCTCGACCGTGAGCTGAAGGCGCGGCGCACGGCCTATGAGACCGCCAAGGCCGAGTACTGTCGTCTGGTCGATCAGGTCTTCGATCGCACGCTACAGGAGCAGGCGCACCTGCTGTCCGAAGTGAAATCCAACATCGAGTACTACCAGCAGCTGATCAGCACGACGGAGGAGCAGCGGCGGACGTTCGGCCGAGAGGCGGCGGAGCTGCAGGACGCTTGCAACGTCGTCATCAAGGGTTATCGCCAGGCGAACGTGCGCACGCGCAAGTCGCCGGCGCCGATGTATTTCAAGGAAAGCGTCAGCTTCGAGAGCTATCTGGTGCGGCCGCCCGCCGGGGTCTCGGAGAGCGAGGAGCGGCTGTCGCGCTTCTACGAAAGCGCGATGAAGAGCTTCAGCGACATCGCCCGACAGAACAACACCACGGTGCAGAATCTCCGCACGGCCGAGATCCGGCGCCGCGACTTCTACTTCACGAAGCTCGAGCGGGAAATCAAGGAGAAGCTGGCACGCGAAGAATGGGAGCTCAAGGGCTGACGCGGTGGCGCTGAGCAAATCCGACCGACAGGGCCTCGTCATCCTGGGCGTCATCGGGGTTCTCGTTACAGCACTGCTCGCGTCCGTGCTCGGCGTGATGTGGGCGCGGCCGGCCCTCGGGGCCGACAACTGCGTCTACCAGGACAAACGGCTGCTGAAGCGTGTCCCCGCCGACCAGACCGTGATTCTCGTCGACCAGTCGGAAGCGCTGACGGAGACGCACCGGCGCTTCGCGCTCAGCTTCATCAAGGACTATGTCGCCGACGATGCGACACTTCCCGTCCGCTCACGCATCGCGCTCTTCACGTTCAGCAAATTGACGTTCGAGTCGCGAGACAGCCCGAACCTGCGCCCGAGCTCGGATCTCTGTCGGCCGCCGTCGCACGGCAATGAGCTCTACGAGAACAATCGCAAGATCACGCGCGGCTTCTACGAACACTTCCTGATCCCCGTCAGCGCCGCGCTGGAAGAGAGCCTCACCACCGAGGTCGGCGAGCGCTCACCGATCCTCGAGACATTGCAGCTGATCTCGCGCTCGCAGGAGATCTACGACGGCGGAGGCCGCAAAACGCTTATCCTCGTCTCCGACATGCTGCAGAACACCGAAGGGTTCAGCCACTACCGCGACCGCAACACGTACGACGACTTCGTTCGGTCGGGGTTCGCGCGCGACGTGCAGGCCGATTTCCGGGACTGGAACATCCTCGTGATCTACCTGCGGCGCTATCGCGACCGCCGCCTGCAGCAGACCGCGCATGTTGACTTCTGGCAGCGATACTTCCACGATTCCGGCGGCAAGATCACGCGCTGGGCGGGAGTGGACTGAGCATGGCGGCGCAACTCGTTCGGAGTCTTCCGTCGGTCTTCATCGGCTTCATCGTCATCGGCGTCGGCGTGATCCTGACCTTCAGTCGCTGGTACCGTGGCAGCCCCTCCGGCGCCTGGCACTGGGCCATGGTCGCGCTCGTCGTCGGGCTCATGCTCGTCTATGGCGTCGTGCTGTGGATGCGGTCGCGGACGGAATACGCCGCCGAAGGCGACGGCGAGACGTTCTACTACCTCGGCTTCATCTACACGCTGGCCACGCTCGTCGCCACGTTCGCGCCGCTGCTGAACTCGACGGAGCGGCTCGAGACGCGGCAGGTCCTGGGCCTGTTCGGTCTGGGCCTGATCACGACATTCGTCGGCCTCGCCGGCCGCGTCGTCTTCGCGCAGACGTGGCCCGGAACGCCCTCGGGCCCGGAGGAGAACGCGCGGCGGCTGGGCGACGCCTACGCCGAGGCGGCGCGCCGCATCGAGCGGAGCACGGTGCGCATCGTGCATGCGCAGGGACGCGCCGAAGGACACCTCAACGAGTCGTACACCGGCGCGATCGAGTCCATTCGCACGATCTCCGACCGGGTCATCCAGCAGTTCGACGCGATGAGCACGCAGCTGATGAATCAGTTCGCGGCCGTCATCGATCGGGTCGGCGCCCAGGCAGAGGCCACCTTCACGGAGCTGCGGACGCGCGCGGCCCGTGAGATCGACACCGCCGCGCGGCAAGCGGAGAGCACACACAACCTCGTCAAGCAGCAGGTCGAGGCGCTCGCCAACGGCACGGCGGGCGCGGTTCGCAGCGTCACGGAACAGGTGGTCCACGACTTCGCGCGCATTGCATCGGAATCGGCCACGGAGCTGGCGGGATTTCTGCGCCAGACCAACACGAACATGGGGACGACGCTCCAGGAGTTCGAAGAGCGCCTGAGCGCGCTGCGCTTGCCTCCCGAGGACGTCGGTCAGCGGCTCGTCGTCATCTTGAACGATCTCACCCACCGCGCCGAGCTCATGCGCAAAGCCACGTCTCTGGTCGGCTCGGCATACAGCGAGCTCGAGGAAACGTTGGCCACGGCCGTGCAGGGCGCGCGCGACGGCAGCCGCGCGTTCACCGCGCTCGCCGTCTCCGCGGACGCGGCGAACACGGCTGTGATGGCGGCGAAGACGAACGCCGAGGCCTTCGCCACCCAGCTGAGCCAGGTCGGCAATCTCACCACCGGCCTGGAGAGGTTTCCCGAGGAGACGGCCACGATCGTCGCCGCGCTCGGCACGCTGCGCGGCAGCCTGACCGAAGCCAACAGCGCGTGGACGAACGTGGCCCAGGTCACCGAAGGAGCCACCAAGTCGATCGCGAGCGCCGGGGCCGCGCTGGCGACGCTCGAGCACGGCAGCCGCGCCGCGGAGCAGTCGGTGCTCAACTGGAGCGGCGGCCTGACGAAGGCGACCGTCGGCCTGCAGGCGCTGAGCGAGATCGCAGAGCGCGCGGTGCTGCTCGGCAACGACGCCGTGACGACGCAAGTCAAGCTCTCAGCGCAGATCGCCGGCCCGCTCGCCGAAGAGCTCCGCAAGTACAACGACGCCGCCAGCGAGATCGCGAACCGGCTGCAGGAAGATCTGCGCGCGTCCGAGGAAGCCGTGAGACGCGTGCATCATCATCTGATCGACGCGTCGCAGTTCATTCTGAGCCGAATCGAATCGCGTAAGTGACCCAGACCGGCGGCTCCGGGCGGAATCGTGACATCGCCCTCACCACACTGATCGATCTGCTCGTGCAGATGATCTTCGTGTTCACGCTCATCCTGGCCTCGGCGGACGCGGTCGAGACCGATCCGTCCGCCCGAGGCTGGGTCACGCCGGAGGCGTGGAAGACGCTGATCAGCATCTTCGACATCGATCCGCAGAAGATCCGTGACACGCCGGCTCAGGCCAGCGCGATCAAGGCCAAGTACGAGCGGCTGCACGACGATCTCGCCATCTGCGACGCGAGAAACGCCGCGTGTGAGAAGCAACTGGGCCGCGGCCCGGGCAACGCGCCATGTCGTGATGCGGCCGGTGCCGAGATGGTCGTGGCCGGAGCGGCGATCGACCAGCGCGGAAAGATCACGGTCGCGCTGCGGCCGGAGGCGAAAGAGCTTCAGGACGCACGGCCTCTGCGACGTGATGCGATCGGGACGCCGTTGTCCGTCGAGGAGTTTGGAGCGCTGTTCCGGCCGTGGCGAGAGCACGGCCTCGCGCGTCAGCCTGCGTGCGCGTTCAAGGCTGAGGTCACCTACGATCCTCGCGCGCCGGCGGGAAGCTATGAGCCGGCCCGCCGCGCCATCGCGAACTATTTCACGCTGTCCGCGCCGCCCCGGCGCTTCTGAGTCGGCACGTCGTGAGCCGACCGGCGCTCGATACGCTTGCCGCTCAGCTGTCGGCTTCGCTGAGCGAGATGAGCGCCGCCCTGCGTCGCAAGCTGAGCGAGCCGCCCGAGCTGGAGATCAACGAAGCGCCAGAACTCGGCGAGGCCCCGCGCGTGGATTCGCCGCTCGTGAGCGCGGCGCCCGTGACGGAGTCACCGTTCAGACGACCGCCGCTACCGATCGAAAAACCCTTGGAATCGGGCACGCCTGTGAGTCGCAATCGGGTGCTCGATGCGGTGATCGCGGCGTTCCGCCGGCTCGTCGGGTCAGCGCCGCCGGCACGCCAAACAGTATCCGGGCGACCGATGAAGCGTTTTCGTACGGCGCGACATCGGGTGCGAAAGCACTGATCGGCGGGTGACGCGGCGGTGGGCGCCCTCGGAGCGCCCACCGCTATCTGATCAACGCTCGACGCGATAGACCTGGATGCGATCGCCCGAGGCCGGCGGGGCCATCGCCTCGAGGTTGCCGGCAGGTGCGGCCGGCGCCGCGTTGAAGGCGTTGCTGTTTCCGAGAATGGTTCCACACTCATTCTGCGTCTTGTACGCGCCGTAGCCTGCGCCGAGCGCGGCGCCGGCGAGACCGCCGAGCAGCGCGCCCTTGCCCGCGCCGCTGCCGCCCTTCACCACCGCGCCGCCCGCGGCGCCGAGTCCAGCGCCGAGCAGCGCGCCGATTGCGCCCGGCTTGGCGATGCGCATCGCGCGATCACCGCCGGTGGCACAGTCCTCGGCGGTCGTGGTGGCGGCCACCGGCGTCACGCGAGTTGGCGGGGCGGTGCGTGCGACCGCCGGGGTGATCCGGGGCGCCGGCGGCGTGCCGGCGCCATTGATGACTGCGGGTCGCACCGTCGGGGTCGGCTGGACGGACATGACCGGCGCGGTCGGCGTCGCCTGCGCCTGGGCCTCGGCGGCGGGCCGCAGCATCCACGCCGTGGTGAGGCCGGTGCTCAAAGCGGTAACACCCGTGAGGGCGATGCCTATCGTGGCTAGCTTCCAATAGTTCCTCTCCATGGCTGTCTCCTCCGTCAGCGGATGAGACGCAACCTCGCCGGACACTATTCGGCCATCGCCGGGCGAGTGGAACGTTCTACAACGCTGCTCAGACTGGACGGTCCTGGCGTTGAAGCCTTACCTTATCGCCACGTTTCGGGAGGACGCTGATGACGGCTCAGCTCGACAACCTCATGATGGATTACCCGCTGACGCTGCCGCACTTCATCGAGCGAACGCGTCGGATTTTCGCGAAGAAAACGCTCGCCACGCGCGTGCCCGGCGTGGGACTCGAGCGCATGGACTACGCGCGGTGGGCCGAGCGCACGCAGCGCCTGGCCGGCGCGCTGAAGGCGCTGGGCGTCCGCAAGGGCGACCGCGTCGGCACGTTCGCGTGGAACTCGCATCGACACCTCGAGGTTTACTTCGCGGCACCGTGCATGGGCGCTGTGCTGCACACCGTGAACATCCGGCTCTCGGCCGCGGACATCGCCTACATCGTCAATCATGCCGGCGACAAGGTGCTGATTGTCGACGCGTCCTGCTGGCCGACGCTGGAGCCGATCCGCAAGCAGCTCACCAGCGTCGAGCACGTCATCGTGATGAAGGACACGCCGAACGCGCAGATTCCGCCGGGCACCCTCGACTACGAGGCGCTGCTGGCCGACGCGCGTCCGATGGAGACGTGGCCGGCGCTGTCGGAGACCGACGCCGCGGGGATGTGCTACACCTCGGGCACGACCGGCCACCCCAAGGGCGCGGTCTACACGCATCGGGCGATCTTCCTGCACAGCATGGCGTCGTCCATGACGGACCTGTTGGGCATCAACGAGCGCGACGTGATCCTGCACATCGTGCCCATGTTCCACGCCAACGCGTGGTGC
>DAIRVP010000196.1:0-9792 GCA_036802765.1 Candidatus Rokuibacteriota bacterium
TGCGCCAAGTATGGTCAACGGAAGCAGCTCGGCGAGGACGTCATCTGGGGCGCCGGCATCTATCTCGCCGACACGCCCGAGGAAGCCAAGCGCCGCGTCGAGCCGTCGCACGACGAGCGTTACAAGTGGTTCGCACCATTCGGGTTCGTCAGGTACGCCGACGAGCAGGGCCGCACGTGGGGCACGCCCGGCGCGCCCGCGCGCGTGCCGAATCTCGCCGACGGCATCGCGCAGAAGGCGTGGTTCTGCGGCCCCCCCGCTCACGTGATCGAGGGCATCAAGTCGATCGAGGCGAAGTATCCGGGGCTCGAAGACTTCATGATCCATTGGGCCGAGGGGCTGCCGCCCAAGGAGTTCAAGGAGCAGCTGCGCTGGTTCGCGCGCGAGGTGATGCCCGCGTTTCGCCGCTGAACTGAGTGGGCCTCTCGGAGGGCGCCTATAGGGGTAGGGGGTATTTTTCCGTCGGGAAAACGGCCCTACCGGTAGGGTTTTCTGTTCCTTCGCCCTCGTGCCTGTGGTAGTAATACCCCTGGCGCTCGAGGACGTGGCGGCTCACCTTCAACCGCAACGAGGAGGCGACATGGCGAAGGGCAAGAAGGCGTTTGGCGGTTATCACATCAGCTTCAAGGGCTGCAAGGACTCGCTCGAGTCCGTGTTCGGCAGCGGACCGATCGGACCCTCGGAGATGACCAAGAAGATCTGGGCCTACGTGAAGCGCAAGAAGCTCGGCAAGCGGTAAGACACGCCACCCCAGCGATCGCGGGCGGCCCGCATCTCGGGCCGCTCGATTTTTTATTGCGTCGGGAGCTCCAGTAAGTTCGACACGACGTAGTCGGCGCGAACGCCCAGCTCTTCTTCGGGCGCGCCGAGGCGATTGCACCATGCCACGCGGTACCCGAAGGCTTTCGCGCCCGCGACGTCCCACGCGTTGGACGAGACGAACAACAGCTCGTCGGCCGCCACGCCGAGCGTGCTCGGCCCAAGCGCGTAGACCGCGGGTGCCGGCTTGTAGATCTTCACCCGGTCCACCGAGATCACGTGCTCGATGAGGGCCTGAAGCCGGCTGGAGGCGATCGCCGCGGCCAACATCCGGGGCGCGCCATTGGACAAGATCGCGCGCGGCCGTCCGGCCAGCCGCGACAGGGCCGCCGGCACCTCGGGAAAACACGCCAGCGTGTGATATGCGTTCATGAGTCGCGCCAGGTCGGCGTCGCTGGCCGCGAGGCCCAGGCGCTTCAGGCTGTGGCGCAGCGCCGCCTCCGTCACCATCCAGAAGTCTTCATAGCGGCCCATGAGCGAGCGCAGCCATGTGTACTCGAGCTGCTTCTGCCGCCACAGCGCGGACAGCGCCGTCGGATCGTTGGTGACCGCGCGGCCGGCCTCGACGACGGAATGGACGTCGAACAGCGTGCCGTAGGCATCGAACACGTAGCCGCGTATCGGCATCGTACCCTCGGCGCTACGGGCGCGAGGCGGTCGCGCGTCGCGTACGAACCGATTTACGGCTGGGCGGCTTCACCACCTCGGTCTCGAGGCCCGTCTCGACGAAGCCGTAATGCAGCAGCTTCTTCGCGTCGAGGAATGACAGCGCCCGTGTGCGCGCGCCGAGGACGATCATCAGGAATTGTTGGCCGCCACGCCATGCGGACACGGCCAGGTTGTAGCCCGCCTCCTGGGTGAAGCCGGTCTTGAGTGCTTGCACACCGCCCGGATCACTGAAGAGCGGAATGTGGCGCGCGTAGACTCGACCGCGATAGATGAACGTCTGGCCGCCGAGCAGTGGACGCGACATCGGATAGTCCTGGATCAGCCGGCCGGTCAGCACCGCCAGGTCCCTTGCGTTGCTGCGCTGGATCGCGTCGGGCAGACCGTGCGGGTTGGCGAAGCGTGTGCCGGTCAAGCCGAGCTCGCGGGCCTTGTCGTTCATACGGGCTACGAAGGTCGGCTCGTCGCCCCCGAGGCGCTCGGCGAGCGCGGTGGCGGCATCGTTGGCCGAGGCGATCGCCACGCCCTCGAGGAGCACGCGAAGCGGCACCTCTTCACCGGTGCGCAGCCCCATGCGATACCGTCCGACTGTGGCCGCGTGGCGACTGACCGTGACCATTTCGTCGACGTCGGCGCGGCTCGCGTCGAGGTCCTCGCACGCGAGGTAGAGGGTCATGAGCTTGACCAGGCTCGCCGGCGCGCGCTCGTTGTCCGCATTCTTTTCGTAGATGACTTTGCCCTCGGGATCGAGCAGCAGCACGGCTTCGGCGCTGAACCTCGGTGGCGGGCCATCGGCGGCGGCAGGCGGAGTGGACAGCGCGAGGACACACAGCAGCAGCGCGACGGCGACACGGAACACTGTCGATATTCTAGCCGAAAACTTCTAACGAACCGAGGCTTTGAGCTCGGCGGAGGGTTTGAAGCGCGGCGTGCGACCCGCGACGGTGACAGCGTGGCCTGTTCTGGGGTTGCGCAGCGTGCGCGGTCGGCGGCGCGCCACCGAAAACGTGCCGAATCCGACCAGCGTGACCGGCTCGCCACGCCGAAGCGCGCCACGGATGGCGGCCAGCATCGCACGGAACGCGCGCTCGGTAGAGGCGCGCGGCCACCCGGCGGCATGCGCCATACGCACCACGACGTCGCCTCGGGTCATCGCCCTACATGCCGAAGACGGAGCGCGCCTCGTCCATCACCGTTTCGCTGATGGACGCATAGCCGCGTTCCACGGCGAATCGCTCGATCGAGCGTTTGGCCATCGGGCGGATGAAGCTGGGGATGCGTTCCAGTCGCGCCGCGGCTGCCGTATCCCACGGCACGCTGGCCGGCTCTGACGTCGGCGACGCCTCCGCGCCGCCGAGCGACGCCGCAAACGGACACGCGGAGGTGGTCTCGCCCGTGCCTTCGAAGGCGTCGGGTCGCGTGCCGGCCATCGTGGCGCGGAGGTTCTCGAACGGCTCCGCGGGCACCGTTCGCCCGCCGACCTTGACGCCGAGACTGCGCACCATCTGGGTCTCGAACGGATTCGTCAGCATCGCCACGCGGAATCCACACTCGGGGCAGCGGAACGTGACCGACAGCGAGCCTTCGTCCGGGCCTTCGGTGGAGTGCAGCTTCATCGGCTGGTCGCAGTCGAGGCAGAGAAATTTCATGCGGGCCGCATTCTATCATCGCGCCCGGGATCGTCGTCGGAGGCGGCGGTGCCGCGCACCCGGCCGGGTTGCAGCCGCGGCCAGGCGGCGAAGGCCGCGGGAGTTTGCAGCAGGCCGACGGCGGCGACTGCGTACGCCGGCAAGCCCCAGAGGCCGGTCAGCAGGCCGCGCGCCGCGAGCACCGAAAAGAACACGTAGGCGGTGAAGCGCGCGCGACGATGGCGCCGCCACAGCAGCACGGCGAGGAGCGGCGCTACGGCGGCCGAAGGCCACCAGTGGCGCGTCACCGCGACCACCGCGTAGACGACAAGCGACGCCACCAGGGCGACGCTGACCAGGGCGACCCGCCCGCGCACGCCCTACCGCATCAACAGGCCGCCGTTGACGTGCAGCGTCTGGCCCGTGATGTGTCGCGACTCGTCGCCGGCGAGGAACACCGCGACGCTGGCGATGTCCTCGGGCTGCGCGATGCGGCCGAGCGGAATGGTCTTCGCCATCGCCACCAGCTCTTCCTCGGTGTTTCCGCCGCGAGGCTGCGCGGTGTCGGTGGTCCCCGGCGCGATCGCATTGACGCGGATTCCGTATGGCGCCAGCTCCAGCGCCATCGTGCGCGTCATCGTGATGACGCCGCCCTTGCTCGCGGTGTAATGCACGCCGCGCGGCTGCCCGCGGACCGACGACGACGAGAGATTGATGATCGATCCACGCCGTCCGCCCGCGATCATGGCCCGCGCCGCGGCCTGCGCGCAGAAGCACGAGCCCTTCAAGTTGACGTCCAGGACGAAATCCCACTCGCGCTCGGACAGCTCGAGAAACGGAGATCGAGGGTACACGCCCGCGTTGTTGACGAGGATGTCCAGGCCGCCCAGCTCCTGCACGGCGCGCGCGGCGAGCGCCTGACCCTGATCAACGCGGCTGACGTCGCCCTGGACGACGAGCGCGCGGACGCCGGTCTTGCGCGCGTCCGCGGCCACGCGCTCGGCGGCGTTGGGGTCGTCGAGGTAGTTGATGACAACATCCGCGCCCTCGTGAGCGAAGGCCAGAGCGATCGCGCGTCCGATCCCCTGTTGCGCGCCAGTGATCAGCGCGACGCGGCCCTTGAGGCGTGTCATTGTCGGCTCGTCGTCATCAGCATGGCGCATCGTACACCCGGCGGTACGATATTCGCCGGAGCCGTCAAATCAGATGCGTCACTCTTTCATCGCGTTGGCCCTGGCACTCTTTTCCGTTGTCTGTACGACGGGTTGTGACGATCCGCAACGAGAGCAGTGGATGCAGGCGTTGAGAGACTGCGGCGTCGCGGGTGTCAAGCCTGCGCACACGCTGTATTTCGGACCGACGAACAATGCCGGGCCCGGCAGCGGCTGGCGCGAGACGTTCGACGCAAAGCACAGGCACGTCGACTATCGTCTGCGAGTCGACATCGAAGAGCTTCCCGCCCCGAAACCGTTTATTCGACCGTCGCCGTCGGGATACCAATGCAAAGGCGGTCGCGACGTCGCGTTGAAGCTCAACATCAGCGCCGCGGTCCGCACCTCGACGTTGCCTCTCAGCAAAGAGCTTTCCGATGCGTTGAAGTGGGCGAAAGAGATTCGGATCACCGTCGGCGGTATGGGATGGGATGAGCTCAACGAGTCGGAGTACGAGGAGTACGTCAAGAAGACGCTCGGACCGGGGAACCGGTATTACGAGGAGATGAACGAGCCGCATCGTCTGGTGCTCAGGCGTGCGCTCGCGGTCGAACATCTCATCATGGTGTACGACTTCTCGAAGGAAGACGCGGCCTGGCTGAAGAAGAGGTACCAGGGACCGCTCGGCGGCGACGGTAGCGGCGATCTCGGCGGCGGGTTGTCTGCCGAGTGGCACGACAACAATCGGCTGGCCATCATGGCCCCGGCGCGCGTTTGGATTCTGGGTGAGCTCGTTCCGTTCAAATCGAGCGCGGGCTTCGACGCCGCTGCCGCGCAAGATCGGGCTGGCGTGAAGATCGTGCGCGACGCCGTGATCGACGCCGAAAATCAAAATCGGCTGGCGCCTCCGCGCAAGCCGTAGATCGCGGCGTGCGCCTTCGGCGATCGCAGAGATGCTAGGCCTGGACGCGATCCGCTCGCCTGGCGTATGCTCCCGCGCGATGCGAGCAAAACTGCTCGTGATCATCAGTCTCGCGCTGTGGGCGTGGGTTCTTCCTGCGGCCCACGCGATGCCGCTCGACGCCGATGGCCCGAGCGGGCTTTCCGACAACGCCGATTTCGACGATCTGATCGTCAGCATCACCTCGCCGACGGCTGGCGTCACCGCAGTGCTCGTGCAGGTCGCCGCGCCGTGGTCCTTGGCCGTCGATGCCGTCGTGCTGGCGCCGCCCGGTTCGGTATGTTCCGTCGTCTCGTCGTCCGTCGAAAGCCGCGCTCCGCCTCTCACCTGATCGTTCACGAACGCGACAGCTCACTCGTCGTCCGTCGAACGGTGTCTGACCACATGCGTCTGGAAACGATCAGGAGAGAGCCATGCGTAACGGTTTGATCGGTTCGGTAGCGTTGGGCTTGCTGTTGCTCGGAGCGAGTGTTCCGGTCTTCGCGTTCGATCGCGGGCATGTCGAGACGTTTGCCGTGCTTCCAGCCGGGGCGACGGGGCCGGAGGGTTTGACGGTCGACCCGGACGGCAATGTCTACGTCACGACATTTGGCTTCAACGCCCAGGGCCAGGTTCCCGGGCCCAGCCAGCTGTTCGTGTTCGGTCCGAACGGCAAGCTGATCCGCAGCGTGGCGATTGCGGGCTCGACGGCGCACACGCTGGGGCTCGGATTCAATCCGGTGACTCGCGATCTCATCGTCCTCGATTTCGGTGCCGCAACCGCGTTGAAGGTGAATCCGGTGACCGGCAAATCCTCGGTGTTCATGACAGTCACCGGCAGCGCCGGGCTGAATGCGCTGACGTTCGACAAGTTCGGCAACCTTTACGTCTCCGATTCATTCCAGGGCATTATCTGGACGACGGGACCAGGGGGCGGGGCAGGTAAGGTGTGGGTGCAGGACGCGTTGCTGACTCCGAGCGGCGTTCCTCCGTTCGGCGCCAACGGCATCGAGTTCAACAACGCACGCACGGCGATGCTCGTCGCCAACACCGCCAACGATCAGATCATCACGATCCCGGTCAGCAACGGACAGAGCAGCAACCCGACCGCCGGTCAACCGGCCATCCTCGTCAACAGCATCAACGGGGCGGACGGGATCGCGATCGACGGCGACGACAACATCTGGGTGGCCGCCAACCAGGGGGACGAGATCGTCGTGATCGATCCGACGGGCAAGGTGATTGCCAAGCTCGGCGATTTCGAGGGTGTCGACGAACGGGGTATACCGCAGGGACTCCTCTTCCCGGCGAGCCCGGCGTTCAGTCCCGACGGACGCACGCTCTACGTGACCAATCTTGCGCTCGATTTACGCTTGGCAACCGGTTCACCGGCGTCCCAGACGATCGATTCGCAATGGACCGATCAGGTCCGGCGCTACACGGTCTCTGCGCTCAAAACGAATTTCAAGCCGATTGGTCGTTGAAGGCGTGATGCGCCGCTCGACCGCGCTCACGCGCGGTCGAGCGCCGGCCGCACGTCGCGAGCGACCAGGTCGAGGATCTCGAGCATCCGGCCCAGGTCGTCGCGCCGAAATTCCAGCACGACGTGCTTCAGCCCGAGCTTCTTGTACTGCGCCAGGGCGTCGACGATCGCCGTCGCGCCCTGCTGGATGAGATCGTCGGTGAGCCCGTAGCGCAGCGAAAGCTCGATCGATTCCAGCGGTCGCCGCGCGTCATCGGCCGCCCTGCGCAGACGGCCGAGCGCCTCAGCGAATTGCGCGGGCGTCTTCGACGTCGCGTGCCAGCCATCGCCGAGCGTGGCGACACGGCGAAACGCGCCGGGGCTGTCGCCGCCGACCCAGATCGGCGGATGCGGCTTCTGCACCGGCTTTGGCGCGAAGCCCACGTCGCGGAAGCGGAAGAACTCGCCCTCGAACGTGGGGTTGTCCTCGGTCCACAGCGCTTTGAACGCGCGCAGCGCCTCGTCGGCCTGGCGCCCGCGCTGATGGAACGGCGCGCCGAGGATCTCCAGCTCTTCCTTCCACCATCCGACGCCGACGCCGACGATCAGCCGGCCCTGTGAGAGCGCGTCGATCGAAGTGAGCATCTTCGCCATCACGACGGGATGGCGGTGTCCGAGGATGAAGACCGAAGCGCCCAGACGCGCCCGTACAGTGCACATGGCGGCCGCGGTCAGTGTGATCACCGGCTCCAGGTACGCCTTGTCGGGAGGATGCGGAAAGCGGCCGCCGGGATAATTGCCGGTCGCCGTTCGCGGAAAGATCACGTGATCGCTGACCCAGAGCGACGCGACGCCGTGCTCGTCGGCGGCGCGTGCGAAGGTGGCCAGCGCGTCGCGCGTGGCTAGCGGGCCCTGATTCGGAAGATGGCAGCCGAGTTCCATAGCGCTCCTCTATAACCGGGGGTCGAGGACGTCGCGAAGGCCGTCACCGAGCAGGTTCATCCCGAGCACGGTCAGCATGATGCCGAGCCCGGGGAAGGTCGAGATCCACCACGCCTCGCGCAGATAGTCGCGCCCCTCGCTCAGCATGCGTCCCCACTCCGGCTGCGGCGGCTGGCTGCCGAGGCCGAGGAAGCTGAGGGCAGCGGCAGCCAGGATGGCGGTGCCGAGCCCGAGCGTGGCGGTGACGACCAGCGGCGCGACCACGTTGGGCAGGATATAGCGCGCCAGGATCGAGGGATCGCGAGTGCCGAGCGCGCGCGCCGCTTCCACGTAGAGGTTCTCGCGCGTGGCCAGCACGCTGCCGCGCACCAGCCGCGCGTAGGTCGGCACGGCCGACAGCCCGACCGCGATCATCACGTTGGTGAGCCCGGGCGTGAGCACGCTCACGATCGCCAGCGCCAGCAGGATGCCGGGAAAGGCCAGCAGCACGTCGATGACGCGCATGATCACGGCGTCGAGCCGGCCGCCATAGAACCCGGAGACGAGCCCGATCGGGGCGCCAAGCGTCACGGCGATGGAGACGGCGATGACACCGACCGTGAGCGAGAGGCGCGCGCCGTGCATCACGCGGCTGGCCACGTCGCGCCCGAGCTGGTCGCTGCCGAGCCAGTACGTCGCGCCCGGCGGCTGCAACGCCGTGCGCGGCGCCGTCTTGACGGGATCGCGCGGGCTCAGCCACGGCGCCGCCAGCGCCACGAGCGACAGCGCGGCCAGGATGACGAGCCCGATCGCGGCGCCCCGGTGGCGCGCCAGCCGGCGCGGCAGACTCACGCCCACTGCGTCGTCACCCAAAGCGGATGCGCGGGTCGGCGTATGCGTAGGCGACGTCGACCATCACGTTGATCATCACGTAGACGGTGGCCACGAAGAGCACGGTGCCCTGCACGAGCGGGAAGTCCTTCGCCAGGATGCCGCCGACGATGAGACGCCCCAACCCTGGCCGGCTGAACACGGTCTCCACGATGACCGCCCCGGCCAGCAGGTTGCCGAACTGCAGGCCGAAGATCGTGATGATCGGGATCAGCGCGTTCTTGAGCGCGTGGCGCACGACGACGCTGAAGCCGCCGAGGCCCTTGGCGCGCGCGGTGCGGACGTAGTCCTGACCGAGGACCTCCAGCATGCTCGATCGCGTGAGCCGCGCAATGATGGCGGCCGCGACGCTGCCCAGAGTGACGCTCGGCAGCACGAGGTGGAGCGGACTGCCGCCACCGGTGGCGGGGAACCAGCCGAGATGCAGCGAGAAGACGAAGATCAGCAGGAGCCCGAGCCAGAAGCTCGGCATCGATACGCCGAGCAGCGCCGTGACCATCGACGCCACGTCGAGCCATGAGTGGCGCGACAGCGCCGCCAGCAGCCCGAGTGGCACGCCGATGGCGATGGCGACCATCATGGCGGCCACGGCGAGCTCGGCAGTCTTCCAGACGTTCTCACCGATCTCGGCCGTTACCGGCCGGCGGCTGCGGATCGACGTGCCAAGGTCACCCCGTACGGCGTTGGCCACGAAGCGGCCGTACTGTTTCAAGATCGGCTCGTCGAGATGGAGCTGGGCTCGCATCTGCGCGATCTGGTCGGGATTGGTAACGAACTCGGCGAGCATCATCTTCACCGGATCGCCGGGAACGACGAAGAGCATGCTGAACACGGCCAGCGTCACGCCGAACAGCACCGGGACGACGGCCAGGATCCGTCGCGCGATCCAGGTCAGCATGAGCCCGCCGCGCGGTTGCGGTTACCGCCGGAGCGTCGCGTCGCCGAGGATGGGAAAGGCGTTGAAGTTGTACTTCACCGCCTGCACGCCGCTGCGGAACGCCCACACCGACAGCTCGTCCACCAGCGGCACCGTCAGCGCCTCGTCGAGCGCGAGGTGAGCGATCGAAAGATAGATCGCTCGCCGCTTGGCCGGGTCGAACTCGCGGCGGCCCTGCTCGAGGAGCGCGTCGAGCTTGGCGTTCTTCACGCAGGACCAGTTGAAGTTGGAACCGACGAGCGAGGAGTGGAACAGCGAGAACACGCCGTCGGGATCGCTGGCGCGCAGGAACATCACGGGACCGTGCGTGGCACAGCGGTAATTGTCCTCGTACCACGGCGGCCGCGCCTGGGCCTTGATCTTGACGTCGATCCCGA
>DAIRVP010000197.1:0-9708 GCA_036802765.1 Candidatus Rokuibacteriota bacterium
CGACGAACCCCGCCTCGTTCAGCGTATCGGTGTGGATGGCCACCTGCACGTCATACTCCTCGGCCACCGCGAGCGCGGTGTCGATGGCGGCCGGCGTGGTCCCCCAGTCTTCGTGCAGCTTGAACCCGATGGCTCCCGCTTCGATCTGCTCGCGGAGCGGCTCCGGCGCGGAGGCGTTGCCTTTGGCGAGGAAGCCGAGATTCAGCGGAAACGCCTCGGCCGCCTCGAGCATTCGATGCGTGTTCCAGATGCCGGGCGTGCATGTCGTCGCGCTGGTGCCGGCGGCGGGACCCGTGCCGCCACCGAGCAGCGTCGTGAGGCCCGCCGTGATGGCTTCGGTGATGATCTGCGGACAGATGAAGTGGATGTGCGTGTCGAGTCCGCCGGCCGTGATGATCTTGCCCTCGCCCGCGATGATCTCGGTGCCCGCGCCGATGATCATGCCGCGCGTGACGCCGGCCATGATGTCGGGATTGCCTGCCTTACCGATGCCAACGATACGACCTTCGCGGATGCCGATGTCGGCCTTGATGATGCCCCAGTGATCGACGATCAGCGCATTGGTGATGACGGTATCGAGCACGCCGTCGCCGCGCGTGGCGCGGGCCGATTGCCCCATCCCGTCGCGAATCACTTTGCCGCCGCCGAACTTCGCCTCCTCGCCGGCGACGGTGAGGTCCCGCTCGACGCGAATCAGCAGATCGGTGTCGGCCAGCCGCACACGGTCGCCTGTCGTCGGACCGTAGAGATCGGCGTACTGCCGGCGCGTCAGTCGCAGTGTCATGAGAGCCGCTCCCACTCGGCGAGGCGGCGCAGCGCCGTCTCTTTGCTTGCGCCGGCGGTGAGGCCGTTCAGCCCGTACACCTGTCGTGCGCCGGCGAGCTCGACGAGCGTGACGCGCTTGGCGTCGCCCGGCTCGAAGCGCACCGCGGTACCGGCGGCAACGTTCAAGCGCATTCCGAACGCTTGCGAACGATCGAAACGCAGAGCCCGGTTCGCTTCGAAAAAGTGGAAGTGTGAGCCGACCTGGATGGGCCGGTCGCCGGTGTTTTCCACCGTCAGCTCGACCGTACGCCGCCCGGCGTTCGCCTCGATGTCGCCGCCCTCGAGCAGATACTCGCCTGGAATCACGGGAATCTCCTTTGTAGCGGGTGGCCTGAGCTAGGCACGCGCGGCTCCGATGCCCGCCGTCACCAGCATCGTTCCGGCGACGCGATCGGCGAAACGGGCGAAGCGCGGGTTTTCGGCGAGCACGTGGAATCGCCCCGCAGCTGCGCCGTAGGCCAGCAACACGATCAGCTCGATGACCACGCTGGTGATGCCGAGCACGAGCACCTGGCCCGCCACCTTGCCGGTCGGGTCGATGAACTGCGGTAGCAGCGCCACGAAGAACAACAACGCCTTTGGATTGGCGGCTTGAAGTACGAAGCCGCTCACGCACGTCCGGCGCGCGCTGCCGGTCGGCGTGGCGCGCAGTGTCCGAGGCGTCGCATCGCGAAGGAACGCGCGCACGCCGAGCCAGATCAGATAGGCCGCGCCGACCCACCGGATGAGCGCGAAGAGCTCATACGAGGCGAGCAGCACCGCACCGAGACCTGTGGCCGACAGCGCGAAGTACAGGACGTTCGCGGTGAGAATACCGCTGGCGGCAGCGACGGATGACGCGACGCCGCGCGACAGCGCGTGCGAGACGACGAAGAGAACCGCCGGCCCCGGCGTGAGACACAACACGGTCTCGGTCACCACGAACAATCCCCAGGCCTCGAGGCTCACGCCGGGCGCTCAGCGGATCGGATGGTGGATCGTGACGAGCTTCGTGCCGTCCGGAAAGGTGCCCTCGACCTGTACCTCGCCGATCATCTCCGGGACGCCTTCCATCACATCATCACGCCGAAGGATCGACAGCCCCGCTTCCATCAGCTCGGAGACCGAGCGGCCGTCGCGGATGCCCTCCAGAATCTCGGCCGTGATGATCGCGAGCGCTTCCGGATGATTCAGCTTGAGGCCGCGCGCCCGGCGACGGCGCGCCAGCTCGGCGGCGGTGAAGATGAGCAGCTTCTCCTGCTCCCGCGGCGTGAGGTGCATCGTTGAACCTCCGGAGCCTCAGACAGCCAGATGCTGCTTCACTTGATCGGCGTGCAAGTCCTTGGTGGCGCCGGCCGCGACCACCGAGCCCTTGGCCATGATCACATAGGCATCGGCGAGCCGCTCGGCGAAGTCGAGATACTGTTCGACGAGCAGCACGGCCAGGCGCAATTCGGTCTTGATGCGGCGGATCGCTTCCTCGATCTCGAGAATGATCGAGGGCTGAATACCCTCCGTCGGCTCGTCGAGGATCAGCAGCTTGGGGCGCATCAGCAGCGCGCGCCCGATGGCCAGCATCTGCTGTTCACCACCGGAGAGCACCCCACCCTTGCGACCCAGAAATCGGCGCAGCGCCGGGAACAGGTCGAGGACGTCGTCCATGCTGTCGTGGCGCCCGCAGCCGAGCTGAGCGACTCTGAGATTTTCTTGAACGGTGAGATGCGGAAAGATCTCGCGCCCCTGTGGCACGTAGCCGATGCCGGCGCGCGCGCGGCGGTCGGACGACCAGCGCGTGATGTCCGCGTCATCGAAGGTGACGCGGCCGCCGCGCACCGGCAGCAGCCCCATCACGGCCTTGAGCAGCGTGGTCTTGCCGACACCGTTGCGTCCCATCAGACACAGCACCTCGCCCGCCGAGACGCGCAGGTCCACACCCCACAGGACCTGCGAGCCGCCGTAGGCGACGTCGAGCCGCTCAACCGCGAGCATCGGCAGTCTCACGGCGGCGCCCGATGTACACCTCGAGGACACGCGGGTCGGTCTGCACCTGATCGACGGGGCCCTCGCACAGCACCGTGCCCTGATGGAGCACGGTGACCTTGCGGGCGATCTGTCGGACGAATTCCATGTCGTGCTCGATCACGAGCACGGAGCGGTCGGACGCGATCGACTCGAGCAGCTCACCGGTGCGCGCGGTTTCCTCGTCCGTCATCCCAGCCACGGGCTCGTCCACCAGCAGGAGCTCCGGATCCTGCGCGATCACCATACCGATCTCGAGCCACTGCTTTTCGCCGTGGGACAGCGCGCCCGCCATGAGCGTGGCTTTGTCCGCCAGGCCGACGGTCGACAACGTCGCGCCGATGCGCTCGCGCTCGCCGTCGGCGTCGCGCTCGAGGAGCGCGGCGAAGACGCCTTTGCTCGCGCGCTTGAGCGACAGCTCGACGTTGTCCCAGACGCTCAGGTTGACGAACACCGACGGCGTCTGGAACTTGCGTCCGATGCCCAACGCCGCGATGTCGTTCTCGCGCAGCGTCGTGAGATCCGTGTGGTCGCCGAAGATCACGCGGCCGTGCTCGGGCTTCGCGCGCCCGGAGATCACGTCCAGCAGCGTCGTCTTGCCCGCGCCGTTGGGCCCGATGACCACACGCAGCTCACGGCGGTCCATGTAGAAGTTCAGCCGCGAGAGCGCCTTGAAGCCGTCGTACGAAACGGTGACGTCTTCCAGATAAATGATGGAGCCCGTCGATGTCATGGTCGATTCGAGACGGTCGCCGGCTGCGTGCGTTCGCCGCGGAGCGCGGCGTTCGCGGGAGCGCGCCGGATGAATGTGCCGAGACGCGCCAGGCCGCCAACGACGCCGTCCGGGAAGAACAGCACGACGCCCATGAAAAGCCCGCCGAGGAAAAGGAGCCACAGATCCGGATAGCTCGTCGTGAGCCAGGACTGCATCCAGTTGACGCCGAACGCCCCGACCACCGCGCCGACGAGCGTGCCGCGACCACCGGCGGCGACCCACACCACCATCTCGATCGAGGGCAGCACGCCGATCTTGGCGGGTGTAATGATGCCGACCTGCGGCGCATACAGCGCGCCGGCGACGCCCGCGAGCACGGCGGAGACGACGAACACGAACAGCTTGTACCGCGCAGGGGAGTAACCGGAGAACAGCACGCGCGTCTCGCTGTCGCGAATCGCCACGAGCACTTTCCCCGCCCTGCTGCCGGTGATCCACCGGCACACGAGATAGGCGACGACGAGCACGAGCGCTGTTACCGCGTACAGCCCGCGCTGCGTGGCTGGCTGATTGAGCGGAAAGCCGAAGATCGTCTTGAAATCGGCCAGACCGTTCGTGCCGCCCAGGCGCATCTCGTTACGGTTGAAGACGAGCCAGGCGGACAGCGCGAGCGCCTGCGTGATGATCGAGAAGTACACGCCGCGAATCCGGCTGCGGAACGCGAGGAAGCCAAAGGCGAGCGCGAACAGCGCGGGCACCACGACGATCGCCGCCAGCGTGAACACGTCGGAATAGAACGGCCGCCAGAAGAACGGCAGCTCCTTGACCTGGTTCCACACCATGAAATCCGGCAGCGAGCTCTGGTACACGCTCTTGGCGCCGATCTCCAGCATCAGATGCATGCCCATCGCGTACGCGCCGAGACCGAAGAACACCCCGTGGCCGAGGCTCAGCACACCCGCGTAGCCCCAGAGCAGATCCAGTCCCAGGGCGAGGATCGCGTAGGCCAGGAACTTGCCGAAAAGGTTGAGCCTGAAATCCGAGAGATGCAGCGGCGAGCTGGCGGGCAGCGCGTTGCAGATCGGCAGCACGACCACCAGGAACACCGCTGCGACGCCGACGGCGGCCGCCTCACGCCTCGGCACTGCGTCCCCTCGTGGCGAACAGCCCTGCCGGCCGCCGCTGCAGGAAAAGGATGACCAGCAGGAGAATGGCGACCTTTGCGAACACGGCGCCGAGCGCCGGCTCGATGCCTTTGTTCAGTCCGCCGATCCCCGCCGCCGCCAGAATCGTCCCCGCGAGCTTGCCGACGCCGCCCGTCACTACGACCATGAACGAGTCGACGATGTAGTTCTGGCCGAGCGACGGGCCGACGTTACCGATCTGGGTGAGCGCGGCCCCTGCGAGGCCGGCGAGACCGGCGCCGAGCGCGAACGTCGTCGCGTCCACCCAGCCAGCCCGCACGCCGAGACACGACGACATCCCGCGATTCTGCGTGACCGCTCGGATGCGGAGGCCCGCACCGGTTGCGAACAGCAGCCAGTACATGGCCGCGACGCACACGACGGCGAGGCCGATGATGAAGATCCGATTGAACGGCAGCGTGAGCCCCGTCATCAGCGCGAAGCCACCCGAGAGCCAGCTCGGCGACGATACGTCCACGTTCGCGGCGCCGAACCACAGGCGAAGCCCCTGCTGGATGATGAGCGAAGCGCCCCACGTGAGGAGCAGCGTCTCCAGGGGCCGGCCATAGAGGCGGCGGATGACGCCGCGCTCGAGGACCACGCCGACGAGCGCGGCGACGATGAACGACACCGGCAGCGCGACGATGAAGTACGCGTCGAACCGCTCGGGCCAGCGCGCGCGGAAGACGTTCTGGACCACGAATGTGCTGTAGGCCCCGAGCGCCATGAGCTCGCCGTGCGCCATGTTGATCACGCCCATGAGGCCGAACACGATCGCCAGACCGAGCGCCATGAGCAGCAGAATCGAGGCGAGCGAGGCGCCCTGAAACGACGTCTCGATCGTGCGCACGAGCAGGCTCCAGCGCTCGATCTGCCGGATGGCCTGCGTCGCCGCCTCACGCTCGGCGCGTGAGGCGCTCGTGTCGGCCGCGAGCCGCTGCAACGCGGGCACGCCATCGAAGGAATGGAGACCACCGAGTGATTGCGCGGCGAGCACGCGCACGGCCGCGTCACCGTGCGCCAGACGGATGAGCGCCAGCGATTCTTCCAGCGCGTGGCGCACATTCGGAACAGTCTCCTTTGCGATGGCGGCCTCGACCACCGCCGCGGCACCGGCATCGGCTTGATGACCGAGCTTCACGGCGGCGCCGCGCCGTGCTTCGGAGTCGGGGCTGGCGAGCTGGACGCGCGTTTCATCGGCGTCGAGGAACGGTTTGATCGCGATGCGAAGACGCCGGTCGGCCGCGATCTCGGTGAGGCTCGAGACCGGCACGGTGCCGAGCGGCTTGCGATCGTACGCCGTGGCGATGTCGATGACGTCCTGGTCGCCCTTGGTCGTCTTGACGCCGCCCACGACGATCTCGCGCGTGGCGCCCTTGCCGCGCGCGTAGACGTTGCCGTCGCGCAAGGCGGTGAGGAACTCGAGCCACTTCGGGTCCCGCGTGCCGCCGAGCGCGGCGACCGCGGCCTCGCGCTTGTCGCTGTCCTCCAGCGCGAGGTCACCGAGCGCCTTCAGCGCGTCGGGAGACTGCGCGTGGCTCGCCGGAGGTCCGGCGAGCCACGCCACGCACAACAACAGGAACAGGAGCGAACGCGTCATCAAGCCTTCTTCTGATATGTGCCCTGGTGATTGATCCAGTCACAGCCCTTGTCCGGGCTCGTGTACTTCGACCACGGCTCGGGCTCCACGTTGGTCTTCGTGCGCGAGATGATCTTGAACTGTCCGTCCTTGAGGATCTCGCCGATGAGCACGGGGCGGTACGTGTGCTGGTTGTACTCGTGCATCTTGACGGTGCCGACGGGCGCCGCGAACGTCTGGCCGTAGACGGCCTTGCGGACGGCGTCGACCTCGAAGCTCTTCGCCTTCTCCGCCGCCTGCTTCCAGATGTGCACGCCGAAGTAGGCCGCCTCCATCGGATCGTCGGTCACGCGCTTGGTGCCGCCGGGGAGGTTCTTCTTCTGCGCGTATTCCTTGAACGCGTTGACGAACTTCTTGTTAGCCGGTGTGTCGACGGACTGGAAGTAGTTCCACGCCGCGAGGTGGCCGACCAGCGCGGAGGTGTCCATGCCACGCAGCTCGTCCTCGGCCACGCTGTAGGCCATGATCGGCGCGTTCTCGCTGCGCAGACCCTGGTTGGCGAATTCTTTGTAGAAGGGGACGTTGCTGTCGCCATTGATCGTCGAGAGCACGCACGCGCCGCCGCCCGAGGCGAAGCGCTTGATCTTGCCCACGATCGTCTGATAGTCCTGATGGCTGAACGGCGTGTACTCTTCCTCGATGTTCGCGGCCGGCACGCCCTTGGCCAGCAGGAACGCGCGCAGGATCTTGTTGGCCGTGCGCGGGAAGACGTAGTCGGTGCCGAGCAGATAGAACTTCTTGTAGCCGCCACCCTCTTTCGACATCAGATATTCGGCGCCGGGAATCAGCTGCTGATTCGGGCACGCCCCGGTGTAGAAGACGTTCTTGCTGCACTCCTCGCCCTCGTACTGCACCGGATAGAACAGCAGGCCGTTGTTGTTCTCAAAGACCGGCAGCACCGACTTGCGGCTGACCGACGTCCAGCAGCCGAAGACGACGGCGACCTTGTCCTGCAGCAGGAGCTGCTTGGCTTTCTCCGCGAACAGGTCCCAGTTCGACGCCGGATCCACGACCACGGGCTGGATCTGGCGGCCCATCACGCCGCCCTTGGCATTGACCTCGTCGACGGCCATCAGCACGACGTCGCGCAGCGACACTTCGCTGATGGCCATGGTGCCGGAGAGCGAATGCAGAACGCCGATTTTCACGGGCTCCTTGCCCTGCGCGGTCACGATCGACGGCAAGCCGTGGGCGACGGCGACACCGGCGCCGGCGGCGACCAGACCGGTTTTGAGAAAGTCTCTCCTCGAGTATGTGGACATGGCGTCTCCTGTTGGGGGTTCGCACGGTATGGGCGGCGGCCCTGCCGCCCGAATGGTGGACGCCGTTGTCCGGTTGAGGATCACGAGATCACGGACTCCGAAACGAGCAAGGCGCGAGCGACCTCGACCATCGGCTTGCGGCTATCCATTGCCGCTCGCCGCAGACGCTTGAAGGCATCGTCCTCGGTGAGGCCGAGCCGCGCCATCAGCGCGCCTTTCGCGCGCTCGATGATTTTGCGGTCCTCGAGCGTCTGCTTGAGCTGCCGTGTTTCCGCAAAACGGGCGATGGCCAGGTCGAGCGCCGGCGCGAGCTCCGCGGGGCGCAGCGGCTTCAGGAGGTAGGCCATGATGCCGGCGCTGCGTGCGCGCTCCACGAGAGCTTCGTCAGTGTGGCTGGTGAACAGCACGACGGGACAATTCGCGGCCGTGAGCTCCGCCGCCGTCTGCACGCCGTCGCCATCCGGCAGACCGGCGGCGCAGATCGCGACGTCGGGCGCGTTGCGACGCACGACCACCAGCGCGTCGGCGCACCGAACGGACTCGCCGACCACCTCGCCGCCGGCGGACCAGATGGCCGCGCGCAGCGCCGAACGCGACCGTTCGTGATCATCGACGATTGCGACACGCCATCGAGCACGGGCTTGGACCTGCTTGTCGGCATTCATCGCGGGCGCTGTACGGCAAGCCCAGTGCCAGCCCTCGGCCACGCGAAATCAATCCCTTACGCGGATCTCGGCCCAGGGGCGCTGCTCAACCCCCCGGCACGTCGTCGGCGCCTGCTCATTTCGCAGGCAGCGGAGAAATCGGGCGCGCAGAGGTAACAGGCGTATGGTGATCCAAACGATCACAACGAAAGGATCCCTGATGCGAACACTGTCCGTCGCTCTCGCCCTGTTCCTCATCACCGCCTCGGCAAATGTCTCCGCCGCGGCCGGCACCTCCACGCCTGCCCCCGAGCTGAAGACCGATGAGCAGAAGACGCTGTACGCGCTCGGCCTCGTCCTGGCCCAGAACCTCGCGTCGTTCTCGCTGAGCCCCGCCGATCTCGAGATCGTGAAGTCCGGGCTCGCGGACGGTCTCGGCAACAAGGAGAAGAAGGTCGACCTGCAGGTGTACGGGCCGAAGATCCAGGAGCTCCAGAAGATGCGCGCGATTGCAGCGGCGGTGCCCGAGCGCAAGGCGGGACAGGCCTTCGTCGACAAGGCGGCATCGGAGAAGGGCGCGATCAAGACGCCCTCAGGCGCGGTCGTGACGACGATCAAGCCGGGCACGGGCCCGAGTCCGACCCCGACCGACCGGGTGAAGGTGCATTACCAGGGCACGCTGACGGACGGGACGGTGTTCGACAGCTCGATTCAGCGCGGGGAGCCCATCACCTTTCCGCTCAATGGCGTGATCAAGTGTTGGACCGAGGGCGTTCAGCAGATGAAGGTCGGCGGCAAGAGCCGCTTGGTGTGTCCCGCGGACACCGCCTATGGTGATCGCGGCGCGCCGCCGAAAATCAAGCCGGGCGCGACGCTGGTGTTCGAGGTCGAGCTGCTCGAAATCGTGAAGTAGCCGTATAGAAGTAGCCGTATAGAGGAGCGCCCCGGGAAACCCGGGGCGCTCCGAACGTGCGGGGAATTTGAGGGGCCCTTCGAGGCCCCTCAAATTGGTCAAATGTCGAAGTAGAGCGCGAACTCCCACGGGTGCGGGCGCAGCCGCACCGCATCCACCTCGTTCTTCCGCTTGTACTCGATCCACGTCTCGATCACGTCCGGCGTGAAGACGTCGCCCTTCAGAAGCCAGTCGTGGCTCTTCTCGAGATTGTCGAGCACGATGCTGAGGTCGCCGGGCAGCTGCTTGATCTTCTTCTGCTCGGCCGGCGGCAGCTCGTAGAGGTCCTTGTCCACCGGCTTGCCCGGGTCGATCTTGTTGGCGACGCCGTCGAGGCCCGCCATCACGCACGCCGCGAACGACAGGTACGGATTGCACGTCGGGTCCGGCGTGCGGAACTCGATGCGCTTGGCCCCCTCCGCCTTCGAGTACATCGGGATGCGGATGGCCGCCGAGCGGTTGCGCTGGCTGTAGACGAGGTTGATCGGC
>DAIRVP010000198.1:0-9707 GCA_036802765.1 Candidatus Rokuibacteriota bacterium
GCTCGCCGGGCATCTTGGGCCACCCGGCGAGCAGTCGCACCGTGGCGAGCAGCAGGCGATCGCGCAGGTGCGTCGAATTGTGGCCGTATTCTTCGAACGTCGAGTGCGTGATCTTCTGATTGTGCGGGTCGTCCTGGAACTTGCACGCCGTCACGGCGACGGCCGCCTGATACGCCCCACGGTCCGCCCCTGACTGCAGATACGCATTCGCGAGCGCGGTCGCGCGCGGAATGTCGTACGCGAGAATGGCCTCGTCGAGCTCGATGAGCAGCGCCGCCGGAGTCCGGCCCGAGGCGTCGAAAGAGGCGCACTCGCGCTCGACCACCGACGTGACCAGCTTGTTGGCGCGCGCGGCGTCGTTGACGAAATTCGCCATCAGATAGAGCACGCGAGCTCGATAGGGGCTCGCCGTCGTCCGGAGCCAGTAGTTCGCTGTGTTGCAGTAGTCGAACGGATGTTGACCGTCCGTGAACTGCTTGGGCACGGTCGTTCGCAAGATGAGCTCGGCGGCGCCGATCTGGATGGTGTCGCCGAGGCTACCGATCGAGCGGCCGTTGCGCAGGTGCGTCGTGAGCTGCGCCCAGACGGTCGGCGCGTCCGCCTCCATGAGGAGCTGGACCATCGTCTCGACTTCGTCCTCACTGAGCGGCGTCCGATTCGTCTGTGCGAGATTCTTGCCGGCGTCGGGCAGCTCGTTGGCGACGGTCACGCACGCCGCGTCGTACAGCGAGTAGTAGAGCGGGCCGACGGCCATGTCGGGGACGCCGATGTAGTAGACGCCGCGCGAGCGATCCCACCCGATGAAGTCGGCGAGATCGGTCACGGCGCGGGCACGCAGCGCTTTGTGGCCCGTGTTGCGCGCCTTCCGTCCGGCGATGGTGTCTTGCACATCGATCAATCCGAGGAAGAGCAGATGATCGCGTAGCTGCGCGCGAATCGGCTCCTCGGCAGCGAGTCCGAGAAAGAGACCGTACGCGCGCCGCACGTCGCCGCTCATCGTCGCGATCATGTGGGCATGCAGGCGCTCTTCGACCGTACCCTCTTCGACGATGGGCGCCGCGTCCTGCTGCCACACGACCGGGCCGTAGGCAGGGGGCGGCACGTTCATGCCTTTCATCGTCGCGTAGCGGCCGGGATATCGGCCGAGCAGCTGATTCCAGATGTCGAGCCCGGCCGGGATGTACCACACGCCCTGCAGAAGCGGCAGCAGCCGCTGGCTCTCCGGCAGGTACGGCATCAGGCTCAGCGCGGCGCGCAGGCCCAGAATCGTGTGGTCGTTGTTGATCAGCGTGATCTGGCCGTCGCGCACGTTGATATGGCTCGGCACCTGGATGAACGGCGCTTCGGCCGTCGTGACCGCGTCGAGCGCCTCGCCCAACGACCGGCCTTCGCGCCTGATCATGCGATGGAAGAGATCGGTCGTCCGCGGCTGATCGCGTTCGAGGATCGCCTCGGTGAGGAGCGCGACGGATCGGTCGGCCATCACGCGCTCAGGCTGTCGCCAGCGTCGGGGTGGTCTGGCGTAGCGCCTCGTCCCACGGGCCAGGGAACCGTCCCTTCGCGCCACCGCCGGAGAACGGCCGATCCTGGTGCCATTCCTCGCGCGGCAGCTCGTAGTACACCTCGAGCCCGTTGCCGTCGGGATCCGAGAAATACACGCCGATCGAGATGGTGTGGTCGCCGACGCGGACCGGCACACCCTTGTCGTTGAGCCGCCGGTAGATCTCCGCGAGATCGTCGAGGCTCGCCATCCTCCACGCCACATGGTTGAGCCCCACGTGTTGTTCCTCCGGCGCGGCGGCGTCGTCACCGACTTCGAAGAGCGCAATGTCGTGCGCATGGTTCGGATCGCACGCCAGGAAGGCGGCGCGCAAGCGCTCGGTGCCGGGATGATTGAACAGATCCTGCGTGTGCAGTCCGAGAACGTCCGTGTACCAGCGCCACGATCGTTCCGCGTTGCGCACGAAGATATTGACGTGATCGAGGGCCATCGGCTTGTGGCTCATCGTGTGAACTCCATGACGTCGGCCGCGTGCTCCCAGACGTCCTGGATGCGGCCGTGCGAGATCGCGGCCGCCTGCACCGCCGCCACCAGGTGACGCCAGCGCAGCGACGGGCGCGTCGCGTAGAACTCCTCGTACGTGGCCTGATGGTGCTTGAGCGCGTGCATCTCGGTGAAGTTGTCGCGGCACGCGATCGTGCCGAGCAGCGTGATCAGCGGCTCCTCCGCGTACCCCGCGTTGGCATACTGCTGCGCGAGCGCCGCCGCCTGCTTGACCTCGTCGGTGCACCGCCAGGTCGCGAGATTCGCCTTCGGCAGCCGCTCGCCGACGGGCAGGCGCGCGATCAGGTCCGTGATGTCGTCGAGGAGCTCTCCCTGTGTGCGCGCAGGCAGGGCGGCGACCCGCGCAGGCTCCGGCTGAACGTCGGGCGCCAGCATCCGCTGCGCCATCATCACTTCCGGTCCGGTATGCCAGACGAGCAGCGCCCGCAGCTTGGTGCGCAGCGAGATCTCCGGCTGCCTCAGCAGATACCGCCGCGTGTTCGCGCCGGTGTTGATGTGCACGTCCATCGGATTGCCCGTCTGCGAGCGCAGGAACAGCGTAGAGCCGCCGACCGACAGCGCCTCACCCGCACCCTCGAGCGACAGGCCGTCGGCCAGCGCCCGCGCCAGCATTCCGGGCACCTCACTGAGCTTGTGGCAGCGGCCGATCTCGTCGGCGAGCGTGGTGATCGCCACGGTCTCGTCGTCGCCGGTCGTCGGGCGCAGGTCTCGCTCCAGCAAGCCGAACTGAGCGATCAGCGCGTCCACGTCATCCAGCGACGCAGGCATCGTCGGACGCGTCACGTAACGCACGGGCGCGCGGCCGATGTATTTCGCGTACTCCCAGCCGAAGTATTCCAGCGCGCGCCAGGTGAAGACGGGGAACAGGAAGTAGTGGTCGTCGAGCTGATTCTTCGGGATCGCGAACTCGAGCAGATGCTCGAGCACCTGCATGGGCGAGAGCCGCTGCATCAGATAGAGAAAATAGTGATCGCACGCGTTGTAGACGCCGCGGCCGGCGGCGAACCGGATCGATTCCAGCGTCGCCTCGACGTCGTCACGCTCGGACACGGGCTCGGCGTCGGCCAGGATGTACGGGCCCATCGCCGGCGAATGAATGTGCTTGTTGGCGACCGCGACGTTCTGGATCACCGGCAGCCGCGCGTAGTCTGCGGGCAGCCGCGCCGCGATGTGTCGCACCGCGTGCAGGCCTGCGAGCGGATGCAGCGGGCCGCCATGATGGCCGGGCGGCAGATCCGACGAACGCACGACGGCCAGCGCGCTGGCCAGCAGCATGTCTCGGACGGACGTGCCTGCGGCAAGGCGTTCGTGAGCGCGGGCGACGATGTGCTCGGGCGCCGTCTCCTCGACAAAGCGGACGAGCGGTTCGATAGCGTCGGGGTAGACAACGGGTCGGGCGGCCATGACGCATCCTCCGGTTCCGGGGAACTGCGCGCGTCGCTGTTCGCCCGGATTCTACGCCACACGGGGCGGGTGTACGATGCCGGGCCATGACCCGCCGCGTCGCGCCGTCCTCGGCGCTTGCGCTCGTTCTCATCCTTGCTCTCGCATCGTCAGCGCCACGTGCAGCCGCCGCCGCGGACGGACAGATCACCTTCGCATTGAACATCACGCTGGCGCCGACGTGGTTCGATCCCGCGGAGACGCCGGGCGTGATCACGCCGTTTCTCACGCTCTACGCGCTGCACGACGCGCTGGTGAAGCCGATGCCGGGCAATGCGTGGGCTCCGAGCCTGGCCGAGTCGTGGACGATGTCGAAGGACGGCCTCGTCTACGAGTTCGCGCTGCGCCGCGGCGTGCGTTTTCACAACGGCGACGTGCTGACCGCGGACGACGTGAAGTTTTCCTTCGAGCGCTACAAGGGTGGGGGCGCCGCGAGCCTGAAATCGCGTGTCGCGGCCGTCGACATCGTCGATCCCCAGCGCATTCGCTTCCGGCTGAAACAGCCGTGGCCCGACTTCATGACCTTCTATGCGTCGCCGGCGACCAGCGCGGCCTGGATCGTGCCCAAGAAATACGTCGAGCGCGTCGGCGACGACGGCTTCAAGAAAGCGCCCGTCGGCGCTGGACCGTACCGGTTCGTGTCGTTCACGCCGGGCATCGAGCTCGTGGTCGAGGCGTTCGACGGCTACTGGCGCAAAGCGCCGCTGGTGAAGCGGCTGGTGTTCAAATCCGTGCCGGACGATTCGACGCGACTGGTGATGCTCAAGCGAGGTGAGACGGACATCGCGACCGGCTTTCGAGGCCCCAACGCGGAGGAAGTGCGGCGCACGCCCGGGCTCACGCTCAGAGTGACGCTGCCGACGGTGAGCCAGTGGGTCGTGTTCACCGAGCAGTGGGACCCGAAATCGCCGTGGGCCGACCGCCGCGTGCGCCTGGCGGTCAATCTCGCTATCGATCGCAAGGCGTTCAGCGACGCCGAATTCCTCGGATATGGGCGGCCGGCGTCGAGCATCATTCCGCGCGACTTCGAGTTCTACTGGACGCCGCCCGAGTATCCGTACGATCCCACCCGCGCCCGACAGCTGCTGGGGGAGGCCGGATACCCGAAAGGCTTCGATGCGGGCGAGCTCGCGACCGACATCACGTTCGCACCCGAGTCCGAGGCCGTCATCAACGGCCTGCGCAGCATCGGCATCAGGGCACGGCTGCGGCCGCTCGAGCGCGCCGGCTTCTACAAGGCCGATCAGGACAAACAATTCAAGAATCTGGTGCGCGTGGGCAGCGGCGCGGCGGGCAACGCCGCGACCCGCATCGAGGCGTTCGTCATCTCCGGCGGCATCCGTTCGTACGGCGGCTATCCGGACATCGACGCGCTCTTCCGCGACCAGGCGCTCGAGATGGATCGCAAGCGGCGCGAAGCGCTGCTGCACCGGATCCAGCAGCTCATGCACGAACGCGCGATGTTCGCGCCGATCGTCGAGCAAGCGGTGCTCACGGGCGTCGGACCGAACGTCGCGGAGACGCCGAGCATCACCGGGCATCCGTTCATCTCGCCGTACGAGGATCTCCGCCTCAAGGGACGATGACCGTGATACGCTCCGCGCCCGGAGGTGCGGGGATGCGACCGAACAAGATGAAGCAGCTGTGGCGCGAGGGCCGCTGCGTCACGATGGGATGGCTGTCGATCTCCAACGGGTTCACCGCCGAGGTGATGGCGCGGCAAGGATTCGACGCGCTCGTCGTCGACATGCAGCACGGCCTCACCGACATGGCGAATCTGTGGCCGATGCTCCAGGCGATCTCGCAAACCGACACGGTGCCGGTCGTCCGTGTGGCGTGGAACGATCCGGCGACGATCATGAAGGCGCTCGATTTCGGCGCGTACGGCATTCTGGTGCCGCTGATCAATACCGCCGAGGATGCGGCCAACGCCGTCGCCGCGTGCCGCTATCCTCCGATCGGCATCCGCTCGTCGGGACCGGTGCGGGCCGTGCACTACGGCGGCGCCGACTACGTCGCCAAGGCCAACGACGAGATCGTCGTGATGGGCATGGTCGAGACCAAGGAAGGTCTCGCCAACCTCGACGCCATCTGCGCTACGCCGGGGCTCGACGCGGTCTACATCGGCCCGTCGGATCTCGCCTTCGCCATCGGCATGACGCCGCGCCCAGACAATCCCGATCCCAAGCACATGGCCACGTGCGACAAGATCCGCGAGACGGCGCACAAGCACGGCATCAAGGCGTGCATGCACTGCGCGAGCGCCGCGTTCGCGGCCGGCGCGATCAAGCGCGGCTTCGACCTGGTCATGCTGACGTCGGATCTCGCGTCGATGGTCGCCGGCGTGCGCCGCCAGCTCGACGATCTGAAGGCGGCCACCGCGTAGGCCATCGTCAGCGTGCGCGCCAGAGCGCGGCGCGCCAGACGAGCCCGATCAAGATCGTGACGCCGAGGCCGAGCGTCGTGTACAACGTGAGCGCGCTTCGGTAGCCGACACGCGGAATCAGCAGGCCTGCCGCGAGCAGCCCCAGCGGCAAGCCGTACACGGCGAGCATCCGCACGCCGATCACGCGCGCGCGCAAGCCCGCCGGGGCATCGGCCAGCAGCGTGGCCGACATCGAGATCATCGCCACGCTCTGCACGAAGCCCGCGGCCAGCAGCGTCGTCATGCCCACACCGACGCGCGCCACGTGCGCGAAGGCGAGCAGCAAGGCGTACCACAGCGCGGTGTACACGAGCGTTGCCCGCGCGGGACGTCGCGGGCCGCCCGTGAGCACCATCGTTGCCGAGCCCGCCAGCGCGCCGAGCGCGAAGCTGGCGGCGAGCAGGCCGAGGCCTCGCGCGTCGACGTGGTAGACACGCTCGGCGGCATAGGGCAGCAGGCCGCTCGAGATGGGGTACGCGGTGAAGTTGATCGCGAACGCGAGCAGCATGATCCCGAGCAGCGCGGGCGTCGTGACGGCATACTTCAGCCCGGTCAGCAGATCGCGCCAGCCGGACGTCGTCGCCATCGCCGCGCGGGGCGCGCTGGCTGGATCCGGTAGCGGCGCGCGCCAGGACACGCCGAACGTCAGCGCCAGGCTCGCCACGTAGACGAAGCTCACCGCCACATAGGTGAGACCGAGTCCGAGCGCTGCCGACAGTCCGGTGCCCGCGAGCGCGCCGCCGATGCGCGCCGAATCCTGCGTCACGCGCGACAGCGCCAGCGCGCCCATGATGTGCGCGGACGGAATCGTGTCGGCGATCAGCGTGTTGCGCATGACGATGTCGTTCGGTCGCACGAGCCCGCCCACCGTCGCGAGGACGAGGACCCAGACCGGTGTGATCAGTCCGGTGAGCGACACCGCCATCAGCACGATCGCCAGCGCGACGTAGCTCGCACGCATCGTGGCGAGCATCGCGCCGGCGCCGAGCCGATCCGCGAGCACGCCGAAGCCCGGCGCCGCAAGCGTCCCGAGGAACTGCAACGAGCCGAACGCGGTCAGCATGAGGACCGAGCCCGTCTGCGTCATGACGTACCAGCCGAGCGTAAGCGTCTCCATTTCGAACGCCCACGAGGTCAGCAGGTCGGCCGGCCACTGGAACCTGAAGCTCTTGACGCGGAACGCGGCGAAGATCACCCGAACCCGTGTGCCCGCATCGCGCGTCGATACGCGACGGCCACGGCGTCGAAGGTCAGGTGGAGCTCGGCGGCGAGGTCGAACGGCACGCGATCCGGCCGCTGCGACTCGACCACACGCTGGTCCTGGCCGAAGATCGTCCGCTCGAAGGCTTGGATGACGTCGTCGGGCTGGTCGAGGTTGTAGTTGCGGGCGACGAGACAGTAGCCGACGCAGCGGTCGTCGCCGACGGGCTGGGACGCGAAGAAGTACACGAGACCGTCGCGGCCGCCCCAGTCGATGTGCTCGACGATCGTGTACGGCAGATGCAGCGCATAGCGTGTTCGGCGCGTGACGTCCTTTCGTTCCTCGGCCGCGAACACCGGGAACTTGTCGGTGTTTCGCGCGTCGGGGCGCCCGTATGCGTAGCGCAGGACGGGGCCATCGACCGTCACCTCGTGCGCCGCAACAACCGGCTGCGCCGGATCGCCGAGCAGCCCCGCGTGCACGAACGCGAAGTGACCGAAGTCGGTGAAATTCTCGACCTGGCGCGACGCATCGCACTTCCAGGCGAACGGACCAGTGCGCACGACACGCCACGCTTCGTCGTCGAGCTCGGCCACCTCGGGAATCGGTCGCGCCGGCGCGTCGAGCGCGACCCAGATGATGCCGTATCGCTCACGCGTCGCATAGGTCACGGCGCGTGCGCGCGGCGGCACGCGCGTGGGATCGGCGAGCTGTGGGATCGCCGTGCAGGCGCCGTCGGCGCCGTAGCGCCAGCCGTGATACGCGCACACGATCTCATCGCCCTCGACGCGGCCGAGCGAGAGCGCCGTTCCGCGATGCACGCACACGTCTCGAAACGCGCGCACGCCCCCGTGCGCATCGCGCCAGAGCACGAGCGGCTCGCCGAGCAGCATCGTCGCGTGCGGCGCGGCCACGGTCTCGGCGTAGGCGACGGGATGCCAGCACGCGCGTAGAGCTGCCAAACGGTCGGTGGACACGGCGCTCAGTACGGTAACATCTCCGCCATGCGAATCGTCTTCCCCGACGGTGCGGGCTGCGTTCAGGATCCGTCCGAGCTGGAGCCGCTGCGCAAGCTGGGCGAGGTGGACTTCTACGACGGGCCGCCGCCCGATCGCGCGACGCTGATCCAGCGTCTGCAGCCGGCGGACGCCGTCGTCTTGGACTATTCGGAGATGGATGCCGAGGTGCTTCGCGCGTGTTCGCGCCTGCGCTTCATCAGTTTTCTCGGCATCGGCTACAACAGCTGCATCGACGTGGCGGAGGCGACACGTCGCGGGGTGAAGGTGGCGTTCACGCCCGATTACGGCGCCACGTCCGTCGCCGAGCACGCGCTGGCCATGATGCTCGCCCTCACGCGCCACATCGGACCCGCGTTCATCAGCGTGCGCGAGACGCGGTGGGAGCCCGGCCGCTTCGTCGGCATGGAGCTCCGCGGCAAGACGCTCGGCATCGTGGGGCTTGGGCCGATCGGCGTGGAGATGGCGCGGCTCGGCGCGGGCATCGGCATGCGGCTCATCGGCTGGACGCGGCGCGCGTCGCGCGAGCGCGCGGTGCACGGGCTCGCGCTGGTGGCGCTGGAAGAGCTGTTTGCGATCGCCGACGTGGTGTCGCTGCATCTCTCTTACACGCCCGAGTCGGAGGGCATCATCACGCGCGCGCTGCTCGAGCGCATGAAGCCGGGCGCATGGTTCGTCAACACGGCGCGCGCCCGGCTGGTCGACAACGCGGCGCTGGTCGAGTTGCTGCGCGCCGGCCGCATCCGCGGCGCCGCGCTCGACGTGCACGAGACCGAGCCGATCCCGCCCGGCGATTATGTCTTCCGCACGCTGCCGAATGTGTTGGTGACTCCGCACATCGGTTACAACACGCGCGAGGCGTCGGCCAACATGCTGCGGATCGCGATCGAAACGGTTCAGGCGTTCGCGCGGGGGGAGAGGCTGCACGTGGTGAACTGAGGGCCGCCGCGCGGCGGGTTTGCGGGCGGGGCGCGGCGGGTGGCGCGGCGCTGGTGGCCGCGCCGGTTTCGCCCGCACCGCGGCTCGCTCAGGTGCTCGAGATGGCGCGCGGGTGTAAAACGCTGATCGCATAGCCGACGTCGAGGCGCTCTCCTTGCCAGCCGGGGATCGACGTGCGCGCATTTATGTTGAGCGCCTCGTGCTGGGCTTGCAACGCTTCGCACGGTGACCCTTGCACTGCAGGTGTCGCCGGCACGTCCGATAGCACCCTCCCATCCGGTTGCCGGAAGACAAGCTCCCCGTTCGCGTGTCGTTCGACCTGAAAGCCTTCTTCGTGCACCGCGCGATGGTGTCGTCGGCATAGCATCGCGAGATTCGACAGCTTCGTCGGGCCGCCGTGCGCCCAATGCTTGATGTGGTGTCCCTGGCCAAACGACAATCCACAGCCCGGGAAGCGGCAACCCTTGTCGCGGTGCTGAAGCGCGCGCCGTAGCGCCGGCGGAATCGTCCGCGTCCTCGCGCCGACTTCGGTAATCCGCCCGTCGGCGTCGTGCCGCATCACTACGCGGCTCGCATCGCAGGCCAGACGTTGAGACGTTCCAGCGGGAACGCGCGCGC
>DAIRVP010000199.1:0-9552 GCA_036802765.1 Candidatus Rokuibacteriota bacterium
GCTGCGCTGCACGCTCGTCGTTCCGTGCACGCCCCGGACGGGCGCGGCGAGCGGAACATCGACGCGGACGGGCTCGATGGCGACGATGCGCATGGTCGTCAATTATCTACGGCTTGAGCCGCACGTCCTCCATGGGCGCAGAGTACGGAAACGCCGGGATGAGCTCGAGGCTGCCTTCCTGCACGCGGGGCCCGACGCCGCGGATGAAGCCGTTCTCCCAAATCGGCGCGAAGATGACGCGCTCAACGAGGATCTTCTGGATCTGGTGCAGCAGCTCTTCGCGCTTCCTGCGATCGAGCTCGCGCGCCTGACGCTGGAAGAGATCGTCCACTTCGGGCAGTGCCCCGTACGCAAACATGCCGCCCTTCGTCGCCAGGCCTTCGATTCTGGTAGCCGCGTTGCCTCCCGCACCCTGCGCGCCCAGCACAACTCCCTTCAGCTTCTTTTCGCGCCAGGCCGTGAGCCACGCGGCCCGTTCCATTGTCCTGAGCCTCACCCGGATGCCGACCGCGCCCAGGTTGCCTCCTATCGCTTCGGCGAGCGTGAAGTACGGCGGATTCGGCGAGATGTCTCCGCCGTCGAAGCCATTCGGGTAGCCAGCCTCGGCCAGGAGCTGCTTGGCACGCTTTGGATCGTACGGATGCGGATCGACCGGCAATGCGAATTCCATGTGACGAGGCACGATGCTCCCGGTGAGGCCCGCGAATCCGAGTGCCTCCGCCTCGTTGACCGACTTGCGGTCGATGGCGAGGCTTGCGGCCAGCCGGACCCGCTGATCGTGCCACGGAGATTTCGGATCCCACTGATCGACGAAGTCGAGAAAAAATACGGCATTCGTCACCGCGGCACTGAGCTTGAGGCCGGGCGTGCGCCGGATGTCTTCCGCGACCGGTCCGGTGAGGTAGTACGCGATGTCGACTTCGCCCCGCTTGAGCGCGGCGGCGCGGGTTGTCTCGTCCGGAACGCTCTTGAAGACAACGCGTTTCACGCTGGGTGCCTTGCGCCAATACCCGTCGAACGCTTCGAGCACCAGCTCGATGCCGGGCGTCTGGCTCACGAAGCGGTACGGGCCGGCGCCGATCGGCGCCTTGATGAACCCATCGTCGCCGACCTTTTGAACGTACTTCTTCGGCACGATCCATCCCGCGCCCGAGGCGGTGGTGCCGTAGAACGTCATGAAATCGGGCCATGGCTCCTTCATCACGAATCTCACGTGCCGAGCGTCGACGACTCGGACTTCCTTGACCCGATCCTTCAGGAGCGGCGCGACACCACCCCGGTAGCGCTCGAACGAGAATTTCACGTCCTCCGCGGTCACCGGGTCGCCGTTGTGAAACTTCACGCCATTCCTCAGCACGAAGTCGTAGGTCTTCCAATCGGGAGAGGCCGTCCACGACTCGGCGAGGCTCGGCGTCGTCTGTCCCTTCGGCATCGGTTTCACGAGCGCGTCGTGCAGGGCGTAGAGCACTATAAACGGGGTGATCGCGGTCTCGGCGTCGCCGGGATCGAGCCAGCGCGGCGCGATCGTGATGTGAACCGCCCAGGTCATCTGGCCGCTCGCCGCATCAGCCACGGACGCGCTGCCCGCGCTGCCGAAGATGCTGAACAACAGCGCGGACACGACACTGATGCGGGTCATTGACCCTCGCATTTCACACCACAAGATTCACCAACTTTCCCGGCACGACGATGATCTTTCGCGGACGACGCCCGCTCAGAAGCTGCTGCACACGGCGATCCGCAAGCGCGGCAGCCTCGATCGCGGGCGGCTCTGCGTCGGCCGGCAATGTGATCCGGCTGCGCATCTTACCGTTGACCTGCACGATGACATCCACCGTGTCCTCCTTCGTGAGCGCGGCCACGTACGTCGGCCAGGGCTCATACGCGAGCGTCGTCACGTGGCCGAGAGCCTGCCACATCTCTTCGGCGATGTGGGGAGCGAGCGGCGCCAGCATCAAGACGAACGCCTCCATGCATGACCGTGGCCGCCGTGACTGGCCCGTAAAGAAGTTGACGAACTCCATCAGCCGCGCGATCGCGGTGTTGAACCGCAGCGCTTCCATGTCATCGGACACGGCTTTGATCGTTCGGTGCAGCACACGCGCTTGTTCGTCACTCGGCGCATCGTCGGACACGGCGGGATGCAGCCGCATCGTCTCCGCATTCTCGTCGACGATGAGACGCCATGCGCGCGCAAGGAAGCGGCTCACGCCCTCGACGCCCTGCATGCTCCACGGCTTCGTGTCCTCGAGTGGTCCCATGAACATCTCGTACAGGCGCGTCACATCGGCGCCGTACTGCTCGATCGGCATGTCGACGGGAATCACGTTGCCGCGCGACTTCGACATCCGCTCTGTCGCGCCCTCGAGGATTTCGCCGGTCTCGGCATGGCGCGGCACGCCGTCGGTGAACGTGATGCCCGCGTACGGGACCACCCGCCCGGTCGCATCGCGATACGTCGTGGACAGGATCAGTCCCTGATTGATGAGCCGCTGGAACGGCTCCGGCGTCGAGACGTGGCCGCGATCGAACAGCACCTTGTGCCAGAAGCGCGCGTACAGCAGATGCAGCACCGCGTGTTCGGCGCCGCCGATATACAGGTCGACGGGCATCCAGTACCCCTCGGCCTCGCGCGACCATGCCTGGCTGTCGTTGTCGGGATCGCAGAATCTCAGGAAATACCAGCACGAGCCCGCCCACTGCGGCATCGTATTCGTCTCACGCTCATAGCGGCGTCCGTCGCGCTCGACGTCGACCCAGCCGGTGGCCTTTGCGAGCGGCGGCTCGGGCCGTCCAGACGGCCGATAATCCTCCAGCTCCGGCAGCCGCACGGGCAGCTCGTCGACGGGGACAGTCCGCGTCAGCCCGGTGCGGCGCCCGTGCTCATCCAGCTCGTGGAGGATCGGAAACGGCTCGCCCCAGTAGCGCTGCCGGCTGAACAGCCAGTCGCGTAAGCGATACCGTACGGCGCGTCGGCCTTTGCCGCCGGCCTCGAGCCACTCGGTGATCCGTCGTTTCGCGTCCGATGTCGGCAGACCGTCGAGCGTGACGTCGTTCGACGCCGACTGGATCGCGGTGCCGTCGTCGCAGAACGCCGACGGCCACGCCTCGGGGTGGGCCATGTAGTCAGCGCGCGCGACGCTCGGCTCCACGCCCGCACGCGCCGCGGCGAGCCACGCGTCGGGCGGCGACACGACCGCGCGCATTGGCAGCGCGAGCGCTCGGGCGAACTCGAAATCGCGCTCGTCGTGCGCGGGCACGGCCATGATGGCGCCCGTGCCGTAGCCGGCGAGCACGTAGTCCGCGATCCAGATCGGAAGACGCTCACCGTTTGTCGGATTCACTGCATACGCGCCGGTGAAGACGCCGGTCTTCTCTCGCCCCGCGAGCCGATCCTCCTCGCTCCTGGTCGACGTCCGATGCTGATAGGCCCGCACCGCTTCGCGTGGCGTCGGTGCGGGCGGAGTGCCACGCCATGCTGCTGGTGTGTCGTCCGGCCACCGCTGGGCGACGAGGCAATCCGGGGACGAGAGGTCGACCAAAGGATGCTCGGGTGCCAACACCATGTACGTCGCGCCGAACAGCGTGTCGGGACGCGTCGTATACACGCAGATCGCTCCACGGTCGGTGCGAAAGTCGACCTCCGCGCCCTCACTGCGGCCGACCCAGTGGCGCTGCATCTCTTTGATCGCCGGCGGCCAGTCGAGGACCTCCAGGTCCTCGACGAGTCGATCCGCATAGGCGGTGATTCGCAGGAGCCACTGGCGGAGCGGAATGCGCACCACAGGGTAATTGCCCCGCTCGGAGCGACCGTTGATGACCTCCTCGTCGGCGAGCACCGTGCCCAGCCCTTCACACCAATTCACGGGCGCCTCGGCCTGGAACGCGAGACGGAAGCCGTCCTGGTAACGCCGGATAGCCGCCTCGCCCTGCGCGCGCACGTCGTCGGGAATGGGCAGGTCAGCGATCGGCCGACCGCGGCCGCGTCGTCGCCGGCCCGCGGTATCGATCCACGCGTCATCGGGATCGAACCACGTGTCGTGAAGGACGAGGAAGATCCACTGCGTCCACTTCACGTACGCGGGGTCAGTGGTCGCAATCTCGCGGTCCCAGTCATAGCTGAAGCCGAGGCGCTTGATCTGCCGCCGGATGTTCGCGATGTTCTTCTCAGTCGAGACGCGTGGATGGGTGCCCGTCTGAATCGCATATTGCTCCGCGGGCAGTCCGAAGGCGTCGTAGCCCATCGGATGCAGGACGTTGAACCCGCGCATGCGCTGGTAACGGCACCACACGTCGGTGGCCGTGTAGCCTTCGGGATGGCCGACATGCAGGCCCTCGCCCGACGGATACGGGAACATGTCGAGCACGTAGAGCTTGGGCACGCCGGGACTCGCAACGGCGCGAAACGTCTTCTGCGTCTCCCAGATGCGTTGCCACTTCGGCTCGATTGCGTGCGGGTTATAGCGCGGCATCGATCGACATCATAGCGTCCGCCATACCCTCGGGTGCGCGTCTTTGCCATGCCAGCCCTAGGGTCTTACGACACTTCCCGTTCGGCACTGTCGGTCATCCCTCCACGCGCGCATTCTCGCCGAACTGGAGGGATGTATGTCTGCCATCGACTTCTTCAAAGTCCTCGGCGAGCGAATCAACCAGGGGCCGGCGCTCGCCTTTCTGATCCTCACGCTGGCTCTCATCTTGGGACCAAAGCTGGCTGAGATCGTGCGGCTTCCTGCGATGGTTGGGCTCGTCCTCGCCGGCATGGCAGTTGGACCACACGCCGAGCGGTTGCTGAACACCCACCAGATCGCGCTCTCGGCCCTGGGAGAATTCGGCCTGCTCTATTTGATGTTCGCCGCTGGGCTCGAGCTCGACATCAAGCTTTTTTCGCGGATGAAAAAAGCGGCGATCACGTTCGCATTGCTGTCGTTCATCATCCCGTTCTCACTCGGCATCGTGAGCGCGAAGTTCCTTGGCTACGCATGGGCGGCGGCGGTGCTGATGGGTTCCAACTGGGGTTCGCACACGCTCGTCACCTATCCGATTCTGCGTCAGATGGGACTCGCTCGGAACTCCGCGGTGGCGACGGTGGTCGGCGCCACGGCGGTGACTGATACATCGGCGCTGCTCGTGCTCACCGGGGTCTCGGCGAGCGTGAAGAAAACCGGAAGCCTGGATGCCCAGGGTGTGGAGATCGTCGTGGGGCTCGCCGTGCTCGCCCTCTGGACATTGTTCGTGCTGCCGAGGCTGGCTCGCTGGTTCTTTGCGCGGGTCGGCGGCGAGCGCGCGTATCGCTTCGTCTTCGGGATGGCAGCCCTTCTCTCCGGCGCGGTGCTCGCCGAGGCGGCCACGATCGACGGCATCGTCGGTGCTTTCTTCGCCGGTCTGGGATTGAATCGCGCCATTCCCGAACGGAGCGCGTTGATGGACCGCATTCAGTTCTTCGGCTCGGCATGGTTCATCCCGATCTTCCTCGTCTCAGTCGGCGTTCTCCTCGACCCAAAAGTTTTGATCGATCCGCGGACTCTTCTGGTCGCCCTCGTTTTCAGCATTGCCGTGCTGGGCGGAAAGGCGCTCGCCGCGGTCATCGCCGGACGCACTTTTGGGTTTAGTTGGCCCGAGGTGGGAGTGATGTCCGGTCTTTCCGGCTCGCAGGCGGCGGCGACGCTCGCCACCACGCTCGTCGGCGCGCGCCTGGGCCTCTTCGACACGCGCACCATCAACGCCGTGCTGGTCGTCATTCTCGTCTCTCTCGTCGTGACCCCGGCAATGGTCACGTTCTTCGGCAAGAAGGTGCCCCGTGAGGGAGCGGCCGCCGAGGCGCTCGGGAGCGCGGTCCTCGTCCCGGTCTGGGGTGAATCGACCCGTCCGTTGCTTGGCGTCGCCGGGCGGCTCGCCGCGCCCGACGGCGGCATCGTGCTCGCGGCAAGCTTCGCCCCTGAAGAGGCCCCCGAGGCTCGGCTCGCCATGCAGCGTCGTCTGACGGAGAACGCGGACAAGTGGCTTGCCGAGGAGGGACTCGAGTCCCACGCCATCTTCCGGGTCTCGAGGTCGGTGCGCGAGGGGCTGCTGCGGACCACGCGTGAGGAGAACGCGACGCTGCTCCTCGCCGAGTGGCGCAGCGAGGGAGGCGATCCGCTCGATCCGAATAGTGAGGTGGCCCAGACGATCGCCCGCACACCCGTGCCGATTCTTCTCGCGCACGGCGCGGTGGAGCCGTTCGAGCGGCTGCTCATCATGGCACGTCGCGACGATCTCTTCCGTCCCGCAAGTCTCGATCTCGAGCTGGCCGCCGAGCTGGCGAGGCGCCTCGCGCGCGGGCGCCACGTCGTCTTCGTCGGGACCTCGACCGACCGTTTCACCTCGCTATTCCTGGCGAAGTTCCAGTTCGATCACGTCGAGCACGCCGATCCGTTCGCGTGGGTCGAAGAGAACGCGAGGGGGACCGATCTTCTCGTGTTCCCAGGACTCGACGCTGCGCGGGAAGCGCTCGAGCGCTTCCCGCGGTTCGCCAAGTCGAGGTTCCTCGTCGCAATCGCGGCCTATAGCGGCACCCTCGCTCTCGAGGAACGTGTGGGCGAACTGGTGGTGGGCCGGAGCATGACGGAGCACCCGGCGGCGTAACCGCGCTCGATCAGGCTCGCTCAGCGCCGGGTGCCGGACAGGCTTGCGCGTCCGTGAGCCGGGGATGCTCCGAGACCTTGCGTTCGGTAAGGCGCCGAAATCACGCGCGAACGGCTCGCGCACTCGCTCGAGCCCGCAAGATGGCCTTGCGTATCCAGACGACGGACCCGCGAATTTGCAGCGATTTGCCTTTGGCACGGTCATCGCACTTCCGCCGCTGGCGCGACCACGAGGTCGCGAGCCAAGGAAGGGAGCGCATTATGAACGCGACGACGACCGTGAAGGGCGTTGGAGGGGACAAGCTGACGGCGACGATCAATATGTCGGACGCGAACCGCATTCGATACCTTCGCGTTGCGCTCGTTGCCGTCGGCCTCATCTTCGTCTTTGGTATCTACGCGCTGGGAATCGTGTGGCCCTCCGGCTGGACGTGGGGACACGGGCACTCGCACTACCTGATGATGATCCTCGGAGTCTACGCAACGCTCGGCGTCTTTCTTCTGATCGCGTCGAGGAATCCGCTGGCCCACACGAGCCTGATCTGGTTCACCGTCTGGTCGAGCGTCGTGCACGCGGTCATCATGGGCGTGCAGGCCCTGACCGACGGCGCGGAGCGCGGGCACCTGATCGCGGACGTGCCGGCGCTGTTGGTAGTGGCGATCGTGCTCGCGGCCTTGACGCCGCGCGCCGGAAGAGCATGAAGGAGTCCGCGGGCTTTATCGCGCGAGGAGGCTGGCGCCCCCCGCCTCCTTCGCGCTAATCAGCGATCGTGGTACCGTCCTCGCGAATGGCGCGGGATCTCGCGACACTCATGTTGGCGTTGGTCGCTGTCGCTCTCGCCGTCATTCTGCAGCCGCTCTCAGCGTATGGTGACTGGCAATACACACGCTGGGGGATGACGGTCGATGAAGTCGTCGCGGCGTCTGCAGGTGTCGCACGCGCTTACCCGAAAGACCCGCAGAAGAGTTACCAGGGCTTCGACAACCTCGCCGCAGCGCCGTATGAGGCCCCAGGCTTCTCTTTCATGGCTCGCTTCATGTTTTCCCCAGACGACGGAAGACTCACGGGCGTCGACCTCGACGTCGCGAATTCTCAGTGCGCTGACCTCGAGGTCGCGCTGCGTAGCCGGTATGGAGTAGCGGAGTCGGAACAGAACACCTTCGTTCATAGCCTCTTCACCTGGCGAGATCTCACTGACAGTAATCAGGTCTCCCTGTTGCGACTTGGTTCTCGTCTCGCACCAGACTATTGCAGCCTGCGTTACCGACCGCTACGTGGGAGAAGCTTGTAGGGCGCCACTACACGCCGCTGGCCGTCAACGACGCGCGGCTGCGAGCCGTTGCGCGCGAAGCGCCGAGCGGCGCACCTTGCCGTCGTCGCCTCGCAGCGGCTCGCTCACGAACTCGTACGTGCGCGGGCGCTTGTACTTTGTGAGCTTCGAGCGCAGGAACTCCTCGAGCTCGGCCGAGGTCAACAGCCCGGCCGCCTGCACGATCGCATGGACGACGTTGCCATATTCGTCATCCGGCAGGCCGATCACGCACGACGACGTGACGGCCGGGTGTTCGTCGAGGGCGGACTCGACCTCGGCCGGATACACGTTCGAGCCGCCGACGAGGATCATGTCCGTGTCGCGGTCGCTGAGGTACACGTAGCCGTCGGCGTCCTTCCAGCCGATGTCGCCGAGCGATTCCCAGTTGCCGGGCCGCGACTTCGGCCGCGCGCCGATGTAGCGGTACGACGGCGGCTCGTCGAGGCCGCGGCGCATCCAGATCTCACCAACTTCGCCGGGCGGCAGCTCGTTGCCGCTCCCGTCTAGCACGACCATCTCGCCCACGATCACGCGGCCGACAGAGCCTCGGTGCGCGAGCCACTCATCGCCGGTGATGAACGTAATCGCCTGGGCCTCGGTCCCGCCGTAGAGCTCGAGAATACGCTCGCCGCCGAGCCAGTCGATCCACGCCTGCTTGAGCCACGGCGGACACGGCGCTGCCATGTGGAACACCACGCGGAGCGACGAGACGTCGAATCGTCGCCGCTCGCGCTCCGGCAGGCGCCAGATGCGGTGCATCATCGTCGGCACCGCGTACATCCAGTCGACGCGGTGTCGTTCAATCAGCGCCAGCGCCAGCGTTGGGTCGAAGCGCTCCATGATCACGAGGTGATTGCCACGCAGCAGCGCGAGGAGCGAAGTGACGAATGGTCCGTTGTGGTAGAGCGGTCCGGTCACCAGGTGTACGCCGTCCGACGGGATCATCAACAAGTTTGCGAAGTCCTCGACGGACTCCCACGTCGCGGCCTGGGTGGCGACGATGAGCTTCGGCCGGCCAGTGCTCCCGCCCGACGTCGGCGCCTTGAACGATGCCGCGATCAGCGGCAGCAACGGATCGGACGAGAGCGACGCCTCCGGCTGGAATCCGGCGGGAATCGTCGTTCGGCCCGGCGTTTCGGACGGCTGGACACCGACGACAAGGGACGGGTTCGCGAGATCGATGATCGCGCGCCGTTCGGCGGCCGGCAGCCGCGACGAGATCGGCTGTGGAGTCGCGCCGAGCTTCCACACCGCGAGCACGGCCTCGAAGAATTCGATGCCGTTCGGCAGACCGATCGTGACGAACGAGTCCGGAGTAACGCCGAGCGCGCGGTAGGCGCGGGCGAGCCGGTTCGTGCGTGCCTCGAGCGTGGCGCGCGAGACGGTGTCCGTGCCGCACGTGAGCGCCGCGCGATGCGGTGCGGCGGACGCGAGGTGGCCGACGACGGTGCCGACCGCGGTTTCGCTCATCGGGTCACGCGCCAGTTTCTCGCTGGATTCAGCCCTTCTTGTCTGTGCGCATGAGCTCGTAGCCGCGGCTGCGCATGCACCGGTCAAATATGCGCTGCTCGGTGACGACCTGCCGGTCGCCGTGGACCGCTGGTGCGAGGTCAAGA
>DAIRVP010000200.1:0-9499 GCA_036802765.1 Candidatus Rokuibacteriota bacterium
TCGCTCGAGTGCGGTCACGGCTGGCTTCCGTCATGGGCGGCGCGCCTCGACGAGCTCGCGGAGATGTCGCGGCACGTGCTGCCGACGTTGAAGCAGAAGCCGAGCGACTACATCCGCGGGCCGCAGTACTTTCAGAGCATTCAGATCTACGAGGGCGAGCAGTCGCTGCGCCACGCGTTCGACGCGCTCGGCGACGAAACGCTGATGTTCGCCACCGACTATCCGCACTCCGAGAGCTGGTTTCCGAAGTCGGCGGAGATCGTGCTCGGGTGGAAGTCGCTGGCCGAGCCGTCGCGGCGCAAGCTCCTCTGGGACAACGCCGTGCGGTGCTATAGGCGCTTCGCGGGGCGCGCCGCGACCAAGCTCACCGCTTAACGGCGCGGGCTCCGCCCAGCGTTAGTTCGCGCGGGCTAGCGGACGTTCCCGCGGGAACGTCCCGTCACGGGCGCGTGATGACGTCCACCAGCGCCGGGCGCCCTTCCTTCACCACGCGCAGCGCGCGACGCAGCGCCGGACCGACGGCGTCCGCGCGCTCGATCGGCCCCTCGGCGTGCACCCCGAAGCCCTCGGCGATGCGCGCGAAGTCCGGTGCGGGGTCGTCGATCCGAATGCCGACGACCTTGTTCTCCACCGGCCGGGCGCGGACCTTGGCCACGACCTCCTGATGCTCCTCGTCGTTGCCGTACGTGCGGTTGTTGAACGTGACGGTCAACAGGGGCAATCGGTGGTGCGCCGCCGTGTAGAACGCGCTGACGACGTAGAGCAGATCGCCATCCGACTGCAGATTCACACAGATCTTGTTCGAGCCGCGGTGCGCGAGCGTGACGCCCAGCGCTGCCGGCAGCCCGTAGCCCAGCCCCGCGCCGCCGCTGCCGCCGTACGTCCGCTCGGGCCGCCAGTCCCAGAGCCGCCGCGCCCAGCCCTTGGCGGTGCCGTTGGCGAGCACCCAATCCTCGTCGCGAATCACGTCCCAGATTTCGGCGGCGAAGGCTGACGGCGCAAGCGGCGTGAGCGCGCGCTCGAGCTTGGCGGTCGCCTGCCACTCGGCGAGCAGACCGGCATGACGGGACGCGAGGCGCTCGGCGCGTTGCCGGCGCTCAGTGGCCCGCGGATCGCGCGCGAGCCGATCCTCCACCGCGGCGAGCAGCGGCGACAATGCGAGGCCGGCGTCCGCGGCGATCGGCAGATCGACGGGGACGAGCGACTGAAACGTGTGTGCCCAGCTGCGGACGGCATAGTCGTCGAGCGAGATCGCAATCACACGCGCGCTCTCGTTGAAGAGGCGCACGGCGCGTGTCGCGCGATCGACGGCGCCGAGCGCACCGAGGAGATTCGTGACGTCGAGCACCAGCACAACGTCGGCCTCGGCGACGACCTCCTGCCGCGCGCCGGTCAGATCGAAGGGATGGCGGCTCGGCACGCTGGCACGTCCCTCGGACTCGCCGGCGAGGTCGATCATCGGCGCCGCGAGAACTTCGGCGAGACGGCACAACACGGGCGTCGCCTCGGGCCGGCGCCCGAGCGACTCGGCAACGATCAGCGGAAAGCGCGCCTCGACAAGCCGACGCGCCGCCTCGTCGAGATCGTGCGGACTGGCGTGCGGCGGCGCCGCGGGTCGAAACCGCGTGACGTCCGGCAACGCGACCGATGACGCGAGCGGCTCTTCCTGCAATCCGGCGTCGAGACAGAGATAGACGGGCCCCTGCGGCTCGGTCACCGCAAGCCGCCAGCAGCGCAGCAGCGCCTCGGGGATCGCCGCAACGCTCGCCGGCTGATCGTCGAGCTTGACGTAGTCACGCACCTGCGTGCCCTGCACGAGCGCCGTGTGAATCCAATCGATCCACGGGCGGCGCCGCGCGGCGTCCATCGGACCCGTCGCGCCCAGCACGAGGATCGGCGCGCGATCGCAGAACGCGTTGAAGATCGCCATGCTCGCGTGCTGTAGCCCGACGATGTCGTGCACTGCCGCGGCCATCGGCGCGCCCTTGGCCTTGGCGTAGCCGTGCGCCAGAGCGACCGCGATCTCCTCGTGGAGCGTGAGGATCATCTCCGGGTCGCCCTTGCCGTGGTTCACCAGCGAATCGTGCAGGCCACGGAACGTGGCGCCGGGATTGATCGCAACGTGCTCGATGCCGACCGCGCGCAGCAGATCGACGACAAGGTCCGAGCCGTACGTGCTCACTCATGCCCCCCTGGGGTTATTTGCCGGCGTGCGTCGGCGCGGGCAGGCCGGCCAGGAACGTGCGCCACGCCGCCCAATACTCGGTCCAGGTCACGCTCATGTCGTAGTGGCGCGCGCCGTGAATGGTGAAGAAGGTCTTCGGCTCCGGCGCGGCGGCGAACAGCGCGCGCCCCTGCGCATACGGAATCGCGTCGTCGTCGTCGCTGTGCAGCACGAGTAGCGGCGCACGCAGGCTGGGGATTTTGGCCAGCGAGTCCCAGCGCGTCCGGAGTATCGCGCCGGCGCCGGGCATCACCGAATTCGCGACCGCAGGCACCGAGGTGAACGGCGACTCGAGGATGACGGCGCGTGGCGGATACGCGAGGGCGAGATCAATTGTGACGGCGGCGCCGAGCGAGCGCCCGAAATACACGACGTCGTCAGGCGCGACGCCTTCGCGCAGCAGCGCGGCGCGCGCGCCGAAAGCATCGCTCACGAGTCCCGCCTCCGATGGCTTGCCGTCGCTCCGCCCGAACCCGCGATAGTCATAGAGGAAGAGTCCAACGCCCAGCTGCTCGACCAGCAGGCGCGCGATGACGACGCGGTCGCCGATGTTACCTGCGTTGCCGTGGGAATAGAGCAGCGTCGTCTTCTTGCGGCCAGGGATCAGCCAGCCGTGCAGCCGCACGCCGTCCGCTGCCATGAAGACGACCTCGCGGAACGCGAGACCGGCCTTCGATGGATCGCCGGCGAGGGTGCGCGACGGATGGTAGATGAGGCGCGACTCGACCGATTCTCGGCATCCAGCCATCAATGTCATGAGGGCCACCATCACGAGCAGACGCTTCATCAGACGGATCGTAGGGTCCGTCAGAGGCCGCAGCAAGTACGCCGAAGGGCCCTGGCCCTTCATCCCATGGCCCAGCCGGCCTGCTGCCACCGACTATACCGGCAGATGACCTTCACTGACGGGCCAGCGCTTCACGCAAGAAACGGAGCATGTCATGAACCGGAAAACGTCGAGCGGCGCTATGCGGATCGTATTCACAGCGCTCATGGTCGCCGTCGCGGCTGTCGGTGCCCCCCCCGCCTCCGGCGATTCAGCCAAGGACGCCGGCGATGCGCAGCAGCTCGTCGAACGAGCAAAGCTGACCGTCGACAGCTTCGCCACCGACGGAACGGTCGGCAAGCCAGTCCGCTCTCTCCTCAAGAACGCCAAGGGCGTGTACATCGCCCCCGAGGTGCTCCGGGGCGCGTTCGTCATCGGCGCCTCGGGCGGCAGTGGCGTGCTGCTCGTGCGCGATGACAAGGGACAGTGGAAGGGCCCGGCGTTCTACACGATCGGTCAGGCGAGCTTCGGCCTCCAGGCGGGCGCCGACAAGTCCGAGGTCGTGCTGCTCATCATGAGTGATCGCGGCGTCTCGGCCATGCTGTCGAACAGCATCAAGCTGGGCGCGGATGCGAGCGTTGCTGCTGGCCCCGTCGGAGCGGGCGCCACCGCGGAGACCGCAAATGTGAGTGCGGATATTCTCAGTTTTGTCCGGGCCAAGGGCCTCTACGCCGGCGCGTCGCTCGAAGGAGCGGTCATGGCCAAGCGGGACGGCTTGAACGAGGCGTACTACAACAAGAACGACGTTACCCCCAGGGAGATCCTGATCCAGGGCACGCCTGAGAACAAGCAGGCCGTGCCCCTCAAGACGGAGATCAGCAAGCTCGCCATCGGGAAGTGACGGAGCCATCCGCGAGGGTGCGGCCTGACGTGGCGCACCCTGGTGACGAATTCGAGCGGCGGCTCTCGTCTCAGCTCCTCGAGGTGTTGATTCGCGCCGGTTTGCTCGGCGTATTCGCGGTGCTCTGCTATAGGGTCCTTGCGCCGTTTCTGACGCTGATGCTCTGGGCGCTCATCCTGGCCGTCGCGCTGTATCCGCTGCACCGGTCACTGGCACGGAGACTCGGCGGCAAGCACGGTGTCGCGGCGAGCATCGTCGTGTTCGCGGGGTGCCTGCTGATCGTCACGCCGACGGTGCTCCTCGTCAGCTCCTTCGAAAGCTCCGTTCGCAAGCTCGTCAGCGACGTGCAACAGAACAAGCTCGAGATTCCCGCGCCGCGCGACGGAGTGAGGGAGTGGCCGATCATCGGTGAGGGAATCCACGATCTCTGGTCCCAGGCACATGCTGACCTTCCCGGCTTGATGCAGGAGCTGCAGCCGAAAATTCTCGATCTCGCGCGCAAAGCGCTCGTGCTCGGCGCGAGCATCGGCATTGGCGTCCTGCAGTTTCTCGCATCATTCGTCATCGCCGGCATTTTGATGGCGTACGGCGAGGCGGGCGCGCGCATGAGTCGCGCGATCTCCACGCGCATCATGGGCAGCGAGCGAGGCGAACGCTTTGCAAGGCTGTCGACGGCCACAATCCGCACCGTCGCCCAGGGCGTCATCGGCATCGCATTCATCCAGGCCGTCCTCATCGGTCTCGAGCTTCTCGTCGCCAAGGTCCCGTGGGCCGGCCTGTTGGCGGCGATCACCCTGGTCTTTGGCATCGCCCAGGTGCCGGCGCTCATCGTCACCGTTCCGGTGATCGGCTACATCTGGTCGATCGGCACCTACGGCACCGGCGCTGCGATTCTGTTGACGATCGTGTTGCTGCTTTCGGGGATGCTCGACAACGTCTTGAAGCCGCTGATGCTGGGCCGCGGCGTCGACGCCCCGATGCCGGTGATCCTGCTCGGTGCGTTGGGCGGCCTGGCCACCGCCGGAATCCTGGGGATGTTCGTCGGGGCCACGCTGCTGGCCCTCGGGCATCAGATGTTCATGGTCTGGCTCACCGGGACTCCGAGCTCGAACATCGTGGTGGCAAAGAGCGATTCGACGCGCGCAAGCTGAGTCGGGCGCCACTGGACTTTGGTCCTAGCCCGGTCATCGCCCCCCCTTGCTAGAGTGGCGGGCTATGCGGTTGACGCCGCGACTCCTCGCGCGGTGGCTGTTGGTGCTGTTCGTCGGCGCATTGCTGCGCGCTCCCGCATATGCCGCGCCGGAACAAGCGTCGATCCTCATCCTTCTGCCAGGCCAGCCCGGCCTGCCCGCCGCGGCCGCGATCGCGTCCGGCATTCGCGCCGTGCTGCTCACCGAGTGGTCGTCGCGCGTGACGATCGAGATGGAACACGTCGACGTTGCTCGCTTCGAGTCACCCGAAGTGGAAGAGCGTCGGCTCCGATCGCTCTACGGCGCCAAATACCGCAAGCAGCACTTCGACGTGATCGTCGCGGCGCTCCCCGAGCCATTTCAGTTTGCCGTGCGCGCGCGCGACGAGCTCTGGCCGGGGGCGCCGGTCGTCGTCTGTGGCGTCGACGAGCGCAGCGTGAAAGGGCTCAGGCCTCCTCCGGGCTTCGCGATCCTCACGATCCGCTTCGATATGGAAGGGACGGTGCGGGCGGCACTGGCCCTGCTGCCCGATACGCGTCACATCGCCCTCGTAGGCGGCGCGAGCCAGCCCGAACAGGTCTATCACGATCTGATCCGTCGAGCGGTCGCAGGCGTGGGAGGGCTCGACGTCATCGACCTCACGACCCTGCCGTTAGTGGAGGCGATCGCTCGCGTGTCGCGCTTGCCCGAGCACACCGTCATCGTGCAATCGAGCTATCAAGTCGACGGCGCTGGCCGGCGTTTCTACGGTATCGCCCTCGTCCCAACCGTCTCGAAGGCCGCGAATCGCCCCGTCTTCACGCCACTCGGCCTGGCCCTCGGCCGGGGGGTCGTGGGCGGGTCGATCATCGAGTTCGAGGACATCGGCCGAGACGCGGGGATGTTTGTATCACGAGTGTTGCGCGGCGAGCGCGCACCGTCTGAGCCCGTGCCCGGCGGCGCCAGAAGCGAGCTCCGCTTCGACGGCCGTCAGCTCGCGCGCTGGCACCTCGACCCTCGACGATTACCCGCGGACGCTCAGATTCTTTTCCGGGAGCCGAGCCTCTGGCAGGAATATCGGTGGCACGTCGTGAGCGCGGGCGGGCTCATCGCCGCGCAGGCGATACTGATCGCCGCCCTGCTCGTCCAGCGCCGACGGCGCCGCGAGGCTCAGGCAGTCCTGGCCGAGCGCCTGCACTTCGAAGCGCTCGTGAGCGAGATCACCACCGTGTGCGCGACCGCTACGCTCGACCAACTCGACCAGCGCATCGGGGACAGTTTGCGGCGCGTCGTGATGTTCCTGGATGTCGATCGTGGCTCGCTGTGGCAGCGGGTACAGGACAGCGCGCTCCTGTCAGCCACTCACGTGTGGCAGGCGCCAGCCGCCCCAGCACCGCGAATCCTTTTTGACCTTCAGGCATTTCCTTACTTCCGTACGCGCGTCGAAGCCGGGGAGATCGTGGCCTTCACGAGCCCCGCCGAGCTTCCGCCCAACGCCACTGCGGAACTCGCCGAAGTGAAGCGGATCGGCGTCCGCTCGTTTGCCGCGATTCCGTTGCGTGCCAGTGATCGCCTGCAGGGCGTTCTTGTCTTCGTCGGCCTGCGCGCGGAACGCCGATGGCCCGCGCCCATCAGGCAGCAGCTACGGACGCTGGCCGAGCCGTTCGCCACCGCGCTGATCCGCACACAAAGTGCCGCTGCCGTCGAAAGCAGCGTGGCAATGGCAGGCGCTGTGCTCGCTGCCCTGCCGGGCGAGACCGCGATCATCGACACTGTCGGAACGATCGTGCAAACCAACGACGCATGGGCCACCGCGCCACGGACCAGTGCTGCCGCCCAGCTCGCGCTGAAGATGGGGGCAAACTATCTCGACGCGTGCGGCAATTCGATCGACATGCCGCCCGACATTGCCCGCACGTTGTGTACGTCGCTGCATTCGATCCTTCGCGGAGAACGAACTGAATTCGCCATCGAATATCCGACGTCTCGACGGGGAGAAGACCGCTGGTTCGAGGTTCGGGCTCGCCGCCTGGCCTGCTTCGGCGGCGGCGCGGCGGTGATGCACTTCGACGTGACAGCACGGCGTCAGGCGGAAGCCGCCGCGCAGCTCAACCTCGGTCAGATCGCGCACCTCGATCGCGTGGCCGCGATGGGTCAGCTCGCGTCCTCGATCGCGCACGAATTGAACCAGCCGCTGGCGGGAATCCTCGCGAACGCACAAGCAGCGAGCTTGCTGCTGTCGGATTCGCAGCTCGATCTCCAGGAGCTGCGCGCATGTCTTGCCGACATCGTCAGCGACGATCGTCGAGCCACGGAAGTCATCCGGCGCATGCGCACCCTTCTCAAGAAAACCGAGTCCGTCAGGATACCGCTGGCGCTCAATGATCTCGCGGCGAACACGATCCGGCTCGTCGCGAACGACGCACTCCTGAACGGGGTCGTCATCGATTTCCTCCCCGCGCCGGCGCTGCCGATCGCTTACGGTGATCTCGTGCAGATCCAGCAGGTCATCCTGAACCTCCTGACCAACGCCATCACCGCCGCCGCGCGCGGAGACGCGGCGACACGCAAGATCACCGTGTGGACGTCGGCGACCTCCGGACCACACGTCGAGCTCGGTGTTCACGACTCCGGCCACGGCATCGCGGAATCCGACCTCGGCCGCATCTTCGAGCCGTTCTTCACCACCAAGCCTGACGGGCTCGGCATGGGGTTAGCGATCAGTCACACGATCGTGGAAGCCCACGGTGGTCGTCTCCTCGTTGAAAACGATCCCGCCGGAGGCGCGACCTTTCGCGTCTACCTGCGTACCGACGCGCCTGGAACGGCGTGACCCCCCCGGCGACCCGCGGCCCCCCCACGGCGGTGTTACACTTCGCCCACGACGCTACGGACGAAGGAGGAGCGAGGCATGCTCTCACGCGAAGACAACGAGCTGCTGACCCGCGTCGACCGTGGCACCCCGATGGGCACCATGATGCGCCGCTACTGGCTCCCCGCCCTTCTCGCCTGGGAGCTGCCGGGGCCGGATTGCCCTCCTGTCCGCGTGAAGCTTCTCGGTGAGGAGCTGGTCGCGTTCCGCGACAGCCGCGACCGCATCGGGCTGGTCGACGAATACTGCCCGCACCGCCGCGCGTCGCTCTTCTTCGGCCGCAACGAGGAGTGCGGGCTGCGCTGCGTGTACCACGGCTGGAAGTTCGACGTCGACGGCCGCTGCGTGGACATGATGAACGAGCCCGAGAGCCTGCACTTCAAGGAGAAGATCTCCACCGCGTCGTATCCCACAGTCGAGGTCGGAGGCGTCATCTGGGCGTATCTCGGCGCGCCCGAGCAGCGGCCGCCGCTGCCGACGTTCGCCTGGACGCAGGCGCCGGCGACGCATCGCCACGTGTCGAAGGTCGTCCAGGAAACGAACTGGCTGCAGGGCCTCGAGGGTGGCGTCGACACCTCGCACGCGCCGATCATGCACCGCGTGTTCAAGGCCGACTCGACGCGTCCCGGTTTCAAGCCGACGCACCCGTTCGTGCGCAGCAAGGCGCCGACGCTCGTCGTGGACGTCACGGACTACGGCTATCAGTACGCGAGCCTGCGACCGCTGGACGAGACGAGCATGCACGTCCGCACGTACCACTTCATCCTGCCGTTCCACCAGATCCGGCCCTCGCAGTCGGAGGGCGGCCACGCGATCATGTCGGGCCACATCTGGGTGCCGATGGACGACGAGAACACGATGGTGTTCAACTGGGACTGGAGCGAGACGGCGCCGCTGACCGACGACGACCGTCTCGAGCGCCGGCTGGGCAACGGCCCGCTCGACGTCGACCAGAGCACGTTCCGCTCCATCCGCAATCGCCGCAACAACTACATGCTCGATCGCCAGGTGCAGAAGACGGAGAGCTTCACCGGCATCGAAGGCATCAACACGCAGGACCGCGCGGTCCAGGAGAGCATGGGCCGCATCGTCGACCGCAGCCGCGAGCATCTCGGCCCCGCCGACAAGGCCGTCATCCAGGCGCGCCGGCTCCTGCTGCAGGCGGTGAAGACGGTCGGCGAGGGAGGCACTCCGCGTGGCGTCGCCGCGACCTATTACGGGCTGCGTGCCGTCGATGCCGTGCTGCCGCGCGACGCCGACTGGCGTGTAGCCCTGACGCCCGAGATGATGGCGGCGCGGATCGAGCAGACGGTCTAGCCGACGCGCGTGAAGAGCATCGACGTCCACGCGCATCTCGTGCCTCGCTCTGCGTGGCGCGCGGCCGAGACCGGTCGCGACTGGCACGGCTTCCGTCACGAACCCGGCGACGGTCTCGGCAGCTTCATGGGCAACGGCAAGCGCATTCCGTTCACCTCGCCGAAGGTCCGCTTCGCTCCGGAAGAGCGGATCGCCGACATGGACGCGCAGGGCGTGGACGTGCAGGTCGTCTCGATCCACACGCCGTTCT
>DAIRVP010000201.1:0-9455 GCA_036802765.1 Candidatus Rokuibacteriota bacterium
AGCAGTTGATGATGCCGTGGTTAGGGCCGTCGATCGCCACCAGGCGGCGCACGAGGTGGAACGCGTCGTCGGTCCGCATCCAGGCACGCGCGAGCGTGACGCCGAGGCTGTGCCCGACGATGTCGACCTGCCGCGCGCCGGTGTAGTCGAGTACGGCCTGAACGAAGCGCCGCAGATCGGGAATGTTCGCCACCGTAGAATGCGCGCCGGCGGAGCGGTTCGTGGGGTTCGGGCCCAGATCGCACTGATTGCCCTGGTACCCGAGCCCCCAGAGCTCGCTGGCCGCGTAGCCGTGATCGGCAAAGAACTGCGCCATCGCGTGGATGTAGCCGAACGGATTGCACGCGGTCGCGAAGGGCGTGTCGTTGTTGCCGTGCAGGAAGATGACCGGCGTGTGCTGGACGCGACCGGCCGCACCGAAGCCGATGACGGGCACGCCGAGCGACGCGTCATTGATCACGGGAAAGTCAGGCGGGAACGAGGTGCCGACCTGATCGCCGGCCGAGGCCGGGCTCGCCAGCCCAAACACCACGAGCACCGCCAGCGCCGTCGTCAGTATTTGCCATGTCCGGCCACGTCGAGTCATCGGCCCCTCCTCGCGAGGTATCAACTGCGATTTTGGCGGCGCTACAGTAGGCGGGCGCGCGCGCCGCTGTCAACGACGCGCACCGCGACATTGCTATGTAGCAGCAACAACGCGACGGCGCCCTTGACTCTGCACGCGGGCTGACGCAGCCTCCAAGGCCACGGAGGGACCGACATGAGCGACCTGACACGTCGGAGGTGGCTGGGAGCAGCAGGGTGGGCGGCGGCGCTGGCCGCTGCAGGCGGCACCGCGATGCCGAGCCCGCCGACGGCGAGCGCCCAGAGTGGGTCAGTCGAATCTTTGCTGGGTGCGCTCAAGTCCGCGCGTGTCTTCGACCTGTCATTCACCTGGAGCGACCAGTCGCCGGTGCTCTCGCTCAACCCGCCGTACTCGTTCGCGCTGAACCGCACGCACAAGATGACGCACGAGATCTTCGGCCAGGTCCCCGGCAGCCGCGTGTCGTGGGCGTCGGAGATCATGTTCTTCAGCGGCCAGCACGGCGCGCCGACGATCGACGCCATCGGCCACATCGGCCGGGACCTCAAGCTGCACGGCGGCGTGGATGCCGTGGCCGCGACGTCGACGCCGGGCGGCATCGGCGCGAATCTCGGCATCGACAGCTTTCCCGTGGATCTGATGATCAACCGCGCGGTGTTTCTCGACGTCGCGCGCCAGGTCGCCAACGGCGGCGCCGATCCGCTGCCGCCGGGCTACGAGATCACGGCGAAGCATCTGGACGACACCGCCAAGGCGCAGAGCGTCGATGTCCGCAAAGGCGACAGCGTGCTGATCCGCACGGGCTGGGGCCAGTACTTCGGCAAGGACAATGCGAAATACCTCGGCGAGCAGTCGCCGGGGCCCGGGCAGGATGCGGCAAAGTGGATCATCGCCAAGGGCGCGCGCCTGGCCGGCGACGATACGGCGACGTTCGAGAAGCGCCCGGCCGCATACGGCAAGGAGCTGTTCAGCGTGCACATGATGCTGCTGACCGACAGCGGCATCTACATCGTCGAGAACATGAACCTCGAGCCGCTGTCGGCGGCGAAGGCGTACACGGTGGCGCTCGTGATCACGCCGCTCAAGATCCAGGGCGGCACCGGCTCACCGCTGCGTGCCCTGGCGGTGGCGCCATGAAGTTCGGATTGCACTCCGTCAACCTGCACACGTGCGCGCATCCCGATGCCGCCGCGCGGCTCGGCCGGGCCGCCGAGGACGCGGGCTTCGAGTCGCTGTGGGTCGCCGATCACGTCGTGCTGCCGGATCCGCCGGTGCCCGGCCGCCCGATGGCGCCGGACATGCGCCTGCTGGATCCGCTGATCGCGCTTTCGTTCTTCGCCGCGCACACCTCGCGCGTCAAGCTCGCGACGGGTGTGGTCATCCTGCCGCAACGCCAGGCGCTCGTGATCGCCAAGCAGCTCGCCTCGCTCGACGTGCTGTCGAACGGTCGCGTGATCTTCGGCATCGGCGTGGGCTGGTGCGAGCCGGAAATGCGTTCGGTCGGCGCGCCGTTCGCCGAGCGGGGCCGTGTCGCCGACGACTATCTCGCGGCGATGCGCGCGGTGTGGACGCAGCCGAAGCCTTCATATAAAGGACCGTACGTGTCGTTCGAAGGCGTGCAGGCGATGCCGCGGCCGGTGCAGAATCCGATTCCGATCGTGGTCGGGGGGCGCACACCGCCCGCGTACCGCCGCGCGGTGACGCAGGGCCACGGCTGGTACGGCTTCGGCCTCGACGTCGCCGAAACGACGAAGTCGGTGGCCGCGCTGCGCGAGGCGGAGAAGACGTCGCGGCGACCGGCGGCGCTCGGCCGGCTCGAGATCAGCATCACGCCGCCGGGCTTCGATGTCCCCGACAAGGCCACGATCGAGGCGTACGCCGCCGCCGGCGTCGATCGATTGATCTTGCGTCCGCGGCCGGACATGAACGTGTCGGCGCTGGTGAGCTTCGCGGCCGAGACGGGCCGCGCGCTCGGCACCCGGCTGACCTGAGCGAGTGGAGGAGAGGATGGCGACCACGGAGAGCGCGGTGCGCGAGCTGACGTACGGCGAGGCGGTGCGCGAGGCGATCGCCGAGGAGATGCGCCGCGATGCGCGCGTGTTCCTCATCGGCGAGGACGTCGCGGAGGCGGGACATCCGTTCAAGACACTCGTCGGCCTCGTGCAGGAGTTCGGCACCAACCGCATCATCGACACGCCGATCTCGGAGCCCGGGTACGCCGGCATCGGCGTGGGCGCGGCCATGACCGGGATGCGGCCGATCGTGGACGTGATGTTCGGCGACTTCATCACGCTGACGATGGATCAGATGGTCAACCAGGCGGCGAAGGCGCACTACATGTCCGGCGGCAAGATCAAGGTTCCGATCGTCTTCCGCACCACGCTCGGCGCCACACGCCGCTCCGCGGCGCAGCACTCGCAGTCGCTGCACGCGTGGGTGAGCCACATCCCTGGGCTGAAGGTGGCGTTGCCGTCGGGGCCGTACGAGGCCAAGGGCCTGATGAAGACGGCGGTCCGCGACGACAGCCCCGTGGTGATCTTCGAGGACAAGATGATGTATCGGGTGAAGGGGCCGGTGCCCGACACGGATTACACGATTCCGTTTGGTGTGGCCGAGGTCAAGCGCGAGGGCCGCGACATCACGATCGTCGCCACGAGCAGCATGGTGGCCGTCGCGCTCGATGCCGCAAAACTGCTGGACGAGGTCGGCATCAGCGCCGAAGTGATCGATCCGCGCACGACGTGGCCGCTCGACAAGCAGGCGCTGATCGACTCGGCGAAGAAAACGTCGCGCGCGCTGGTCGTGGACGAAGGCTACGAGCGCTATGGCGTCACCGCGGAAATCGCGTCCGTGATCGCCGACGGCGCGTTCTATTACCTGGACGCGCCCGTCAAGCGCATGGGCGCCATGGACGTGCCGGTGCCGTTCTCGCCCGTGCTGGAAGACCTCACGGTGCCGTCGGAGCAGAGCGTGTTCGAGGCGGCGCGCGCCTTGTGCCGGAAAGCATGAGCATGCGGATCGACGTCGATCTCTATAGCGACACCGTCACGCGGCCGACCGCCGACATGCGCCGGTTCATGTGCGAGGCCGAGGTCGGCGACGAGCAGAAGATGGAAGACCCGACCGTGAATCTGCTCTGCGAGATGGTCGCCGAGTTGCTCGGCAAGGAGGCGGCGGTCTTCCTGCCGTCCGGCACGATGTGCAACGAGATCGCGCTGCGCGTGCACGCGCGGCCGGGCGAGGAGGTCATCGCCCACGCAACCGCGCACCCGATCCATTTCGAGACCGGCGGGCCGGGCGCCCTCGCCGGCGTCAACATGCGCTCGATCGACGGGCCGCGCGGCCAGTTCGACGCCGCCGCGGCGGAGGCGGCCGTGCGTCCGGCGTTTCGTCACTTTCCGAAGAGCCGTCTGCTGTGGGTCGAGCAGACGAGCAATCTCGGCGGCGGCTCGATCTGGCCGCTGGCGCGCATCCACGAGGTGACGGCCGTGGCGCGTCGTCATGGGCTCGCGACGCATCTCGACGGCGCTCGGCTCATGAACGCCGTCGTCGCCAGCGGCGTCTCCGCGCGCGACTACGCGGCGCCGTTCGACTCCGCGTGGATCGATTTCACCAAAGGCCTCGGCGCGCCCGTCGGCGCGGCGATGGCCGGCTCGCGCGCGTTCATCGACGAAGCGTGGCGCTGCAAGCAGCAAATGGGCGGCGCCATGCGCCAGGCCGGCATCATCGCCGCCGCCGGCGTGTATGCGCTACGCCATCACGTGAAACGGCTCGCCGACGATCACGCGAACGCGCGGCGATTGGCTGACGGGCTCGCCGCGCTGCCCGGCGTGCGGCTCGATCCGAAGACCGTCGAGACGAACATCGTCTTTTTCGAGACGAGCGCGAACGCCGCGGAGGCGGTCGAGCACATGCTCGCCCACGGCGTGCGCATGGGGGCGCTGGGCCCGCACACGATCCGCGCGGTCACGCATCTCGACGTCGACGCCGCAGGAATCGAGCGGGCGCTGAAGGTGGCGCGCGAAGTGTTCACGGGACTGCCGGGATAGCTCGCGATGGCGACGAACGTGATCATGCCTGCCCTCGAGCTGGCGCAAGAGACCGGCAAGATCTTGCGCTGGATCAAGTCGCCCGGTGACAGCGTCGCCAAGGGCGAGCCGCTGCTCGAGATCGAGACGGACAAGGTCACCGTCGAGGTCGAGGCGCCGGCGTCGGGCATTCTGCGTGACGTCACCGCCGGTGTCGGCGACGTGGTGACGGTCGGCAAGACGATCGCGGTCATCGCCGCTCCGGGAGAAGTCGCTGCGCCGGCACCGGCCGGCGCCAGCGCGCCGCCGGCCCGAGCCGTGGCGCCGCCGAGCGCCGAGCCGGTGAAGGCATCGCCGCTCGCGCGCAGGCTGGCCGAGCAGCACGGTGTGGATCTCACGCGTCTGAAAACGGCAAGCGGCCGGATCGAGAAGGCCGACGTGCTGGCCTACGTCGAGGCTCAGAAAACGCCGGCGGGCAATGGCGCCGCGGCCGCGGCTCCGGCTTCCGCGGCGGCACGTCTCGTCGCGGCGTCGCCGAAGGCGCGACGCCTGGCCGCCGAGCGCGGGGTGGATCTGCGCACGCTGCGCGGCTCGGGCCCTGCCGGCGCGGTGATTGCGGACGACGTCGCGACCGCGATGCCGCCGGCGACCACACCGCGTGTCGCCGCCGCTCCACCGGCCGCAGCGACCGCCGGCGCCGCCGCGATGGCGGGCGTCCAGGGCGTCAGCAACGTCTGGCGCATCATGGCCGAGCGGATGACGTCGTCGTGGACGACGGTCCCCCACTTCTTCCTGGTCCGCGAGGTCAACGTCAGTCGCCTGGCGTCGTGGCTCTCCCAGGCGCGCAAGCACAGCGGCGCGCACGTCAGCTACACGGATCTCATCGTCCGCCTCGTGGCTGCCGCCATCGCGCAAAATCCGCGCGTCAATGTCTCGTGGAAGGACGGCGCGCTCGCGCAGCATCCCGAGATCAACGTCGGCCTCGCCGTGGCCATCGACGACGGCCTGGTCGTGCCCGTCATCCACCGCGCCGACACGCTGACGCTGGCCCAGCTCGCCGAGCATCGCCGCGATCTCGTCGCCCGCGCGCAATCGGGGAGGCTCCGCCCCGCCGACATCCAGGGCGGGACGTTCACGATCAGCAACCTCGGCACGTACGGCGTCGACGCGTTCAGCGCCATCGTGAATCCGCCGCAGGCGGCCATCCTCGCCGTCGGCCGGATCGCCGATCGGGTCGTCCCGGTCAGCGGGCAGGCAGTGGTTCAGCCGACGATGGTGCTGACGCTGTCGTGCGACCACCGCGCGCTGGACGGCGCCCGCGGTGCGCAGTTCCTGGGCGCGCTCGCGGATCTCATCGAGGAGCCGCTCGCCCTGCTCCGGTGATCGGTCGTTGACGCCACCACGCTACTTCTCGGCGCGTGGCTTGTCGCCCCGGTGCTCCTGCAGATATTGGAGAGCGATGTCGGCGATGTAGTTCAAGAGATTCTGGTCGGTCGCGCCGAACGACCAGGCGCCCGCCGCCGCGTTCGCGCTCCGAGCGATGCTTGGGCTCGCCACGACGGCGCCGGTCCCGGCGTCACGCAGCTCGAGATCCATGGCGATCGACGACTCGCCGGCCCACGCTCCCGCGAAGGCTCGATTCGCGCCGCTGATCACGCGCAGCCGTGTCACGCGTGGCTGCACGATCAGCGTTGACGCGGATGCAGCTCCATTGCCGGCGTCGGCATTCCATCGAGCGAAGACGGGCTGCATGCGCTCTTGCATGCGCCGTTCGAGGTCCTTCGCCACGGCCGCCTTCGCCTCGTCATTCGCCACGCTTTCCACCATGGCCAGGGGCTTCAGCTCGAACCTCGCGTATGACGAGAGCGGCGCGGTCGGCGGCGCCAGGCGGTCCGACTGTTCCTTGATGATTCTCTCTCGCCGTCCTGGATCACTCGCGCACCCGGAGAGCACGGCGACGACGACAACCGGGATCACAAGATGCTTCATCCGGATCCTCCGTGGTCAGCGCGCGGCCGCCGGCTTGACCGCTCTCAGTCGTTCACGCGCGTTGCGGGCGAAGTCGTCGACGCCTCTCGTGACCGCCTCCTGCCACGTTCCTGACGTCGCGGCCATCCCCGCCACACGCGACGTACCTTTCACAGGGCTGGTTTGTAGCGCAGGAAGTGGCGGTGATGTGAGACGAACGCTGCTTTCGAATTCGACGGCGACCTCCGCAAATCCCGGCCGGAACCACGCCCAGAACTGGTCGATGTCGGCTTCGAGCGGGATCGCGGTCGACGCCTCCGGGTCTTGCTTGCTGACGACGCGATAGCCGGCTTCCTGCAGCGACCACCGCAGCGCCTCTTCGACCACCTGCGTGACCGTGCGGCCCTCGGGCAGCAGGACGTCGCCCAACGCTTTGCCGAAGCCGCCGCGCTTTCGCGCGATCGCGCGCGAGGTGATCTTGGGGTCTTTGATCTCGGCATCGTTCATGAGCGACGGGAGGTTGGCCTGTCGCGGATCAATCTCGAAGACGCGCCGATCGGTGACGCGATCGATACGAACGGCGGGACCGGACGGCGGATTCGTGCCCATTTTTGCCGGAACATCGATCACGCCGCGCGTTGTCGCACAGCCTGTAGCAAGTAAGAGGCAAGCGAGAAGCGGGACGACAAGGACGAGTCTCCTCATCGGCGGATCCCTCCCGCGACGAGGCTACAACGACCAATCAGACAAACAGGTGAGGATTGTGATCGCCGTTAGCGCGAATGTGGTCGCGCCGGCGCCACCACTCCTCGTAGGCATCGAGCTCACGCGCCACGGATCGCTGTCGTCGCAGAAGCAGGAGGGCCGCACAGGCCGTCGACACCGCCGCGCCGAGCGCCAGGAATCGCCAGCCTGAGCGTGTTGACTTGACCAGTTGTTCCACCATGTCGCCGCTCCCCCCGGTGATCGCCGCGTGGTGGTCACGCACAGGACTGCGGTCGCAACGGCCGTGCCGGAGTCAAAATCGTCGGTATGGCGGGCAGTTACCGGATGTCAGGGGTGCCGGCCGTGGTCAGCCGCTGGCCGCAACGGCACGGCCGGCGGTCATGAACTGCTCAGGCTTCGAGATCGAAGCGTCGAAGCTCGGGGAAACGGTGCGTCCATACGACGGCGACGATGATCGTGCCGATCCCACCGATGAGTACTGCCGCCACGGGACCGAACAGCGCCGCCAGCAAGCCCGACTCGAACTCGCCGAGCTGATTGGAGGTGCCTGTCGTCAGAGAGTGCGCCGCGCTGACCCGACCGCGCATGGCATCCGGCGTGCGCATCTGGACGAGCGAGTGGCGGATCACCACGCTCAAAAGATCAGCGGCGCCGAGCACCGCGAGCGCGGCCAGCGACAGCGGCAGCGCTGTCGAGATGCCGAACACGACGGTGGCGAGACCGAACACGACCACGCCGCCGATCAGGATCGGCCCCGCGCGATGCCCGACCGGTCGGTGCGTGAGCACGACCGACATTCCGAGTGCGCCGAAGGCCGGCGCCGCCCGCAACAGGCCGAGGCCCCACGGCCCAGTGTCCAGAATGTCGCGCGCATAGATCGGCAGCAGCGCCGTGGCGCCACCGAGAAGGACGGCGAACAGATCGAGCGAGAGCAGGCCGAGCAGCAAGCGCTCGCGAACAATGAAGGCGATGCCGGAGAAGAGAGAATCCGCGGTCATCGCAGGCCGGACGGCCGCGGGTTCGGTGGTCCGGACGAGCGCGATCAGTGCGGCACCCGACACATACAGCGCGGCGACAATGCCATAGACCGTCGTCGGCCCGAACGCGTAGAGGATGCCGCCGAGCGCCGGCCCGACGATGCGCGCCGTCTGGCCCGCCGACGTCACGCTCGCGACGGCGCGCGGCAGTGTCGACAGCGGCACGAGCTGCGGTAACAGCGCCGCGCGCGCGGGATTTTCGAATGCGCGCGCGGCGCCGAGAAGCGCCACGACGGTGAGGATGCCGTCTCGCTGCAGCCACCCGCCGAGGCTGCCGACGCCCAGGGCCACCGTACCCGCGGCCTGGGCCAGCTCACAGGTGACCACGACCAGTCGCCGATCGCATCGGTCCGCGACCTGCCCGACGACGAGCGTCAGCGCGACGGTCGGCACGAACTGCACGAGACCGACCAGACCGAGGTCGAGCGCGCTCCCCGTCAGCGCGTACAGCTGCCAGCCGATCGCGACGGTCTGCATGTGCAGCGCCAGCGTGGCGAGCACGCGCGACGACCAGAACAGCGCGAGCGAGGAATTACGGGCGGGCGCCGTGGCGGTGGACGAAGCGGTCGCGCGCTACCGGCATCCGGCGCGTGGCGCGTCGGGAGCCTGTCGAGGGACGAGGCTGCAGGCGAACGTCGCGGGCTGCGCGCGATAGTCGGACAGCAGGCGCTCGAGGCGCTGCAACGTGCGCTCGCGCTTGGCGAGACCGATGCCGTAAATCGCGAGGTCGTTGACCAGGCGCGTGTAGAAGTGGTGCTCGGCGTCCCCGCCGCCCGCGCGCGCCACGCAGGGCGACGGCTTCTGCGCGACCGCGAGCTGCGGGCCGAACGCGCGGACGAATTCGGCGATCAGCGGCTCGTCCCGCAGGTTGCTTGGAACCTCGGGAAAACGCGCCAGGAAGGCGTCGACGGTCATCGGACTCCCGGTTCGGCACTTCGCGTCCAGATCGCGCGTCAGCCGGATTTGCATGGCGTCACCCCGACGAAGTTCAGCCTGGTCGGCCCGTCGTCTCCCTGACGCCGCTGTGCTTCGGGAGCTGCGAGCGGGAGGAAGCGGCAGAAACTCCCGCGCCAAGCCGACCAAGCTCCACTAATATTACCCCCTCGGACCGAT
>DAIRVP010000202.1:0-9443 GCA_036802765.1 Candidatus Rokuibacteriota bacterium
CGAGGATCGTCGCCTGCAGCGGCCGGCCGGCCGGATCGCGCTCGCCGAGATAGCTCTTCAGCGGTGCGAAGCCGGCGACGCCGATCGCGATGTTCGTAAGCCCTTCCCGCCACGGCCGGCCGAAGGTGTCCGCGATGACGACGGCGACGTCACCTCCGGCCGCTGCCGAGAATCGCTCGCGCAGCGCACGCGCGGACCCGTCCGGATCTTCGGGCAACAACGCGACGGTGTCGGCGTCGACGTTGGACTGGTCCACGCCGGCGTTTGCGCAGACCCAGCCGTGATGCGTCTCGGTGACCAGCACGCCGCGGTCCATCCGGACCACACGGCGCGACTCGCGCAGAATGACCTCGACCAGCCGTGCGTCGCGCCCGAGCCCGGCGGCCATGGCGACGGCGACCGTGGAAGGCGTGACGTCTGCGAGCTTCAGGAGTCGCCCTTCGGACTTCGAGACGATCTTCTGGCTGATGACGGTGAGATCTCCGGGCCTCAGCGGCGTCGATTGTCGCGCGGCGGCGGCGAGGACGAGCGCGGCGACGTCGTCCCCGGGACGTACCTCGCCGATGCCGCCGATCCCGATGACTTCGTAACGCATCTCAGGACGCCCGGGGGACGCCCGCGGGTCGGACGCGGTTGCCCGCGCGCCACGAGGCGACCAGCCGCGCACTGGCGGTCGCTCCGGGCGCGGCGAGAAGCGCGGCCAGATCGCTCGGCGCGTCGACGTCGAGGCCGAGACCCTGCAGCGCGAGCACACGCGGCTCGAGCCCGCGGGCGCGCGCCGTCGCCAGATGCCGTTCGAACGACGGCTCGCCGAACGTCAGCGGCATCGCGTCCGGAGGCGCCAGCGCGACGCCGTTGGTTCCGAGTCCGGAGCGTGACGGCACGAATGCCGGCTGCCCCGGCGCCGCCGCGTCTAGCAGGCGGTGGATCTCTTCCGCCGTCACGCACGGCACGTCGCCCGGGATGGTGAGAAAGACGCGCGCGCCGAGGCGGACGGCCTCCGCCTGCGCGCGCGCGACCGCGGCGGTGTGGCCGCGGTTGGCGTCTTCGGCCAGTGGCTCCGCGCCTCGGGCGCGGGCCACTACGTCGACGGCCGGCTCGCGTGTCACCACCCACACGCGATCCAGCCGCGCCGCCGCAAGCGCCGTGAGGACGTCCTCGAGCATCGCGGCCGCCAGCGCGGCGCGCTCCGCCGCGCCGAGCGCGGGCACCAGCCGCTGCTTGGCATTGACGAGATCCTTGACGGGCACCGCCGCGACGATCACGAGGCTTGTTCTAACACGACCCGGGCCAGCGCGATCTCGCGCGCGGCATCGGGCATCATCACGTCGGTCGGCACCGCCCTGACGCCCACCTCGCCGAGAGCCTCGGCACACCCGGCGTCTTCACGCGCGACGAGCAGTGCCGAGAGCCACGGCGCATATGCGCGCGCGATCCCGACAGGCGAGACCGGCAGGCTCCGCGCGCGCATCAACGCAGCGGCCGGGCCGCTCACCGCGGCGCCCGCGACGATGGGGCTGACGCCGATCACGCGCGCGCGTGTGGAAGCGAGCGCGTTGGCGATGCCCGGCACCGCGACGATCGGTCCGATCGACGTCACGGGATTCGACGGACACACGACGACGACGTCTGCCTCGCGAATCGCGTCGAGCACACCCGGCGCCGGTCGCGCGCGCGCGGCGCCGTCGTAGTCGACGCCGACGACCTCGACCTGGCATTTGTCGCGCACGAAGTACTCCTGGAATCCGAGTCGACCGTCCGGGGTGCGGATGACCGTGCGCACGGCGTCGTCGCTCATCGGAAGCACCCGCGGCGTGACGCCGAGGGCACGGCACAGCGCGGCGGTGATCGTGGACAGCGACTGGCCCTCGCGCAGCGCGCGCGTGCGGAGGACGTGCGTCGCAAGATCACGGTCACCGAGGCCGAACCACGTCGGCTCACCGTATGCCGCCATCGCGGACAGGCAGCGGAACGTTTCGTCGGCTCGTCCCCAGCCGCGGCCGGTATCGAGCACACCCGCCAGCGCGTACATGACCGAGTCGAGATCCGGCGAGACGTGCAGGCCCCAGACCTCTGCGTCGTCGCCCGTGTTGACGACGATGCGGAGCGCGGATGGATCGAGGACGGCGGCGAGACCGCGGAGCAGCTTGGCGGCGCCGGTGCCGCCAGCCAGAGCTGTGACTCGCATGTCAGCGGCGCTCAGTCATTGACCGCTTCGCGCAGAGTCCAGAGCGCGCTGCCGCCGCGCCACGCGTAGAGGCCGACGCCGGCGCGGCCGGCGAGCACCGACGGCAGCGTCACCTCGGGGACGGGAATGAAGCCAAAGCGCACCCAGATGCGATCGAGACCCTGCGGACGGGCGAACACCGTGCCGGCGCCGAGCGCGGTCGCGTGATCGAGGCTCACCGCCACGAGCTGCGCGGCGACTTCGAGCGGATCGTCGGGGCCGTCGTCCGTGCTGACGATCGGGCCGTGCAGCAAAATGTCTCGGCGGTCCTGCTCGCCGGCGACGGCGCCGACGAGGCGCTCGCCACGGGCGCTCGCCGCATACGCGCCCCACGCGAGCGCGAGTGACGAGTCGGGCCAGGGGACGGCGGCGAAGTCGAAGAGCGCGCGGGCCGCCGCGGGATCGGGCAGGGGCCGATATCCGATGCCCTGCCAGACCCGCGGGAGCGTCGCAGAGGCGAGAGACGGCGCCGCAGGGCGCTCGGTCTCCGGAGAAGTCGCGTGAAGGTCCGGTGCCGGCCGGCGGGACCTACTTCTTCCCAAGCACGGCGTCCTTCACGCTCTTCGCGAGCCGGAACTTGCACACCCGCTTCGCCGGGATCTTGATCGGCTCACCCGTTTGCGGATTGCGTCCCATCCGCGCCTTGCGGTTCGCCAGCACCAGCTTCCCAAAGCCAGGAAGCACGAACCCGTTCTTCGCTTCCTTGGTGGCGAGCGCGAGGGTCTCGTCGAACACCTCGGCGATCTGTCGCTTCGAGAGATTGGTTTTGCCAGCGAGGTGCGCCATGACCGCGGACTTGCTCATCATCTTCGCCACAGGAGGTCCTCCTCGATCGAGTGGAATGGTGGAGTGAATTAATACCACAGCGTGATGTGCACGGCTACCGGTCTCGGAAGCGGAACTCACCCGAGGCGATCAGACGACGGTACGAGCCGAAGCGCGCCTCCGCGTCCTCGACGCCGTCGAGCGGTGAGTCGGCACTCTCACCATCCGCGTATCGCTTGACGATGCGATAGAGCGTGTCGCGCTGGGCGGGCGCGCGCCCGGCGTCGCGGATGAGCCGGACGATCTCTCCGGGTCCGACGAGCTGGCCGTATCCGGCGCCCGCGGACGTCGAGATCGATTCGTTGATCAGCGTGCCGCCGAGATCGTTGGCGCCCGCATCGAGCAGCAGCTGCGCGAGCTTCGGTCCCTCCTTGACCCACGAGGCCTGGATGTTCGGAATGACCGCGCCGAGCATGACGCGCGCGAGCGCGTGCATGCGAACCACCTCGGCGCCCGTAGCGCCCGGACGCACGCCGGGCACGAGCTGCTTGGCGTACATCGGCGCCTCCGAGTGGATGAGTGAGAGCGGGACGAATTCGGTGAACCCGCCGGTGTCCTTCTGGATGGCGCGCAGCAGGGCGAGATGACGCACCCAGTGCTCCGGCGTCTCGACGTGCCCGTACATGATGGTGGAGGTGGTGCGGATGCCGAGCGCGTGCGCGGTGGTGATGACCTCGACCCACTGATCGACGGTGATCCGGCCGCGTGCGATGCGGTCGCGGATGTCCTGGTCGAGGATCTCCGCGGAGGTTCCCGGCAGCGTGCCGAGGCCGGCCGCCTTGAGCTCGGCCAGGTACTCCTTGATCGGCAAGCCCGATCGGATCGAGCCGTACAGCACCTCTTCCGGCGAGAACGCGTGGATGTGCAGCGCGGGCAGCGCGCCGTGGATGGCGCGGGTGAGATCGATGTAATAGCGGCCGTCCAGCTTCGGCGGCAGGCCGGCCTGAATGCAGACCTCGCTCGCCCCGAGCTCAGCCGCCTCCGTGGCGCGCCGCACGATCTCCTGGATGGGCAGGAAGTAGCCTTCCTCTTCGCGATGATCGCGGCTGAAGGCGCAGAATCCGCAATGCTTGATGCAGACGTTGGTGAAGTTGACATTGCGGTTCACCACGAACGTCACCGTGTCGCCCACCTGGCGGCGGCGCAGCTCGTCCGCGGTCACGCTCAGCGCGAGCAGATCACGACCGGCCGCGCGCGCGAGCGTATTGGCGTCCACGACCGACACCTCGTCGCCCGCGAGCGCGCCGTCGAGGATGCGGCGGACATCTCGCGAGGCGCGGTCGAGCGCCGCGCCCGGGCTACCAGCGTCGCCAGTGTTCATGTGATGCCTTGACGAGCCCGTCGTCGTCGAGGAGCGCGCCGACGCGCGCGCGGAGTCTCTCGTCGACGAACTCTGCGCGGGTGGCAAACGCCGGATAGACGGCGAGACGCTCGCGGAAGCGGAAGCCGGCCGTCTCCGTCGCGCGTCGAAGCTCGACGAGCCCGGGCCAGGGCTTCTCCGGGTTGATGTGATCGGGCGTCAGCGGCGAGATGCCGCCCCAGTCATTGAGACCGGCCGCCAGCAGTTGCGGGTAGACGCGCGGACTGAGATTCGGAGGCGCCTGCAGCGCCACGTCCGAAGGCAAGACCAACCGCGCCACCGCCAGCGCGCGCAGCAGGTCCTCGAGCGTGGGCTCAGGCGCGTCTTTCATCGGGATGAACGGCTTGGCGCGGAAGTTCTGCACGATGACCTCTTGCACGTGGCCGTAGCGCTCGTGCAGATCGCGGATCGCCACCAGCGCGTCGACGCGCTCGCGCGGCGTCTCGCCGATACCGATGAGAATGCCGGTGGTGAAGGGAATGGCGTGCTTGCCGGCGAGCTCGATCGTCCGCAGCCGTTTGGCGGGCACTTTATCCGGCGCGCCATGGTGAGCGCCGCCGCTCGCGAGCAGCCGCTCCGACGTCGTCTCGAGCATGATCCCCATGCTCACGCTGACCTCGCGCAGCGCTGCGAGATCGCGCTCCGCCATGAGGCCGGGATTGACGTGTGGCAGCAGCGTCGATTCGGCGAGCGTCGTCGCGCACACCTCGCGCAGATAGGAGAGCGTGGTTCGGTGGCCGCGCGCCTTCAAGAACTCGCGGTGCTCGGCAAACCGCGCCTCGGGCCGGTCGCCGAGCGAGAACAGCGCCTCTTTCGCGCCGAGCCTCGCTCCCGCCTGTGCTAGCGCCACGACCTCCTCGGGACTCATCGTATGGGCGCCGGGCTGCCCCGGATCGCGGCGGAAGGTGCAGTAGCCGCAATCATCGCGGCAGAGCGTCGTGAGCGGAACGAACACCTTCGCCGAGAAGGTCACCACGCTGCCGCGCGCATCGCGCACCGACGCGGCGCGTGCGAGGAGCTCGGTGAGCGCTTCGGGCGGACTCTCGATGAGCCCGACGGCTTCGTCGTGCGAGATCGAGCTCACTTCGGCGCCTTCGCCACCTTGCCGCGCACGTCGTGGGCGAAGCGCTCCATGTTCGTGAGCGTCGCCTTGAGCTCGGGCACCGTCGGATCGAACACGAAATGGGTCACGCCCGCTGCCTGATAGGCGCGGATGTCGGCGATGACCTCGGCCGCCGTGCCCTGAAAGAGCGGCCGATCGCCGGCGGGCGTCTTCGCCGTCTTCGGGCGCACCTCCATCGGCACGCGCACGGTGAGCTCGACCGCCTTCGGGTCGCGTCCGGCCCCCTGCGCCCACTCGCGCAGCTGCTTGGCGCGCTTGGCGTACTCGTCGGGGAACAATAGGCCCGGCGGCCGGAGCGCGATCGGATGCCAGGCATCGCCCAGCGTGGCCGCGCGGCGCACGGCGGCGTCGGTGTGACCGCCGATCCAGATCGGGATGCCGCGCCGCTGCGCGGGCTTCGGCAGCGCGTGGACCTTGCGGACAGTGTAGTAGCGCCCCTCGAACGTCACCGGATCCGACGTCCACGCCGAGCGCATCAGACGCAGGTATTCGTCGGTGACCGCGCCGCGCGCCTCGAACGGCGGTGCTGCCAACGCCTCGAACTCTTCGCGCAGCCACCCGACGCCGGCACCGAGGATCACGCGGCCGCCGGACAGCCGATCGAGCGTCGCGAGCATCTTGGCGACGAGCACGGGATTGCGGTACGGCACCACGAGCACGCTCGTACCGAGACGGATGCGGCTCGTCGCGTGCGCGAGCCATCCCATCGTGACGAGCGGCTCGAAGTAATCCTGCGCGGCGCCCCCCGGCAGCTGCCCCGTCGAGGAGTACGGATACGTCGAGCGCGCCATCGAGGCGGGAAGCACGACGTGATCTGTGACGAACAACGAGGAGAAGCGAAGCGATTCGGCTTTCGTCGCGAGCTTGAGGATCGTGTCGGCACCGGCGAGGGGACCACGGCCGGGCAACGAAAAGCCGAATTCCATGGCGGCGCACATCGTAGTCCACGCATGGGGCCTTTGCAATCGCGCACGGCCGCGCACCGCGTGTGCCATGATGTGCCATGCGCGCCGCGATGTGCCGCGGATGTCATCGATCCTGACCGCGTGGTCGCGGAGCACGTTCTCGCGCTCGTCGACGTGTGGATCGTGCGCGTGAGCGAGCTCGGCAGAGCCCCGCTCGCGTCGCCGACGCGCGCGCGTCAGAGACCACCGGCCGCGGCGTGTCATCGGGCGTGCGCGGCCTGGGTTCCACGCGACAGATATGGCCGAAATGTATGGCCGAAGGCGGCCCCGGGCCCCCCAGGTCGTACTTGATCCGGACCGCGCTTCGGTGGCACCCTGACAACGTAATTACAATTTCCATTCATGCGCCTGGCCTCGAAGATCTTCCTCACGTGCTCGCTGGTGATCCTGGTGTTGGCCGGGGTCGGGGCGCTCAGTCTGGGCGCCATCGGCCGCCTCGTCTCGGTCAATCGCGAGATCACGACGCAGACGGTGCCCGCGCTGCGGGTGACGAGCGCCCTGCGTGACCAGATGTTCTCGCTCGCGAGGCTCGAGGCGCGCTTCACCGTGCTCCGCGACGCGCGCTACGCGGCCGCATGGCGAGAGCGCGCCGCGCGCGTCGGGGCCGATTTCGATCGGCTGCGTGCCCTCGTACGTACGCCGCGCGAGCGGGCGCTGCTCACCGAGGCGGCGGCGGCCTTCGAGGTGTATCAGCGCGAGGTCGTGGACGAGCACGCCGAGGCGCTGCGCGGCCACCCGGTGGAGGAGCCTCGCAGCCGCGCCCTCGGCGAGCGCGTCGAGGAGGCGCTCGAGCGGTTGATGGACGCGACGTACGCGCGCGTGGTGTCTGCCCAAGCCGAGGCCGCGCGTCTCGAGGCGCGGACGTGGAGCGGCGTCCTCGTGGCGCTCGGCGCGGCGGTGGTGCTGGCGCTCGTCGGTACCGCCGTGCTGGCCCACCGCATCACGCGCTCGCTGCGTCGCGTGTCCGCGGCCACCACGGCCGTGGCCGCCGGCTCGTATCGCGAGCCGATCCCCGACGCCGCCAGGGACGAGATCGGCGCGCTCGCGCGCTCGTTCAACGCGATGGCCGCGCAGTTGCGCCGCATCGACGAGACCAAGGAAGAGTTCTATGCGACGCTGTCGCACGAGCTGCGCTCGCCGCTCACGTCGGTGCGCGAGGCCGCGCACCTCCTGCGCGACGCAGTGCCGGGCCCGCTCAACGCCAAGCAGGCGCGCCTCGTGACGGTCATCGGCCACTCCACCGATCGGCTGTTGCGGCTGGTCAACCAGATGCTCGAGCTGTCGCGGCTCCGCGCGGGTGTGCTGCCGCTGACGCGCGAGCGCGTCGACCTGGCGCGTGTGGTCGGGCGCGCCGTGGAAGAGCTGCGACCGCAGGCCGAGGAGGGGGGCGTCGTGCTCACGCGTGAGCGTGTGGGGGAGGTGTTCGATGGACGCGGAGACGAGGACCGGCTCGTGCAGGTCGTCGTGAATCTCGTCGCCAACGCCATTCGTTTCACCGCGCGCGACGGCCGCGTGACCGTACGACTCATCGATGCCGGCCCGGAGATCGAGATTCAGGTGGAGGACACCGGCGTCGGGATCCCGGCTGCCGCGCTGCCGCGGATCTTCGACTCGTGGCGTCAGGCCCATAGCGACCGCGGCGGCACCGGTCTCGGGCTCGCGGTCGTGCGCGGCGTCGTGCTCGCGCACGGCGGCCGCGTGACGGTCGAGTCGCAGGAGGGCAAAGGGAGTCGGTTCACGGTTCTCCTGCCACGCTATTCATGAAGCGGCCGACGCGCGCGCTCGCGATCGTGTTGTTGCTTGCGGCCACGACGACGGGGTGTGCCTCGTGGACGTGGTGGCCGTTCCGTCCTGCCGCAATGCTCTTGATGCGCGCCGATCGCGCGGCGGACGAGCTGCGCTTCCGACAGGCGCTGGCGCTCTACGACGAGTTCCTCGCGCGCTATCCCGACGACGTCGAGGCGCGGCGCGCGCTCGAGAGCCGCGACACCGTCGCCGCCATCGTGACCACGCGTGAGGAGCTGGCGCGTCTGCGCGGCGAGCTGCGCGCGCGCGAGATCGAGACGGGAAAGCTGCGGGATGAGGTGACACGGCTGCGTCAGGAGCTCGCGTCACGCCAGGCGGAGAGCGACAAGCTGCGCGCCGACCTCGAGCGCATGAAGGAGCTCGATCTGAAACTGGAGCGCCGCCGATGACCCGTCGCGTGCTGGTCGTCGACGACGACGCCGCGATTCTCGAAGTGCTGGAGATGCGGCTGAACGCCATGGGATTCGACGTCACCGCGACGCGCGATCCGCAGGTGGCGATCGCCGCGATGGACGGCCCGCGCTTCGATCTCGCGTTGCTCGATCTGCGGATGGAGCCGCTCGACGGCATCCGGCTGATGGAGGCGCTCCACGCGCGGCAGCCGCGGTTACCCGTGCTCATCATGACGGCGCACGGCACGATCGAAACCGCGGTCGACGCGGTGCAACGCGGCGCGTTCGACTACCTGACGAAGCCGTTCGTGCGCGACGAGTTGCGCGCCAAGATCGGCCGGGCGCTCGCCACGCGTCGCTGGGCGCGCGATCGCGAGCGGCTGCTGGCAGTGGGGCAGACGCTGGCCTCGTCCGGCGTGATGGATCGCGTGCTGGACGCCGTCGCGCAGGCGACGGTCGAAACGACCGAAGCCGAGCGCTGCGTCGTCTTCCAGCTGCAGCACGGCCGACTCCTGCCGATGGCGAGCGCCGGCTCGCCACCGCCGTCGTGGCCGGCGATGGAGCAGGCGGCGCGTGCGGCGATGGACAAGGGCGTGCCGACAACGTACCCGGGCTCGGAGGCGGGCGCCATCGTCGCCGCGCCGCTGCTGGTGCAGCGCGGGCCCGCGGGCGCGCTCGTCATCGAGACGCCTGCGCGCGTGGAGCCGACGGAGGACGATCTCGAGCTGCTGGCCCTCTTCTCGTC
>DAIRVP010000203.1:0-9390 GCA_036802765.1 Candidatus Rokuibacteriota bacterium
GCAGATCAAGGCCTTCACCGCGGCGGAGATCGACTACTTCTGGCGGCGCTGGAAGATCGAGCCGAAAGAGGCCCTGTCGCGACTGAAGGCCGCCGGTCTGCAGTCCATGCCGGGCGGCGGCGCCGAGGTCTTTTCGCCGCGGCTCGCCAAGCTGCTGAAGTACACGGGCAAGGCCGATCCGGAGCGCTGGTGTGAAATCCACGGGATCGCACACGCGCTCGGGATCAAGACGAACGCGACGATGCTCTATGGCCACGTGGAAACGCTCGCCGAGCGCGTCGATCACCTGCTGCGTCTGCGCGAGCAGCAGGACGCCTCCGGCGGCTTCGTCACGTTCGTTCCCCTGGCCTATCAGACGGCGACCACGAAGCTCGTGGCGCGCCAGACGCCTCCGGCCGACAGTCTGCGGACGATCGCGATCTCGCGGTTGCTCCTCGACAACTTCCCGCACGTCGAAGCGTACTGGGTGACGCTCGGCGAGGAGACCGCGTCGATCGCGCTGCACTTCGGCGCGGACGACGTCAACGGCACGCTCGAAGACGAGCGGATCCAGCATCTGTCGGGCGCCACGACGCCCGCCGGCGTCGCCCGCGAGCAGCTCTTCCGCATGATTCGCGACGCCGGCAAGATTCCCGTCGAGCGCGACGCGCTCTACAACGTGGTGAGAATTTGGAACTAAACCAACGATTCGCCGACCGTCGGGCGCCGGAGGCCTCCGGAGGCGCCCCGACGGCGAATATGAATAGCCGCTTCACCGCCAACCGACTGACTCGCACCGAGGGCCGCCATCTCCTGACCGACGCGCCACTGCTCGAGCTCGGCGCCCGAGCCTCCGAAGCCCGCTTCGCCCGCTGGCCCGAGCGCACCGTCACCTTCGTGATCGACAGCAATCCCAACTACACGAACGTCTGCGTGACCGATTGCCAGTTCTGCGCGTTCTACCGTAAGCCGGGCGATCGCGAGGCGTGGACGCTGAGCGTCGACGAGGTCCTCGCCAAAGTCGAGTTCGCGGCCTCCAAGGGCGCCACCACCGTCCTGCTGCAGGGCGGCCACAATCCCTCCCTTCCGCTCGAGTACTACCTCACGTTGGTGCGCGAGACGCGCGCGCGGTTCCCGCAGGTGACGCCGCACTTCTTCACCGCCTCGGAGATCCACACGATGGCCCAGGTGGCGGGTGTGCGTTTCACCGATATCCTCGACCAGCTCTGGTCTGCGGGCCAGCGCACCATTCCCGGTGGCGGCGCCGAGGTCCTGTCGACGCGCGTGCGCACGCGCATTGCGCCGAAGAAGGGCGGGCCCGAGTCCTGGCTCGAAGTGCACCGCGAGGCGCATCGCCGCGGGTTCAAATCGACGGCGACGATGATGTACGGCCACGTCGAGACCGTCGACGACCTGCTCGATCATTTCGATGCGATCCGCGCCCTCCAGGACGAGTTCGGCGGCTTCACGGCCTTCGTGCCGTGGTCGTTCAAGCCCGGTAACACGCTGCTCGAGAAGTGGATCAAGCAGTACAAGGGCCCGAACATGTACCTGCGTGTGCTCGGGGCGGCGCGGCTCTACCTCGACAACTTTCCCCACGTGCAAGCGTCCTGGTTTTCGGAGGGCAAGCCGACGGGGCAGGTCGCGCTGCACTTCGGCGCCGACGACTGGGGCGGCACGCTGTTCGAGGAAAACGTCCACAAGGCCGCCGAGTACGTCAACACGATCTCCGTGGAGGAGATCGTCACGCTCATCCGCGAGGCCGGCTTCACGCCGGCGCAGCGTACGACCGAGTACGAGATCTTGAAGGTCTACTAGAGCGGGTCGATCGGCGGCACGGCCGGAATGAGACCCTTCTGATGCGCCATCGTGAACAGCCGGTCGATCGCCGCGCGTCCCTGGGGTCCCAGCGCCAGCGTGAAATCGTTGACGTACATGAGCACGAAGCGCCGGCACGTCTCCTTGTCGATGCCGCGCCCATAGCGCATCGCGTACTCCAGCGCCTCGTCGACGTGGGCGTGGCCCCACGCGATGGACTCGCGCAATGCCTCGGACAGCGCGCGATGCAGGTCATCGCCGAGATCACGGCGCATCACGTTGCAGCCGAGCGGCAGCGGCAAACCCGTGTCGCGCTGCCAGGCCTCGCCGAGATCGAGCACCTTGGTCAGCCCCATCCGTTGATACGTGATCTGTCCCTCGTGGATCAGCAGACCCAGATCGGCCTGCCCGTCGAGAACCGCCGCGGGAATCTTGTCGAACGCGACTTCGATGATCGGCGGATCACCGACATACAGGCGCAGCAGCAGCGCCGAAGTCGTGTGCTTGCCCGCGATAGCGGTGACGCGCTCCTCGAGCTCCGCGCGGGGGATCGGCTCGCGCGCCACGAGGATCGGCCCATAACCCTTCCCCATCGATGCGCCGGGATCCATCATCCGGTAGCGATCGGCGATAAGCAGATAGGTCGCGAAGGACACCGCCGTGACTTCCAGCTCCGCTTCGCGCGAGCGCCGGTTCAGCGTCTCGATGTCCTCGAGCACATGCTCGATGCGCACGCCGGGAATGCGCACCTTCCCCGCCGTCAGCGCGTAGAACATGAACGCGTCGTCGGGGTCGGGGCTGTGGCCGATGCGGACGAGGCGATCCATCAGGCGCTCCCGTGAGTAAAGTCGCGACGCGAGAACGGATTCTCGACGCCGCGCTGGAGGTGTTCGCGCGCAAAGGCTATCACAGGGCGATCGTGGACGACATCGTGCGCGCCTCGCGCACCTCGAAGGGCGCCGTGTATCACCACTTCCCGAACAAGGAGGCGATCGTCCTCGCCCTCGTCGACGACTTCGCGGCGCGACTGGCGGGCTCGGTGGCGGCGGCGATCGCCGAGCAGCGCGGCGCGCTCGCCAAGGTCGAGCACGCGCTGTCGGCGGCGCTGTCGACGTTCGCCGCCGACGAGCGCCTCGCGCGTCTCATCCTGCTGGAGCCGGTGAGCCTGGGACCGGCGTATCAGGCCAAGCGCGCAGAGGTGACCGAACGCTTCGCCGCGCTGATCCAGAGCCATCTGGACGAGGCCGTCGCTGACGGCTCGATCGCGCCGCTGGACACGCGGGTGGCCACGCTTGCCTGGCTGGGGGCAGTGAACGAGATCGTCGTGCACTGGCTGCACGGCAAACTCGAGATCTCGGCGACGATTCCGGCGCTCACCCGTGTGCTGCTGCGCTCGATCGGAGCGCGCGACCGCTGACCTAGCGCTGCGCGAAGCCCACGCGGAAATCGCCCGCGCGGATCGCGCGGATGATCGCGTCGCGGTCACGCGACGCGTCCACCTCGATCCACGCGCGCCCGAAGTGCGGCGGCCGGTGCGCGTCGTCCGTCGCGATCTTCACCAGCGGTATGGCCTCGGTGTCGTAAAGCGGCCGGTACATGCCGGTGTCGGTGATCTCCATCGCCTCGAGCGGCCAGCCCGCCCGTCGGATGGCCTGGATCCGATCCACCGTCTCCGCCACCGTCAGCTTGTAGCGCGCGGGGTGGTTCAGGATGTAGAGCGTCTCGCGATCACCGTGCACGCGGCCGACGTGTTGGTCGAGGCGCTGATAACTCAGCTCGATGCCGTGAAAGATCAGCAGGTCGCTCTCGAGGGCGGCGACGGTCTCGTCGTAGTCGGGGTGCACGAGGTTGTCGTGATCGAAGTGATCGGTGATCGCGAGAAAGTCGTAGCCCAGACGCTCGTACTCTGCCACCAGGCCCTTGGGGGAACGCACACCGTCGGAGAACGTCGTGTGCGCGTGCAGATTGCCGCGGAGCAGCACCGCCTCAGCGCGGACGCTGGGCGGGGACGACGCGAGGCGGCGGCCCGTCCCAGGTGACCGAGAAGCCGAGGGCGAACCAGCCGTTGACTTCCCTCCAGTTCGTCGACTCGGAGCCGATCGGCGCGTTGGGCGCGGTCCAGCCGGAGAGGCCGAAGCGACCGCTGCCGGTTGCAGTCTGATACGAACCGGCAAAGGGCTCGATGAATGCGGGATCGTGCTCGACCTTCGTGCCCCGCGGGTAGAACTCACCGTCGGGTGGCCGCGTGACTTCGTAGTGCAGCGGAGGCGGCACGATGCGCGCCTCGCGCTCGGCCGGCTTGGTCGTCGTTTCGATCTTCACTTGCTGGGCGTTCGCAGGCGGCGCTGGGACCATGACCACTGCCACCAGGGCTGCCAGAAGCACGATCATGATCGGCATATATCCATCTTATACCGTCAACCCGCCAGCCGCATGAGTTCTCGGACCGACTTCAAGCGGTCGAGCTCCAGCACCGCCTGTTCAAGCGCCGTCACGCGGGCGGGCGCCAGCGCGCGCCCCGCATTGTCGCGGAACTTCTCGATCAGCGCCTCGGCCGGCAGTGGCCGCTCGGGGCCGCCGCGGCCGTGCGGCACACGTGCTTCGAGCTCACGCCCATCTTTGAGCCGCACGCGCACCCAGCCGGGGAAGCTGCGCGGAAACTGCGCTTGGGGATCGATCACGTGGCTCACCCGATCCGTGAGCGCGAGAACGCGCGGATCCCCGAGCCGCGACGGCTCATAGGTGTCCAGACTCACCGCGCCGTCGATGAACGCGGAGGCCACCGAGAACGGCAGGCTGAACTGCGCATCGTATGACGTGCGCGGCCGCCGCTTGACGTCGACGGGCTCGCACACGATCGGCACTTCCCCAGCCGGGACGCGGCACTCGATGTGCTCGATGGCGTCGGCGCTCACGCCGGCGCTGCGCCGCAGCTCGAGCGCGCAGTCGAGATATGCGTGATTGAGATGGCAGCACGGGTATGGCTTATAGCCGACGCGCAAGACTTCCCACTCGCGGCCGAGCGTGTCGAAGGGGCGCGGGTCGGGTTCCGTGTTCACGAACGTTCGATACAGCCCGAAGCGACCCTCGAGAATCGTGGCCGGCCCGGGCACACCACCGCGCGCGAGCGTGGCCGCCAGCGCACCAGAGTGGCCCGCCCATCCGGGATGCAGCCGCTTGACCCACGAGCCGTCTTCCAGATGCTCCATGACGCCCGAGGCGAAGCTGCCGGCGAGCCCGAGCGCCGCGGTCAGTTGAGCGGCGTTCAGCCCATCACAGACGCCGGCCGCGATCGCTGCGCCGAAGGCGCCGCAGACCGCGGTGGCGTGCCAACCGCGCGCGTGAAAGACGCCGGAGGCGGCCATGCCCACCCGCGTGATGGCCTCATAGCCCGCCACCGCGGCGGTGATCGCCGTGCGGCCATCCAGCTCGCGCGCTTCGGCGACGGCGAGCACGGTGGGCAGGATCACCGCGGAGGCGTGAGTGATCGACGCCGCGTGGGTGTCATCGTAGTCGAGCCCGTGCGCGAGTGTGCCGTTGACGAGGATCGCCAGCGGCAGCGGCGCCGTGCGTGCGGTGCCGAGGACGGTACATTCGCCTCCGCGATCGCCGGCGAGCGCGAGCACGGGGCGTGCCCACTCGCCGCGCGACGACGCGAGGCCGATGCCGAGCACGTCGAGCGCGCGGAGGCGCACGCTGGCCACCACGTCATCGGGAAGCGCATCGAACGACAGCGGAGCGGCGAAAGCGGCGAGGCGTTCGGCGAGTGTCATGGCGCCGATGGTACTTGGCGCGCTGAGATCAGCCGGGGAGCGCGACGTTGCCGTCGGGCTCACGCACGTTGCCTTCACGGTCTCGGCTGCGGATGGCGACCACCTGCCGCCCTTCGCCGTCGGTGATCTCGAACTCCTCGATGAGTCCGGCCGCGAGCAGGTGCTGGACGAGCATCTCGCGCTCCTGCCCGACGGGTGGCAGCGCGTGCGATTTCCACCGCATGACGAAGTAGCCGCGGCTGACGTGCGGCAGTCTTGCCTCCGCGCGCTGCAGCTCCGAGAGCGCGCGATCCAGCGTATCATCGGTCACAGGCATGACCGGTCCGCGCAGCGGCGAACGCGGACCGCGCGCGAGCGCGCCGCGCTCGAGGACGCGTGGCCGCTCGACGCGGAACGCAGGGATGCCGTCGCTGAGCCTGATCTGTCCGAAGCACCGCACACGAAGATCGCTCGACAGCTCTTCCGCCGACCACGTGGCGACCCAGACCTGCTTGCCGAGCGCGTTGACCGCCTCCACGGCCGGCACGAAATCGTCGTCGCCGGAAATGAGGACCGCCGCGTCGTATGCCGCATTGGCGGCGTAGTGGATCAGGTCGGCGACGAGCCGCGTGTCGACGCGCTTCTCGGTCGTGTACTCGTATTCGCCGCCGCAGTTCGGACAGCGCCCGGTGCGCCGCACGCGCGGATCGCGTTTGACGAAGTAGCCGGGCCTGAGCTCGAGACCCTTGAGGAACGCTTCGACCTGTTGCGGCGCACCGGACGACACGCCGACGTAGTAGTACGCGCCGCCGAAGACCGCAGCCTCGCCGCCGATCTTCTGCGTGATCCACACGGCCAGGCGGTCGTAGTCGACACGGAGCGTCTCGTCGTACCGCAGGAGCGAGCGGTAGAAGTTCTGCCCGTCAAAGAAAATGCAGACCTTCATAATGCCGGGATCGTACCACGGGTCCGGCTCGGTGCCGAGCGGTCACCCCAGCGCAACGATCCCAGCACGGAAAATGCACCGCAGTCCATCAGCGATGACACGACTGCGGAGAATCGGGCACCAGCGGACCGCCGAGGATCCGACCGCCTGGAAGGCGCGCCGCTGTGACCGTACGCGACGCCGAGTCATGGCCGGTGCGCTCGCGCGTCCGAGCGCGTACCGCACGTGGTGGTGGGTCAGCACGGGGCGGCCGTGCGACGGCTGCGGCGAGATCGTCGGCGCGGCGGAGATCGAGCACGACATCGACGTGGGCGGCGCAATCGTCTTGCGCCTGCATCCGGAGTGCTTCAACGCCCTGCTGGACCGCTAATCGATCGGGGGAGCGTCCGGATCGACGCGCAGGGCGAGCGCGGCGAGGACGGCATCCGCAACGCCTTCGGGGCGAACGGGCTTGGCGACGAACGCGTCGAACCCCGCGTCGAGAATCTCGTCGCGCCGCGCCACCGCAGTGACCGCGACGACCGGGATGTGTGCGGTACGATCCGACGCGCGGAGTTGCTCGAGCAGCCAGAAGCCGTCACGGCCGGGCAGCGCGATCTCGGTCATGATTGCGTGCGGCCGCACCGTGCGCAGAATACGCAGCGCTTCCTCCGCGCTCGCGGTGCCCAGGACCATCGCGCCCTCGTAATCGAGAATCGCGCAGAAGACATCCCGCGCGTCCTTGTCGTCCTCGACGACGAGCAAATGCCGACCGACGAGGCTTCCAACGGGATTGAGCGCGTAACGAACGTCCATGCGGTCGGCCTTTGCAAGCAAGCGTATCGCCACCGTTTGGTTCACGCACGCTGAAATGTCGCGAGAAACTCACGATCGTCCGCTGGCACGTTTTACAACGCTTCAGGAAATGTATTGCGCAGGCGAAGTGAGAAATGGTGGCCGATGCTGGACTCGAACCAGCGACCTCGTGCATGTGAGGCACGCGCTCTAACCAACTGAGCTAATCGGCCGTGCCCGTGAATCTACCTAGTCGGCGCGCGCTCGTCAACGGCCGCAGTGCTCGGCCCCGACCATGAAGTGGCCTGCATGGGGGCCGACGTGATATCCCTTACCGGACGAGAGCGGTGTGTGATGTTGAAAGTCACCCTCTATCACCAGTGCCCTGGGTGCGCCTCCGAGCACATCGGAAGCGTGCGGCGGCGCGGCATCCTGGACCATCTGGCGCGCCTTGTCCTCGGCTGGCGCGTGTATGGCTGCTTGAGCTGCGGCCGGCGCTTCTACGATCGCCGAGTCCGGCGCTTCTAACCCGTTTCGGGGGCGGATCGTGGCAGGATAGGGCGGTGCGCCGTGTCCTGATCCTCACCGCCTCCTACGGCTCCGGTCACAACGAAGCCGCACGGTGTGTGGCCTCCGAGCTTGCTCGACGTGGCATCGAGCCGATCGTCCTCGACCACTTCCGCGACGTGGTGCATCCGCTCTTCGATCGCGCCACGCGCGCCGCCTACCTCATGTTGCTGCGCCACGCGCCTGCGATCTGGGGTATGGCCTACGCGCTGGGCGATCGCCTCGCGAGCGATTCGCCGCTGACGTTCGGCGCCTCACGCGTCGGCGCGCGTGCGCTCGGTGCCACGCTGGATCGTCTGGCGCCCGACGCCGTCGTCACGGTGCATGCGACGCCGGCGCTCGCGATGGCCGTGCTCGCGCGCGCGGGACGGCGCGTGCCGCGCCACACGACCGTCATCACCGACTTCGTCGCCCACAGCCAGTGGGTGGCGCCGGACATCGACCGCTACTGCGTGGCCGCGGACGAGGTCGGCCACGATCTCGTCGCGCGCGGCATTCCGCGCGGCCGCGTGGTCGTCACCGGCGTGCCCGTACGCGCGGATTTCGCGGCGGCGCCGGACTCCGCAGAGGCTCGGCGTGCTCTCGGCTTGCCGGCCGATATTCCCGTCGTGCTCGCCATGGCGGGCTCGTGGGGCTCCGTGGGCCGGCTGCCGGACGTGGCGCACGTGCTGGCGCGCACGTCGCGGCCGATCGTCGGCGTTCTCGTCGCCGGGCACGACCGTGAGCTGCGCCGCTCGCTCGAGCGGATCGCCGGCGGCACGCCGCTGCGGGTGTTTGGATTCGTCCCCGAGCTGCACCGCCTGATGGCGGCCGCCGATCTGATCGTGACGAAAGCAGGCGGCATGACCCTGGCTGAAGCGATGGCGCTCGAGGTGCCGTTGCTGTTCTATGGCTCGCTGCCCGGACAAGAGCGCCGCAACGAGCGCTTCGCCGCAGCGGCTGGTGTCGCGCTCGTCGCGCGCGGACGAGACGATCTCGATCGTGTGCTCGACCGCGCACTCCGCGATCCAGGACTGCTCGACCATTTGCGCGCGGCGATGCGGGCCAGGCGGCGCCCCGACGCGGCCCGCGTGATCGTGGACCTCGTGCTCGCCGATGCTCGCACCCGAGCGCAGCGTTGATCACGCGCGCGGTGACCGCTGGCGCGATCGACTAGGACGTCGCGGCCGTCGGAGGGCTGCTTGCGCTTTCCTTACGCCGGCGCGCCAGAAAGCGCACGAAGTCGAGGCCCTCGCCCAGCCGCCGCTTCATGACCGTGCGGTCGCGGATCATCTCGGCGCCGATCGCGACGAGCTTGCGCGGACGGAAGTAGAAGCGGCGGTAGAAGGTCTCCAGCGCATGGAAGATCTCGGTGCGCGGCAGATGCGGATAGCCGATCACGCTCGCCTGAGTGCCGCGCCCATCCACCAGACCCTCCGCCTCCAGCCAACCCTCCTCGAGCGCCTGTCGATAGAGCGCGGTGCCCGGATACGGCGCGGCCAGCGAGACCTGCAGCGTGTGAGGGTCGATCTCCTGCGCGAAGCGGATCGTGGCCTCGATCGTCTCGCGCGTCTC
>DAIRVP010000204.1:0-9378 GCA_036802765.1 Candidatus Rokuibacteriota bacterium
AGATACTGAAAGAAGCGCACGCGGTGCGACGAGTAGAGGTACGCGAAGATCAGCAACTGGATCGCGAAGGCGACCGTCGAGACGAACGTCAGCAGCATCGGTAGCGACATCGAGATCCTCCGATTGGCGAGTGTACGCCGGCAAATCGCGTGCCGCACTCGTCTGCGCGCCATTCGGCACGTAGGCTGCGCGCCCGGTGTTTCATCCGGGAACGTTGTTTCAGAACGAAACACCGCCGACGAGGCCGCGCTGCCTCGACGATCGTTTCATCGTGAACCTCCAGGTTTCGAGCTGAAACCGGCCCGCGCCACGTTCGCCGTGAATCCCGCACATTTCTTTGGTTTTGCGTTTGGCATGCCGGCTGCTCTCCGACGGCTGCGAAGGAGGACGGCAATGGGTTGGCTGGACGCATACGAGTCTTACGTCATGGATTTCATCGCGCGGGATCGCGTTGACGAGCTCCGTTCCGCCGTGGAGGTGACGACAGCGCGCATCGAGCCCACCGCGCCGGCGGCCGTGGTTTCCGACGCGAGACACAGAGCGACCACGGGTGTGGCCCTGCGTCCCCACGCGCTCGCGAAGGCGTCACGATGACCGAGGCCGACGCGCCCACAGCCGTCGGCGACGACATGCCGTCAGAGCGGAGCGACGGCGAGCCCGGAGTGCTCGAAAAATTGCGCCGCGGCGATCCGGCGGCGGCCACCGAGCTGGTGGCACGGTACGCGACACGAGCCTATCGCGTCGCTCGTGCGATCACGCGCGATGCCGGCGACGCCGAAGAGGTTGTCCAGCGTGCATTGTGGAACGCCGTCCGGAACGTCGACACGTTCCGCGACGAGGCCGCGCTCGAATTATGGTTTCTCCGTGTGGTCACCAACGCCGCGTGCCAGAAGGCGCGGCCGACCGCTCGCACGCGGGACGATATCTGCCTGGAGGACGTCCTGCCGAGCTTCCACGAGGACGGAGGGCCGACGATCGTCGATGACTGGTCTCTCCGGCTGAACGACCCGGCGACCCGCACTCGCGTGCGCGCGGCGCTGAACGCCGCGATCGATGAGCTGTCCCCGGACTACCGCGCCGTCGTGGTCCTGAGCGACGCCGAGGGGCTGACACTGGCTGAGACGGCGAGCTCGCTGGGCCTGAGCGTTGCCGGTGTCAAGACGCGTCTGCACCGGGCGCGGCTGTTTCTGCGCAAGCGGCTGACGGCCGCCATGGGGGCCGCGGCCTAGCCGATTCGGAGGTCGAGCCAGCCGTGCGGCGTCACGCTCACGCGCTCGCCCGCACGAGCGAGCACCGTCGTGGTGGGCGATTCGAACAGCGCCGGTCCTTTCGTCTCCCAACCCGTGGGCAGCTCGTCGAGACGAAACACCGGCACGTCGACCCAGTCGCCGAGCCAGACGCGGCGGCGCGAGGCTTTCGGTGTCTCGCGGCGCGCGCCGTCGGCGCGCCCCGTCGCCAGCGGCGGCAGCTCGCCGACGACGGCCACACGCGCGTTGACGACCACGACTTCCTGCCCCGGCGCGCTGTACGCGTAGAGATCCTCGTGGCGGCGGTGGAACCGCGCGACGATCTCGTCCATCAGATCGGCGCGCGCGAGGTCCACGCCGTCGAGGCTCACGTTGATCTCGAAGATCTGCTCGCCATAGCGCATGTCGAGCGCGCGCCGGACACTGACCGGACCGTCGAACGCGCCAAGGCGCTTGCGGCCATCGGCCTCCATCGTGGCGAAGAGCCGCCGCAGCGTTGTCGGCGCCAGGCGCGAGACTTCGCTGACGTGGGTGCGGACGAGCTCGTAGCGCAGATCGGTTGCGAGCATGCCCCACGCTGAGAGCACGGCGGCCACGTTGGGGATCACGACGCGGCGGATCTCGAGCAGTCGCGCGACCTCGGAAACGTGTAGGCCCGCGGCGCCTCCGAACGCCATCAGCGTGAACTTGCGCGGATCCACGCCGCGGCGCACCGAGACGATCTTGATGCCCTCGGCCATGTTGGTGTCGACGACCTTCGCGATGCCCTCGGCCGCGGCCAACCGCTCGGTGCCCAGTGCGCGCGCGACACGATCGACCGCCGTCTCTGCGGCGCGCTTGTCGAGTGGGATGCGGCCGCCGAGAAAATTGCCGGGATCGAGGAAGCCCAGCACGACGTTGGCATCCGTGACCGTCGCGCGATTGCCGCCCTTGCCGTAGCAGGCCGGGCCGGGATCCGCGCCGGCGCTCTCGGGCCCGACGTGCAGGATGCCGCCGGCGTCGACGTGCGCGATGGAGCCGCCGCCGGCGCCCAGTGTGTGGATGTCCAGGGCTGGCAGCGCGACCTTCGCGATGCCGACCGTTTTCTCGCCGGTCAGCGCGGGCTCGCCTCGCTGGAGCAGCGCAATGTCCGTGCTGGTCCCACCCATGTCGAACGTGATCAGATTCGTGTCGTATCCTCCGCCCGGGGCGGGATCGAGTAGCCGCGCCGCATAGCGGCCCGCGGCGATGCCGCCGGCCGGACCGGAGAGCACGGCGCCCGCCGCCAGCCGCGCGGACTCGCGAATCGGCGCGACGCCACCGTGCGATTGCATGATCAGCACGTCGCCGCGGCCGCCGCGCGCGGCGAGGCGCGCGCGCAGCGCGTTCAGGTAGCGCGCGAGCGACGGTCCCACATACGCGTTCACGACCGTCGTCCAGATCCGCTCGTACTCCTTGATTTGCGGCAACACGACGGACGACAGCGAGACGTACACGCCGCGCAGCCGTCGCGCCACCGCTCGCGCCGTGAGCCGCTCGTGACGCGGGTTGCGGTACGCGTGCAGATAGCAGACGGCGACGGCCTCGACTTTCGCGCGCGACAGCGCCTTCAGGGCGGTCTCCAGCGAGCGCGGCGCCAGCGGCGTCGTCACGCGGCCGTCGGCCGCGATGCGCTCGCGCACGCCGAGCCGGCGCGCGCGCGGCACCAGCGGCACCGGCGGCGGCATGCGCACGTTGTAGCGGTCGTCCTTGAGACCTTCGCGCATCTCGATGACGTCGCGATGGCCTTCAGTCGTCAGCAGGCCAACCGTCGCGCCTTTGCGCTCGAGCAGCGCGTTCGTCGCGACCGTCGTGCCGTGCACGATTCGCTCGGTGCGCGCCAGCAGGCCCGTGAGGTCGGTGCCGCACTCGGCGGCGAGCAGACCGAGCCCCTCCATCAAGCCTTCCGATTGGTCACGCGGCGTGGACGCGCATTTCGCAATGACCACACGCCCGGTCTCATCCACGGCGGCGAGGTCAGTGAACGTGCCGCCGACGTCGATCCCGATCCGCCACATTGCGCTAGTAGAGTCCCGTGCGATAGCCGGTCGCGAGCCGGCGCTCGTAGTCCTCCACCGTCATGCCGGGAATCTTCACCTGATCGTGGAAGATCTTCGCCGAGCTGACGAGCCCGCTGATGTCGGGCCAGCGCGCCGGCTCCCACAGTCCCGATCGCTTGAACGCCTTCGCGCAGTGCAGGAACACCTCTTCGACCTCGACGCCGATCGCGAGGCTCGGAACCTTACCGTCGACGGCCATCGTGCCGAGCAGGTCGGGATCGCGCGTGATGCACGCGCGGCCGTTCACGCGCAGCGTCTCGCCGCGCTCGGGCACGAGGAATAGCAGCGCGACATGCGGGTTGGCCAGAATGTTCCGCAGGCCATCCAGCCGCTTGTTGCCCGGCCGGTCGGGCACGACGAGATGCGTGTCGTCGATCACGCGTACGAAGCCCGCCGGATCGCCTTTCGGCGACACGTCGCAGTGCCCGGCCCCATCGGCGGTGGCCAGCGCGACGAACGGCGCGTGAGCGATGAACGCGCGGCAGTGCTCGTCCAGCCGGGGGATCTGCTTTTTCAGCGCGACCTCGCTCGGGCTGCCGAGCAGCGCGCGCAGGTCCTTTTCGTCAGTGATCAGGTCACGGAACATCGCGCTCCTCCGATCGGATCAGTCGATCGCCGCATGCACGGCGTTGCTGACCAGGTCCATGCGGCGACTGTGCCACGGATCCGGCACGCGGTTGTTGGTGATGTAGGCGAATGACACACCGGAGTCGGGATCGGCCCAGCAGTACGACGAGCCGACGCCCCCGTGTCCAAAGGTGCGCGGCGACGCGAGCGAGCCGAGGCCGCGGATCGTATCGGTGGTGCCGCGCAGATGCGGACCGAGCCCGCGGTGCATCGGCATCCCCATGTAGCCGTCGACGCGATCGCCGGTGTAGTTGCGCACCACGTAGGCGATGGTGCGCGGCGAGAGCAGGCGCCGGCCACCCAGCGTGCCGCCGTTGAGCAGCATCTGATAGAACGCGGCCATCCCCCGCGCCGTCGCATAGCCACCGCCACCCGGCGTGCCGGCACGACGGAATGCAGCGTTGTTCTCGTCGGCGCGCTTGACGGGCCGCCCGTCCGGACCCGGCTCGTGCATGTCGACCGAGCGCTCGTGCTGCGAGTCGGGCAAACCGACGAAGATTTCTTCGCCCAACCCGAGCGGCGCAACGATCTCCTCCCGGATGAACGTCCGGTAGTCCGTCTTGGTGATGGCCTCGATCATGGCCGCCGCCGTCCAGTGCGCGCTCCGGCCGTGATAGTGCACGCGGCTGCCCGGCGCCCATTCCAGCGTGTACTCGCAGACCGTCTTGCGAAGCAGCTCGTGATCGTCCCACGCTTGCGAGGGCATGTCGGCGTTCGGGAACCCGCCCTGGTGCGTGAGCAGCTGGATGATCGTGATGTCGGCCTTGCCATTGGCCTCGAAACCCGGCAGGTGCGCGGCCACGGGGTCGGTGAACGTGAGCGCGCCTCGCTCGGCGAGCAGCCAGACCGCAGAAGCGGTCAGCACCTTGGTATTCGAGTAGAGCAGCCACAGCGTCTCATCGCCGGCGGGCGCCCGCGTGGGATTCAGCCGCGCGTCGCCGAAGGTGCGCACCAGGGCGAGCTTGCCGTGCCGCGCCAACGCCAGCTGCGCGCCGGGATACCGCGCCTCCGCGACGTGATCGCTGACCAGCGCCGTCAAGCGATCGAGCGCCGAAGGGTCGAGGCCGAGCTGCGCGGGTGTCGAGACGGCGAGCGGGAACTTCATGGAGACCTCCGAGGATAGCCGAGGATTTTGAGCGACTCGGTGATCTCGGTCAGGATCGCCGGATCGTCGATCGTCGCGGGCAACGAGTACTCGGTGCCCTCGGCGATCTTCTTCATGGTGCCTCTCAGGATTTTGCCGGAGCGGGTCTTCGGCAGTCGCTTGACGACCGCCGCCGTCTTGAACGCCGCGACGGGCCCGATGGTGACGCGAACTTTTTCGATCAGCTCGCGAACGATCTCGGCCTCGCCGCGCGTGACGCCGGCCTTGGTCACGACGAAGCCGACGGGCACCTCGCCCTTGATCTCATCGGCGACGCCGACCACGGCGCATTCCGCGACGTCCGGGTGCGCGGCGAGCACTTCTTCCATCGCGCCGGTGGACAGTCGATGGCCGGCGACGTTGATGATGTCGTCGACGCGACTCATGATGTAGAGGTATCCGTCCTCGTCGCGATAGCCGGCGTCGGACGTCAGGTAGTAGCCCGGATGACGGCTCAGGTACGACGCGCGAAAGCCGTCGTCGTTGTTCCACAGCGTGGGCAGGCAGCCGGGCGGCAGCGGCAAGCGGATCGCAATCGACCCGATCGTCCCCGGCGCCACCTCACGGTTGTCGTCGTCGAGCACGCGCACGTCGTAGCCCGGCACGGCCTTCGTCGGCGACCCGGGCTTCACGGGCAGCATGCCGAGCCCGACGCAATTCGCCGCGATCGGCCAGCCGGTCTCGGTCTGCCACCAGTGGTCGATCACCGGAACCTTCAGCCGATGGCGCGCCCACAGCAGCGTGTCCGGATCGCAACGCTCGCCGGCGAGGAACAGCGTGCGGAACGCGCTGAGATCGTGCTTGGCCATGTGCGCGCCGGCCGGGTCTTCCTTCTTGATGGCGCGAAACGCCGTGGGCGCCGTGAACAGCGCGTTGACTCCGTGCTGCGCGCAGAGCCGCCAGAACGCGCCCGGGTCCGGCGTGCCGACCGGCTTGCCCTCGTACAGAATCGTCGTGCATCCCTTCAGCAGTGGTGCGTAGACGATGTAGCTGTGGCCGACCACCCAGCCGATGTCCGAGGCGGCCCAGAACGTTTCGCCCGCGCCCATCCCATACACCGCCGACATCGACCACTTGAGGGAGACGGCGTGGCCGCCGTTGTCGCGCACGACGCCTTTGGGAATCCCCGTGGTGCCGGATGTATAGAGGACGTACAGCGGATCGGTGGCGGCGACCGGGACGCACTCGACCGCGTCCGCACCCGCCAGGAAATCGTTCCAGTCGAGATCGCGGCCCTTCACGAGCGGTGCGGTCAACTGCGCCCGCTGCAGGATCACGCACCGCTCCGGCTTGTGTCGCGACAGATCGATTGCGCCGTCGAGCAGCGGCTTGTAGGCGACGATGCGCCCCGGCTCGATGCCGCACGACGCCGACAAGATCAGCTTGGGCCGCGCGTCATCGATGCGCTTGGCGAGCTCATTGGGCGCGAAGCCGCCGAACACGACCGAATGCACAGCGCCGATGCGCGCGCAGGCCAGCATCGCCATCACGGCCTCGGGCACCATCGGCATGTAGATGATGACGCGGTCCCCCTGCTCGACGCCCTGTCGGCGAAGCGCGCCGGCGAGCCGCGCGACGGCGTCGCGGAGCTCGGCGTAGGTGAATTCGAGGATGGTATCGGTGACGGGGCTGTCGTACACGAGCGCGCGCTGCTTGCCGCGGCCGCGATCGATATGCAGATCGAGCGCGTTGTAGCAGGTGTTCAGCATGCCGCCCGTGAACCAGCGATAGAACGGCGGGCGGCGATCGTCGAAGACGCGATCCCAGCGGCGATCCCAACACAAGTCCTCAGCCGCGGCGGCCCAGAAGCTCTCCGGATCCGCCAGCGAGCGACGCCAGGTCTCGTCGTACATGGTCTTCATGGCGGAGCCCAAAGTAGGCGAAGTCCCGGCGCAAATCAACGTCGGCCACGGTCGGCGGCATGGCCGATGCACCACCTAGGCGGCTGAGGAGGAATTCCCATGGCTGACTACGACAATTGGCGGCCTTGGCCGATCTGGAGCGCCGTCTGGGTCGGCGCGCTCGCCGCGATCGCCGTTGGGCTCGTCATCGGGCTGATCGGCTTCGCCGTCGGCGCGCACCAATTGACGGCTCCACGTTTCACGACCTGGAAGAACGTCGGGGTCCTGGCGAGCACCTTCAACATCTGCGCCGCCTTCTTCGCCTTCGTCGTCGGGGGCTGGGTCGCCGCGCGGATCGCGGGACTGCGCCGCGCGGAGCCCGCGATGCTGCACGGGGCGGTCGTATGGCTGCTCACGATTCCGATGATGCTCGTGTTCGCCTCGCTGGGCACGACGGGGCACTGGGGCAGCTGGTACGGCGGCCTCGCGGGCTCACCCGCGTGGGTCACTGCCGTTCCGCCTGTAGATCCCGAAACGGCGCGCGCCTTCCGGAACACCGCGCTGGTGACCGTCGTGGCGCTGCTGCTAGGCCTGGTCGGCGCTGTGCTCGGCGGTTGGTTCGCCTCCGGTGAGCCGATGAGCTTGACCTATTACCGGCGCCGCGCGCTCGACGTGGAGCGGCCGCGTCGCGTGGCATGAAGGAGGAGGAATCATGGCGCTCGTTCTACTCTGGCTTCTGGGCGTTCCGCTCAGCCTGATCATCCTGCTGTTCTTGCTCGGCGTCGGACGCTGAGCCTCGAATGGGACGGCGCCCGCGCGGCGCCGTCCCGCCCGCTCACACGCTAGCGAGGGGCTCGATGCCCTGCACGCGGCGGTAGGTGATCGCGACGGTCGCGCCGCCGGTCTGCTCGATCAACAACCCGTCCTCGGTCGCCTCTACCAGCTTGCCCGCAACGTCCTGCGAGTTGGCGACCGTGATCTGCACGTGACGGCCGACGTGGGCGCGCGCCTCGCGCTGCCACAGCAGATCCATCGTGCGCGTCATCTCGCCCAGCTCCCAGATCGATCCGAGTCCGGCCACCTCGCGCGCGGCCGCGGGGGGTGGCGCAACGACAGCGGCGCCAGCCACGGGCGTGCCCGGTGGACGCGCCACGGCATTGAGGGCGCGGCTCATGCTCATCATGAGCTCGGACATCCGGGCGAGCATCGAGCGAAACAGCCAGTACCCGAGGAGCATGAGCGCCAACGTGAGCGCCAGGCTCACTTGCGCAAACGTGTACTGGATCGCGCGCAGATGCCAGAGCGTGAAGGCGAAGACGAGGAGTGGCACGATGCCCATCAGGGCGAACAGCACCGACGCCGCCTGCTGCAACCCCTGCTGCCGCTGGCTCGCCGAGCCGCCCGACGCCATCGCGCCCCCCTTGCAGGAACGATAGCAGAGCGTCGCGCCGGCGCCGAGAAATGTTCAGCGCGAGGTCGGCGGAGTCGGCGTCCGGTCGCCGAACGGGCCCGAGATGCGCACGATCTCGTTGAGCGACCACGCGCCGCGCCGGGTCACGACGACGAACAGGTCGCCGGCGATGCCGGCGCGCCGCGTCGCCTCCGTCACCGGCGCCCACGCCAGCGCGCGCGGCGCATCGCCGTCGGTGAATGTTACGACTTCGCTGGAGGCGCCGTCCGGGTCCACGGCCAGCACGCGAGCATTGTGGCGATCCGCGACGAACAGGCGACCGTCGGGACCCACGTCCATGCCGGCGACCAACGGGCCCGTCAGCGCAACGCGCCGCTCGTCACCTCGAACGGTCCACACTTCGCCGGTCCCGGTCATCCACGGCGCCTCGGTATCGCCGTCCGCCGCGACCCAGATCCGTTCGCCGCGGGCCGCGAGCAGGCGCGGCCGCGTCACCACGAGCCAGCGTGCGTCGAGCACGCGCCCGGCGCCGTCCAGCTTCACGACGACGCCACGCTGCCGGTCAGCGACGTAGATGTGGCCGGCGGCGTCGACGGCGGCGCCCTCCGGCTGTTTGAACAACGCCGGCTCTCGCGGTGGTGGCGTGCCGCCGGCAAGCATCTCCGCACGACCGTCCAGGAGCCGGTAGAGGACGCCGAGACCACGATCTCTGTCGAACGTCGTGATCAACAGCTCTTGACCTCGGACGGCGCCCAGCTGCGAGTTCAGCAGCGGCGGCCCGTAGAAGAACCGAGTGAGGTCGCTGCCGAGCCGCGCGCCGCCCGCGGGGAATCGGAGCAGCGGCCAGAGGTCCTCGATCTCACCATCGCGATAGCGGCGCCCGCTGCGTGAGGCGTAGAGCGCGCCGTCGGCGTCGAACGCAAGCGACGTCGTCGATGGGATTCCGACTGCGGGACGGCCATCCGGCGCCTCGCCGCGCCCGGTCACATAGACGGTGGCCGTGAAGCCAGCCGGCAGGCGCATCTCGGCG
>DAIRVP010000205.1:0-9351 GCA_036802765.1 Candidatus Rokuibacteriota bacterium
CGCTGCTCGCCGCACGCCTGGGCACGACCGTGATGGGCGGCCATCAGGTGGTGGCGAACCTGGCCGCGCTCTGTTTCATGCTGCCGCTGTCGCTTTCAGTGGCCACCGCAACCCTGACGGCCCAGGCGATCGGCGCGGAGGATCCTCGGCGAGCGCGCGAGACCGCGCTCACGGGAATGCGGATCGGCGCGTTCGTCGCCGCCGTCACCGTGCTGATGCTGTGGACATTGCGCGGCGCCATCGTCGGGCTGTATACGCGCGATCCAGCGGTCGTGGCGATGGCGCTGACCTTGATTCCCTATCTCGCCGCGTTTCACTTCTTCGACGCGCTGCAAGCGGTCGCGAGCTTCGTGCTCCGCGCCTACAGACGGGCGATCGCTCCTACCGTGATCCACGCCGGCGCACTGTGGGGGGTAGGCGTGATCGGCGGCTACCTCGTCGCCTTCGGCGGAATCTTGGGCCCACCGTGGGGTATCGCCGGCATGTGGCTGATGCAGTCCGTCGCGCTGGCGCTGGCGGCGTTTCTCCTGGTCGGCTTCTACGTGGGTCTCGGGCACACTATACTGCCGGTTCTCAGCGGCTCTCGCCGCGTCCCCGGAGGGAACGCATGAAAGCGCGCGTAAGAGTCACCACGTCGCTTGGACTCGCGATCGCCGTGCTTCTCGCAACGGCACGCGGCGAGGCCGCCGAGATCAAGGTCCTCAGCACCGTCGGGATGCAGCCGGCGACGCCGGAGCTGTTCGCGCAGTTCGAGGCAGCGACGGGCCATCGCGTCGCGGTCACGTACGGGCTCGCTGCCGTGCTCAAGACGAAGTTCGTCGAGGGCGCGCCGGCGGACGTGCTGATCCTGACGGCGCCGATCATCGAAGACCTCGCGAAGCAGGGAAAGGTCGTCGGCAACAGCAAGAAGGATGTTGCGCGCTCCGGCGTCGGCATTGCGGTGAAGGCCGGTGGGCCCAAGCCCGACATCAGCACGCCCGACGCGTTGAAAGCCGCGGTGCTCGCCGCGAAGTCGATCGGCTACTCGCGCGAGGGCGCCTCGGGTGTCGCGTTCGCGCGCGCCCTGGATCGACTCGGGATCGCCGATCAGGTACGCGCGAAGTACAAGGACACCGGCACGAAAGCCGGCGAGATGGTGGCCGCCGGCGAGATCGAGCTGGCCGCCGCGCAGATTCCCGAGCTCATGGCCGTGCCCGGCGTCGACATCGTGGGACCGCTGCCGGCGGAGCTGCAGACGGTGACGACCTTTTCGGTCGGTTTGTCGAGCACGGCACAGGACTCCGCCCCGGCGAAGGCGTTGATCGACTTCCTCGCCGGCCCGCACGCCGCGCCCGTCTACAAGGCGAAGGGGCTCGGCGGCTGACGGCAACGCGCCGGATCGTCTTCGTCGACATCGACGGCGTGCTCGCGCCGATTCGCAGCTGGGATCGCTACGGCGATCTGGATCCGGCGTGCATCGCGGTGCTGAACGAGATCGTCACGCGCGGCCACGCGGACGTCGTCGTCACGTCGACGTTACGCTACGGCAGGAGCGTCAGCGAGCTCCACACGATGCTGCACGCGCACGGGTTCACGGGCCGCGTGGTCGATAAGACGCCGACGCTCGCGCCGGGCGCCGACCGCGGCGAGGAAATCGCCGCCTGGCTCGCCGAGCATGGCGTCGGCGGCTTCGTGATCATCGACGATCACGTGGACATGGGTGAGCTTCGCAGCCATCTCGTGCAGACGGATCCTGCGCGCGGCCTCCAACCGGTGGACGCTGCGCGGGCGATCGCGATATTGGGCCGAGTGCAAGCCGACCGGAATCAGACGCGCTGACGCTTACGCGCCGCGCGCGGGCCACACCGGCGGGTGATAGCCGAGCGGCACGGAGGGACGCGCCCAGCGCGGCGGCGTTTCCGACATGCGCACGACGGGCCCGAGATGATGCAGCCGACCCGCCGGTGTGTCGCTCGCGATCGTCCAGCGCTCCAGCTCCGCGGCGGTGAATTCCTTCGGGACGTTCTTCAGCTGCGTCTCGGGCACCTCGCCACGGCCGACGAGCCAGCGGCCCGTCTGCGCGAGCGAGATCCGCACGAGCCAGCTGCCGCCCTCGCGCGCGCGCCGTGTCAACGCCACCATCGCGCCGAACGCCATGAGATACCCGGTGAGATAGTCGATCGCCGACACCGGATAGAGCTGCGGACCCGGTGCTGCGCCGGGGAACAGCTCGCCCTGTCGCGCGGTGATTCCGCTGACCGTTTGCACCACCGTGTCGAAGCCGCGGCGTGACGCCCACGGTCCGACGTGACCGAAGGCGCTCAGCGACACGCAGACGATCCCCGGCCGCAATCGCGCGAGCGCTTCGGGTGAGAACCCGCGATCGGCCAGCGTGCCGGGCCGATAGCCCTGCGAGAACACGTCGCCCTCGCGCACGAGATTGCGAAGCGTCTCGACGTCCTTGGGCTCGCGCAGATCCAGCTGCGCGGAGAGCTTGCCGTGGCCGGTGTCGTACTCCTGGTAGCCGAGGTTCGGCAGATGCGCCGCCGTGATCTTCAGCACGTCGGCGCCGTGCTCGGCCAGCGTACGCGCGCACGTCGGCCCCGCGAGCACGCGCGTGAGATCCAGCACGCGGATGCCCGACAGGGGACGATCGCCGTCGGGCAGCTTCTCCTTGGGGCTGTCACCGATCTTGACGATCTCCATCAGCGGCAGCGACGCGATCGCCGCCGCCTGCGGGTGCTTGGCCCATTCGTCCTTCGTGCGGACCATGCCGCCGGCACCTTTGGCAGCGATGATCGCTTCTTCCAGCTCGAGCGCGTCCCACTTCGCGACCGCCTGCCGAACGGCCTCGCGATCCTCCGACACACCGAGCACGCTCAGCGCGGCGGCGCGATGGTTCGGGAAATTGCAGTGCAGATAGCTCCAGCGCCCGTTCTTCGCCGGGTACGTCCCCATCACAGCGTTGCGGTCGGTCGACACGGGCGCGCCGTCCATCTTCATGTAGTGCGTGCTGCGCAACGACGCGGTCGCCTGGCGCGTATCGACGGCGATCTGCTGACGACGTCCGGTACGCGCCTCCCACAGCTCGGAGGCGGCGAGTCCGACCGCCGCCAGCGCCGCCGCACTGGTCTCACCGATGCGAAACGGCGTCGGCAAGATCGGATCGACATCGTCGGTGATCTGCACTTCGCGGGCGAGGTCGGGCGCCCAGCCGGCGATCGGCAGGATCGTGTACAGCGCGTCGGTGGCCCGTGTATTCATGGCGCCGTGCATTATATCCGCGCCGGTCCCATTGAGATTGACCGCGCACGGGCCCGGACGTAGCATCTGGCCCTCTCGTCCGACCGTCCCGTTCGGCACAGAAAGGATCAGAGCGATGAAGACGCCTCTGTCCCGGCCGATCGCGCTGGCTGTCGTCGCCCTCGTGCTCGCGCTCGCGAGCTCCTCCACGCCGGCGCAGGAAAAGGCGCCGAAGACGGACGCGCCCGACGCGACGCCGTTCGCGTACGCGGCGCCCGCCTTCATCAAGGAGCTGGATACGCGCTATCCCGCTTCGCCGCCCGTCCCGCCGCCGCCGCGTTACGGCGGCGTGCTGCAATTTCCTGCGACGATTCGCACCTTCGATCCCACCGCCGGCTATCGCCCCGAGCTCGCGCTGGTGTGGGACACGCTGACGGAATGGGAAGCGACGTGGTATTTCCCCGAGGTCCAGCGCACCCCGGTCATCCGCAAGACGCTGGCCACGAGCTGGGAGATGGTGAATCCCTCGACGTGGATCTTCAAGCTCCGTCAGGGCGTCCGCTTCCACAACCGGCCGCCGGTGAATGGGCGTGAGATGACCGCGGAGGACGTGAAGTACTCGTACGAGCTGCTGCGCGACAAGGTGCAGTACGCGACGCGCGCCGCGCTCATCAAGACGATCCACGTCGTCGACAAGTACACGGTCAAGTTCGAGCTCGCGATGCCGGACCCGAAGTTCTACTTGAACGTGGTCGACTCGCTGTCGCCAGTGATCGTGCCGCGTGAAGCGGTCGAGGCGCCCGGCGGTCTGGCGGAGAATCCGATCGGCACGGGCGCGTTCATGCTGAAGGAGTTCGCCCCGGGCGAGGGCGTTCTGCTCGTGCGCAATCCCGACTACTACCTCAAAGACAAGGACGGGCGCGCGCTGCCCTACTTGGACGCGGTGCGGATCTTCTTCACGAAGGATCGCGCCACCGACACGGCGCTGTTCCGCGCCAGGCAGATCGACCTCATGCGCGTGCCCACGCTGGACGTGCTCTACGCGCTGATGAAGACGGTGCCCGATCTGCAGCTCTACCGCGTGCCGTCGTTCGGCTGGGGCGATTACGGCGTCAGCCTGGCCCTCGATAAGCCGCCGTTCAACGATGTGCGGGTGCGCCAGGCGCTGTCGATGGCGATCAACCGCGACGTGGTCGCGGAAGTCATCAACCGAGGCGACGCGACGCTGTACGGGCCGTTCCCCTGGAGGCTCGCCGGTTACACGAAACGTGCGGATTATTCCTACGCGAACCTCGGGCCGAACTATCAATACAACCCGAAGCGGGCCAAAGAGCTGCTGGCCGCCGCCGGCTATCCCTCCGGATTCGAGACCGAGCTGGAGTGGGCGGAGTTCGAGGGGTGGACATACAACGAGTTCGTGCAGCTCGTCGCGCGCTTCTGGAGCGACGTCGGCGTGCGCGTGAAGCTCAAGCAGCTCGAAACTTCCACGTGGATCAACAAGGTCGGGGGCGCGCAGCCCTTCACGCAGGCGATCGCCGTCGCCAGTCCGATCGGCGCCGGGCCGAGCTTCATGGACTGGGCGTATCTGCGCTTCCATTCGTCCTACCCAAGGACGGTCAACCGCGCGGGCATCAACGATCCCAAGCTGGACGACCTGCTCTCCACGTGGCGGCAGGATTCCGGCGACAAGCGGCCAGCGCTGCAGCGCGCCGTGTGGGATCATCTGCGCGCGAACGTGTACCGCATCACGACGATCGTGCCGCCGCACTACCGGATCACTCAGTCGTACGTCTACGCCGCGGGTAACCCGTACTGCTGGTTCCCTGGTTACTGCTCGTACGAGGCGAAGACCGCCTGGATGACGGACAAGGCGCCGACCCGCAAGTTCGACAAGTTCGCGCAGTAGACGGCGCCGCTGCGGTCCGATGCGGACGTACATCGCGCGCCGGGTAGTCCAGGGCCTGCTGGTGCTCTGGCTCGTGTCGTTTGCCGTGTTCTCGCTCGTGCGCATCCTGCCTGGCGACGCTGTGCTCATGCAGCTCGACGCCGCGGCGGCGCCGACGCCGGAGCAGCTGGCCCGCGCGCGTCAGGAGCTGGGGCTCGACCGTCCATTCCTCGAGCAGTACCGAACGTGGATGAGCGGCGTGGCGCACGGCGATCTCGGGCGCTCGCTCATCACGCGGCGGCCGGTCACGCAGGAGCTGGCCAAGCGCATCAGCCTCACCTCACACCTGGCCGTGATGTCGATGATCGTCGCGTTGCTGATCGCGCTCCCCATCGGCGTGCTGGCCGCGGTGCGCCAGGACACTCCAGCCGACTATGTGGGGCGGTTGGGCGCCATCCTCGGCCTGTCGCTACCGGATTTCTGGCTGGCGACCGTCGTGATCACGTTTTTGGCCATCTGGTTTCACTGGATCCCGCCGATCGGCTTCGCGCCGATCTGGCAGGATCCGGCCCGCAACCTGAGCCAGCTGTTGATTCCGGCAGTCATCATCGGTGCGCGGCTCGCCGCCGTCTCCATGCGCATGACGCGCTCCTCGCTGTTGGAGGTGCTGCGACAGGACTACGTCGTCACCGCGCGCGCGAAGGGTGCCCGTGAGCGCACCGTCATCGTCCGGCACGCGCTGAAGAACGCGTTCATTCCCGTGGTGACGATCATCGGCCAGCAGTTCTCGGTCCTGCTCGGCGGCACCGTCATCGTCGAATTCATCTTCCTCCAGCCGGGCGTCGGCAGCCTGCTGCTCGACGCGGTGTTGCTGCGCGACTACACGATCATCCAGGGCGCGGTGCTGTTCTTCGCGGTGGTGATCGTCGCCATGAACCTGCTCGTCGACCTGAGCTATTCCTGGCTTGATCCACGAATCCGCTACCGCTGAGGCGCCGCCCCGCGTCCCGCCACGCGCGCGACGCGCGCCACCGCCTCCGGCGACGCGTGCCGCCGCAACAGTGTGGCGCGCGGTGGCGTTGCTGGTCCAGCGCAAGCCACTGGGCGCGGTGAGCGCGGCGGTCGTCTGCGCACTGGTTGCCGTTGCGCTGCTCGCGCCCGTGTTGGCGCCGCGCGATCCGTACATGTTCAATCTCGACGACCGCGGCCTTCCCATCCGCATGCAGGCGCCCAGCGCTACGTTTCTGCTCGGCACGGATCCGCTGGGACGCGATGTGCTCAGCCGGATCGTCTACGGCGCTCGGGTGTCGCTGATCGTCGGGTTCGCGTCGGTGTTGATCGGCACGCTGCTCGGGACGGCGCTCGGCCTCGTCTCGGGCTATTGGGAGGGGTCGCTGGACCAGGTGATCCAGCGCGGCGTCGATACCGCCATGGCGATCCCCGGCATCGTCCTCGCGCTCGCCGTCATGTCCGTGCTCGGCCAGAGCCTCACCAACATCATTCTCGTGATCGGCCTCGTCATCGCTCCCGGCGCGTCGCGCGTGGTGCGGGGAACCGTGCTCGCCATCAAGCAACAGACCTTCATCGACGCGGCGCACGCCTCGGGCGCTTCCGCCTCGCGGATCGTCTTCCGTCACGTGCTGCCCAATGTCTTCGCGCCGATCCTCGTGATCGCGACCGTCTGGCTCGGCAACGCGATCGTCATCGAGGCGGCACTGAGCTTTCTCGGTCTCGGTACGCCGCCGCCGACGCCGACGTGGGGCGGCATGCTGAGCGGCGAGGGGCGACGGAATCTGGAGACGGCGCCCTACCTGGCTATCTTCCCGGGTCTGGCCATCAGCAGCGTCGTCCTCGCGTTCAACATGCTCGGCGACGCACTACGCGATCTCTTGGACCCGCGCTTACGGACTCGGTAGCGCGACGGAACGGCGTCGGCAAGATCGGATCGGCATCGTCGGTGATCTGCACTTCGCGGGCGCGATCGAGGTCTAGTGATCCTTGGGCGGCACTTGAATCCAGGGCTCGGCACAGGTTTGGACGTCCGGATAGTAGCCCTGCGCGCTCTCGCAGTAGTACCAGAATCCGGGCGCCAGTTGGCCGGGTGATGGGCCCTGGATGTAGACCGACGACTCGGGGACGACGACAGGCTGCGGATAGTACCCGGGCGGATAGTCTGCCGGCGAGTAGTACGCCGGAGGGTAATACAACCACGGATTAAACGCGAACAAGCTGCTCGCGATGATCACGGCACTTCGGCCACCGTGGAAGTGTTTGCCGTGGTGTTTGCCACCGTGTTTGTGACCGTTGGTTCCGTGTCCATCGTCGTGTTTGCCGTCATGACTTGCCTGCCAAGCGCTGCTATGTGGATTCCCGCCGCCCGGTCTACCATCGCTCCCGTCCTGCGACCTGCTTCGCGGCGGACTGCCGTCAGTGCGCCCGCCGCCGGTTCCCCTCTGCCAGTTGCCGCTCGGGGTTCCTGCCTGCGAGCTGCCGCTCGGTAGACTGCCGCCACTGCGCCCGGCGCCGCTTCCGCTCTGCGACGCGCCGCTGGGCGGACTACCACTCCGCGCGCCGCCGGTTCCGCTCTGCAGCGCCCCGCTGGGCGGACTACCACTCCGCGCGCCGCCGCTTCCACTCTGTAGCGCCCCGCTGGGCGGACTACCACTCCGCGCGCCGCCGGTTCCGCTCTGCAGCGCGCCGCTGGGCGGACTACCACTCCGCGCGCCGCCGCTCGGCGGACCACCGCCACCGCGCGCGCCGCCACTTCCGCCCTGCAAGCCGGCACCGCCGCGCGGCCCGCCGCCACCAATCGGGCCGCCGCTGCCGGCACCACCGCCTCGGCCACCGCCGCCACCGATCTGGCCGCCGCCGGCACCGCCGCCACGGCCACCGCTTCCGCTAGGACCCGCGGCGCGCGCCGCAAGAACGACGCTCGCCTCCGGCAGGAGCATGCATAGAGCGAGCACCACCACCGACAGAACACGAAGCAAATCCGAATGAGTCACATGAAGCCCCTTCTGTGAGGACAACGCCTCCCGACCGAAGACGCGTAGAGCCGAATGGAACAGCGGGGCTGCCATTCGGCGGATAGCCGACTGCGAGGCAAGCTTTGACAACGAAGCGGTCGGGCGTTACGGTGCCGGCGCACGGAGGTGAGCCATGGCCCACGGCGCCTTCAAAGTCCTCGACAGCGACATCCACATCATCGAGCCCCCCGATCTCTGGCCGCGATACATCGATCCCGAGTTCCGGGACCGCGCGCCGGTCGGCCTCACGGAGGATGAAGGCGATCTCCGCCTGGCCCTTGCCGGCAAGCCGTGGGGGCGCGTCAGCATCGACGCCGATCGAAGCCGGCGACGCCAGGGACGCAACTATGCGCTGAATCAGGAGCGCTGGCGTCCGTACGCCGAGCGGGGCTGGACGTCGAAAGTCCAGCTCGAGGCGATGGACATCGAGGGGATCGACGTCGCCGTCGTCTATCCCTCGCGCGGCCTCTTCGCGCTGACGATCCCGGACATGGACCCGCGGCTGGCCGCGGCCATGGCGCGCGCTTACAACGACTGGCTCTACGAGTTTTGCCAGGAGAATCCCGAGCGGCTGATCGGCGCCGGCATGATCTCGCCCTTCGACGTCAACGACGCCGTCGCGGAGACGCGTCGCTGCGTACGCGAGCTGGGCTTCCGCGGGATCTTCCTGCGGCCGAACGAGGTGAACGGACGCAACTGGCACGATCCGTACTACGAGCCGCTGTGGGCCGCGCTCGAAGAGCTCGAGGTCCCGCTGGGATTCCACGAGGGGTCGGGCTCGCAGCTGCGACAGGTCGGCGAGCAGTTCGGCGCCAACACGATGCTGAAGCACATCTATTCGCATCCGGTCGAGCAGATGCTCACCGCGGGCGCCTTCTGCGCCGGCGGCATCCTCGAGCGCCACCCGCGGCTGCGTGTCGCGTTCCTCGAAGGCAACTGCAGCTGGGTGCCGTTCTTGTTGTGGCGGATGGACGAGCACTGGGAGTGGCTCGGCGACATCTACGCGCGCGAGCTGACGATGGCGCCCAGCGGGTACTTCAAACGGCAGTGCTTCGTGTCGGTGGAGTGTGACGAGGAGCCGGTGCGCCACGTCATCGACGCGATCGGCGACGACCGGATCGTCTTCTCGACCGATTTTCCGCACGGCGACTCGAAGTTCCCGGGCGCGGTGGAGTCGTTCCTCCGCCTGCCGATCTCCATGGAGAGCAAGCGCAAGAT
>DAIRVP010000206.1:0-9279 GCA_036802765.1 Candidatus Rokuibacteriota bacterium
CACGTGGCCAAGACGCTCACGTGCCCGCGCGTGATGGCCGCACCCGAGAACATCAAGGCGGGCTTCATCAAGGAGCGCGACGTCTTCGCCGACGCCGGCATCGCGTATGCGGCGCCGTTCGTGTCGCTCGACGAGCCGAGGCTGGTGCCCAAGCAGCTGTTCGAGGGGCTTCGCGATGTGCTGCCGGGGCTGACCGCCGAGGAAACGTCCCGCGCCGTCGCGGCCGGGTACGCCGCGCTGTCCGGCTTCAACGACCGGGTGCGGCAGAAGTCACGCGAGGTGCTCGAGTGGTGCGCGCGGGAAGATCGGCCGTGCCTCCTCGTGCTCGCGCGCCCGTACCACATGGATCCCGGAATCGGCCACGAGATCGAGGTCGATTTACAGGCGCACGGCTATCCGGTGCTCTGGGTCCAGTACGCCCCGATCGACGACGATCTCATGGCATGGGCGTTCGGCGACGACATCCGCGCCGGCCACATCAAGTCGCCGTTCGACATCCGCGACGTGTGGCCCTCGTCCTACTCGTCGAACACCAACGAGATCCTGTGGGGCGCCAAGTTCGCCGCGCGAATTCCGTGGATCGCGTGCGTCATACGCTTGTCGTCGTACGAATGCGGGATGGATCAGCCGACGTACACGCCGACGCAGCAGATCATCGAGCGCTCGGGCACGCTGTTCTTCTCGTTCCAGGATCTCGATTCCACCAAGCCGGCCGGGTCGGTGAAGATCCGTGTCGAAACGATCACGCACTATTTGCAGAAGTACGCCGCCGACATCATCGCGAAGAAGAAGACGGCGGCGCCGCCGGACTGTCCGCTCGGCCTCAGCGACGCGCCGACGAGCGTCGGCGCGTAGCCCGGCTCGCCAGACAGGCTTCGTACCGCGCGCGAATCTCTTTCACGAAGGCGGCCCGCGCCGCACGGCTCGCCCCCATCGGCAGGACGATCTCCGCGCCCCAGCCCGGACCGTTCTTGGCGTGCACGCGCCGGGGCGGCCGCGCAATGTGAAAGTGCATGAACGGAACGCGATGGAGCCAGAACACGCCTGGAGTCCGCTCGATCAGACCCGGCAGGGCACGAATCGACGTGAGAGCGTCGTCCAGATCACTGAGATCGGCGCGGCGAGCACGTGGCATCGTGCTGTTCCGCGACGACGATAGCACCGATACCCCCGTCACGCGCGCCTGCGGCGCCGAATCGCGTCGCGAAGCGCGTGACGAGAGCGTCGGTCGTGGCGTTACTTCGTCTTCCCGCGGCACATGCCCGTCGACGCCTGCCAATCGCCGCCTGCCGCCTGGCAGTCAGCCTGGTTGGTGATCGTCGACAGCGCGCTGCCGGTGCCGGTGGACGAGCCTGACGGACTCGCTGACGGCGAGGAACCCGTCGAGGACGGCGAACCCGACGACGAGGGCGCCGACATGGAGCCGCTGCTCGAGCCCGAGCCAGTCGCGCCCGTGCTGCCACTGCCGCCCTTGCTGCTGCCGGAACCGCCCGCACCGCTGCTGGAGCCGGCCGCGCCAGCGCCGCTGCCGGCGCCGCCACCCGCGGCGCCGCCGCCCGCGGCAACGATCGCCGGCGCCAAGGTGATCATCCCGATCAAGAGCAGGCTGAGCATCTTCTTCATTCGAGTTCCTCCTTGCGAGTCAAAAAGATCTGCGCTGCTGCGGGAGGAACTAAGCAATATCCGGGCCCCCCATTTCCTGCTCATGACCGAAAACCGGGTGGCCTGACCACGATACGCCGCTCGATGAGACGAAATGCAACGACGCCGACGATCGTCATGACCATTGCAGCGGCGGCGAAGCGTACTGGCGTCGCGGGATCCGCGGTGAGGTCGCGCACCCATCCTGCGAGCGGTTGCACACCCGCCATCACGAGGTAATACGCGGTGTACGACACGCCGAGACCCGTGGCGAGCCGCTCCGGCGGCACCGCGCGCGGCAGCAATGACGTCAGCGGCCCTGGCGGTCCGCCGATCAGCAGGCCCACGAGCAGCAGCCCGATCGCCGCGCCCGGCATCGTCGGCAGCGCGAACAGCAATGCGCCACCGCCGGCAGCGCCGATCACGATGAACAGATCCGGACGGCGCACGCGATCGCTGAGCACGCCGCCGAGCGGAACCGACACGATCGTCACCCAAATCGCGAGACTGATCTCGAAGCCCGCCTGACCGAGCGAGACGCCACGCGCAACGAGCATCGCAGGGCCGAACGCGATCACAGCGACGAGACTCGCGTTGAACGCCCCCCACGCGACACCACTGGTGATGGCGAGCCCGAAGTCACGCTTGCCGAGCGAGCTGCGCGCGCCCGGCGCCGCGCGCACCGGCGCATCCCGGAACAGCGTCGCCATGATCACGAGGCCGAGCGCCGCCGTGGCCGCGGCCACGAGCAGCGCTAGCCGCCACGACGTCGCGGTCGCCAGCAATCCGAGGGTGGCCGTCGCAAGGCCGAGGCCCACCGGCCACGCGGTCAGCATCACGGCCATCGCCGTCGCCATTTCGCGCCCGTCGAACCAATCGGCGGTGATCTTCACGAGGAGAATGTTCATCAGCACGGCGCCGGCGCCACCGAGCAGTCGACCGGCGGCGGCGCCGGCGAACCCGGCGCTCCACGCCGTGAGCACGCCGCCCACCACCATGACCGCGAGGCTCACGACGACGGCGCGGCGATCGCCGATGCGTTGGCCGATCATGCCGCCGACGAGCGCCAGCGCGACGCCGGGCAGCAAGTAGAGGCCGATCAGCGTGCCGAGCTGCGCATAGGAGAGACCAAGGTCGGCGACCAGCAACGGTCCGACCGAGCCGATCGATTGAAACTGAAAGCCCATCGACGTGCGCGTGATGAAAATGAGCGCGAGAGCGACCCAACGCGAGTCCATGTGTGGCGCATCATAGCCGGAGTCGCGTGTGGGTTGATCGCTCCTCGGATTTGGGCTTGCAGCGCGCAAGAGGTCGTTGGTAGAGTGGCGCCGTGTCCGACGTGCCGGATGAACGAGACGCCGATGCATGGAGGATATCTCGTCGTCGTACCCGCCGCCGATCCTGCGCTCTTCGAGTATCTCGAGCAGTGCTTCAAGGGCGATCCCGCCACGTCCGTTCTCGTCGAGCGTCGCACGAAGCCGCGGCTGTCCTCCCGCGCCGTCGTGCTGTTCCACGGTGTCACCCTCGTTCGTCTCGGTGTGCTCGCGCGGCCACTCACCCGCACCGTTTCATCACGACTCGATGACAGGAGGCAGACGATGAGCGAAGTAGATCTCGAGGATCGGCAACGCCTCGACCGCTGGCTCGAGGAGAGCCAGTACCTGCTGGGGCGATTGATCCCCGGGTACCTCGACGACCGTGAGCGCCTCAAGGCGCGTCTGCTCGGTTCTGAGGCCGATTCTGACCGGCTCCGCCACGAAGTCGAAGGCCTGCGTCGAGAGGTGGCGAGTCTCGTCGCCGAGCTTCAGCACCATCGCAACGAGCAGGCGGCGACCGCGGAGGCTTTTGCCGCGGTGCTCGGTCAGCTCAGCGATCTGCAGAAGCCGCTGACGGAAGTGCATCGTCGGTTGCAGACCGTGCACTCATCACCGATCAACGGCGCGTACTCCCACGCCTGATCTGATGTGAATCGACACCGGGAGGGGCGCGACCCGCCTCTCCCGGTCTCAGTCGATGGCGAAGCGCAGTCGTCCGTGCGCGATGCGGAGCGCGTCCTCGACTTCCGCGGGCGTGCCCGCGCGGGCAAAGATGAATCCGAGGTACTGCCATCCCTCCGGCAGCGGTACCAGCTCCTGACCGAGGTGCGCGCTGATCACGACGTCCTCTACATGCCGCGCCATCTTGGCGTCGTCCACACCATCGACCTTCCTGAGGATTCCGGCGCGGGGGATCGGGATCATCATCACGCCGGCCGCCGGGCGCTCCCGCTCCAGCGTCGCGATCGACCAGCCCAGCGCGTGTCTGAGGATGATCTCCTCCAGCGTCATCCCGGTGCCGAACCGCAGCGTGCGAGAGCACAGGCCACCGATCGATCGGGCGGCGATCTCGAGTATCCACGGGCCGTCGTCGTTCACGCGAAGCTCGGCGTGCACCGGGCCTTCGGAGAGCCCGAGCGCCGCGCAGGCGGCGCTGGTCGTGGCGCGGATCGCGGCCTGCACCCTCTCGGGCAGCCGTGATGGCGTGACGTAGATCGTCTCCTCGAAGAACGGGCCCTCGAGCGGGTCGGGCTTGTCGAACAGCGCCAGCACGTGCAGGCGGCCCTCGATCAACAGCCCCTCGAGCGCGACCTCCAGCCCCGGCATGTACTCCTCGGCCAGCAGATAGCGCGCGGCGTCGCCGCTCACCGTGACGTCATCGCGGGCGAGAAGCGCGGCGATGCGCTTGAACGCGACGACGAACTGCTCGGTCGTGTTCGTGCGAATGACGCCCCGGCTCGCCGACAGGCTCAGCGGCTTCAACACGCACGGAAACGCCACGCCGCGCGCGGCGAGCACAGGGTTCTCGCTGAGCGCGATGCGACGGAAGCGGGGGACCGGCACGCCGGCGGCGGCGAGGCACTGCCGCATCTGGTATTTGTCGCGCGCGGCGGCGACGGCGGCGGGCGCGCTCGCCCGCAGACCCAGCCGCTCCGCGATGGCGGCGGCCGCGGCCGCCGTGACGTCGTCTACGCCGACGACCGCCGCGAGCGGACGCTGGGTCGTCCACTCCGCGACGCGGCGGGCGGCGTCGGCGGGGTCGGTGAAGTCGAGGGTCAGCAGACCGTCGGGCGCCAGGGCTTCGAGCGTGCTCGGCTTCTCGGAGGCGCAGACGAGGTCGACGCCGAGCGCGTGCGCGGCGTCGACGAAGTCTTCAGTACGGTACGTGCGGGTGGGCAGGAGCAAGAGAAGACGCGCCTGCCCGCCCAGCGTACTCACGGCGAGCCGGTCAGGATTTGCCGGCGGTGTAGTAGGGGTTCGTCCCCTGCGAGTGGTCGGTCGTGTCGAGCACCTCGACCACCTCGGGAATCTCCTCCTTGATGAGGCGCTCGATTCCGGCTTTCAGCGTGACGTCTGCCGCGCCACACCCCTGGCAGCCGCCGCCCATGGTCAGGTAGACGCGGTTGTCCTGCACGTCGATGAGCTCGACGAAGCCGCCATGCCCCGCGACGGCCGGATTGATCATCGTGTCGATCAGATCCTGGACGCGAGCCTTCAGGTCGGGCGTTGCTGCTTCGGTCATATCGTCACCCCTCTTTCAAACAGGTACTTTACCTTCGTTCCCGGCGAGGGCCAACTGGCCCTCTCGCGGCTCCGCTCAGCAGAACCACGGCTCGCTCAGCCGCGGCGGCCGGCGTCGATCCGGCGCCAGGGCGATCGGCGCAGGAGCTTTGGCGCCCGCCGCACGTGCGGCGAGCGCGCGGACGCGGTCGAACGTGAGCGCGGCGTCCTCGCGGCGCTCGGCGGCCGTGGCGACGGCGGCCGCGACCGCGCACTGCAGCGCGTCGACGCGCGGATCGGGATGAGTCCACTCGTGATGGAAGGCGTCGGGCACGAGCCTCCCAGCGTGCGCGCGCATCGCCGGATGCTCGAGCAGCCACGAGCCGGGCGGCACCAGCAGCCGCAGCCCGTACTGCACGGGATCGGTCGCGTCGACGAGATCCTCGGCGGCGATGAATTCGAGCCACGCGCGATAGCCGTCGAGCGACGTCCACGGCGTGAACGCGACCCACGTGGGCCGTAGTGACAGGCCGGTCGCACGACTCAGCGCGAGGGCGGTCTCGATGTCGGCTCGCGTGTGGCCCTTGTCCAGGATCGCCAGCACCGCGTCGTCGAGCGACTCGGCGGCCGACACCACGAAGAGCGCACCGAGCGCTGCGAGCTCCGGCAGATGCTTGCGCTCAGCGAGCAGGTGCTCGATCTTGGCCGTGAAGTCGAACGTCAGCCCCGGGAATTCCGCGTGCAGCGCGCGGGCCACCGCCAGCGCATGACGGGGACCGTTGAGGAAGTCCGGATCACCGAACGTCACGTGCGCGGCGCCGGCATGCACTTGTTGCCGGATGTCGGCCAGCACGATGTCGCGCGGAACGACGAAGAATCGTCGCCCATAGACCGGTGGAATCGGACAGTGGCGACAGCCGTGCTTGCAGCCACGGCTCGCTTCGACGTACCCGACCACATGCGGGCCGCCCCCGCGGTCGAGATGCGCGTACTTCTTCAGGCTCGGCAGCGCGGCGCGCGCCGGCACCGGGAAATCGAGCTTGTCGAGGCGCACGCGCGGCGCCGCAACGGCATCGAGTCGCCGCGCCAGCGCGACGAGAGCGTCTTCCATCTCACCGGCCAGCACCGAGTCGGCGTGACCGCGCGACGTCAGATGCTCGGCGTTGAGCACGGCATAGTGGCCAAAGAAGCAGATGTGGACCGCCGGATTCGCCGCGCGGATGCGCGCCGCCGCGGCCACGCCCAGACGCAGCGCGGTGTGCATCGGCACGGCCACCGCGACGAGCCGCGCGCGCCGGACCTTCTCCGCGTCGAACGGCTCGACGGAGAGATCCATCACGGCGGGACGGTAGCTCGCGCGCTCGAGAAAGGCCGCCGGCCACGCGACGGAGAGGGGCTGGTGCCCGAGCTCGTAGCAGGCGACGAGAAGGATCTCGCCGGGTCCGGTCATGGGCCCAGTCTACGCTCGGCGCCGTGCTATCGTTGACCGCAATTCCACTCCGAGGAGGCGCTCGACATGCCGACCAAGATCACCATTCGTCCGAACGGCCCTTATCTAGTTGAGGGCGATTACGAGCTCATCGACGTCAACGGCGCCAAGATCGACACCAGCGCCCGCGGGCCGCGCATCGCCCTGTGCCGGTGCGGCGGGTCGGTGACCAAGCCGTTCTGCGACGGCACACACAGCAAGGTCGGCTTCCAGGCGGCCGAGGCGGCCGTCGCGGCAGAGAAGAAGTAGGTCATGCGCGGGCTCAGCCGCCGCGGGTTTGTCACCGGCGCCGTCGCCGCCGCGGCGGCGAGCACGCTGCGCGCGCCGCGCGTGCACGCGCAGAAGAAGGGCGGCGCGATCCGATTCATTCCGCACGCCGATCTGAAGGTGGTCGATCCGATCGCCACCACCGCGTACATCACGCGCAACCACGCGTACTTGATCTACGACACGCTGTTCGGAACGGACGAGCAGCTGGCGATCAAGCCGCAGATGGTCGACAAGTATTCGTCCACGAACAAAGGACTGAAGTGGTCGTTCACGCTGCGCGACGGCTTGAAGTTCCACGACGGCGCGGCGGTGACGGCCGAGGACGCCGTCGAGTCGCTCAAGCGCTGGTCGAAGAAGGACCCGCTCGGCCGACTGCTCGCCGCTCATACTGCCAAGCTCGCGCCCGTCAACCGGAAGACATTCACGCTGGACCTGTCGCAGCCGTTCGGGCTGGTTCTCGAGGCGCTCGGCAAGCCGTCTTCGAACGTGCCGTTCATCATGCCCGCCCGAATCGCGGCGACGTCGGAGAACGAGCCGATCAAGGACACGATCGGGTCCGGTCCGTTCAAGTTCAGCAAGGACGAGTGGCAGCCCGGGAACCAGGTCGTGTACGTGAAGAACGCCGACTACGTCCCGCGTCAGGAAAAGCCGAGCGGCTCGACCGGCGGCAAGGTGGTGAACCTGGATCGGGTGATCTGGCGCTACATCCCCGACGCGGCCACGGCTAGCTCGGCGCTCGATGCCGGCGAGATCGACTGGTGGGAGAACCCGCCGCTCGACTTCGTCCCGCGGATCGAAAACAATCCCGCGCTGGCCACCTTCATCACGGACCCGCGCGGCACGCAGGGCTGGATCCGTCCCAATCACAAGCACGCGCCGTTCAACAACAAGAAGGCGCGCCAGGCCCTCCTTTATATAGTGGACCAGAGCAAGTACCTGAAAGCGGCCATCGGCGTCGAGAAGTACTACAGGCCGTGCCCAGCGTTGTTCACGTGCGGCGGCCCGTTCGAGTCGGCGGCGGGCGCTCCCGTCAAGCCGGACCTTGACCGGGCGAAGGCGCTCGTGAAGGAATCGGGCTACGACGGCCGCCCGGTCGTCGTCCTCGACCCGAGTGACATCGCGCTGACCCACGGCGCCGCGCTCGTGACGCGCGAGCTGCTCGCTCAGATCGGCTTCAACGTCGATCTGCAGGCGATGGACTGGTCGTCGGTGGTCGCGCGGCGCGCGAAGAAGGACCCGCCGCAGCAGGGCGGCTGGAACATGCTCTTCACGTGGTGGATCGCCTCGGATCTGATCAACCCGGCCGTGCACCCCGGGATCTCGGGCGCCGGCGACGCGGCGTGGTTCGGCTGGCCCGAGAACGGCCGCATCGAGGAGCTGAAGGTTCAGTGGGTGCGGGCGACCGACAAGGTCAAGCAGAAGCAGCTCGCCGAGGAGATCCAGAAGATCGCCTATGACGAGGTGCTGTACGTGCCGTTCGGCCAGTGGGTGCTGCCCACGGCGTATCGCAAGTCGGTGAACGGCGTGCTCCAGTTCCCGGCGCCGGTGTTCTGGAACGTCGCGATCACCTGATCGTGCTGCCGCAGATCGCTCGCCGCCTGGTGGCCACCATTCCTGTCATGGGCGTGGTGGCCATCGCGGTCTTCGCGCTGCTTCACGTCACGCCCGGTGATCCCGCGGTCATCATCGCGGGCGACTACGCGACGGCCGACGACATCGCCAAGATCCGCGCGAAGCTGGGGCTCGACCAGCCGTTCCTCACGCAGGCGACGATCTGGCTCGGCCGCATCGTGCGCGGCGATCTCGGCACCTCGATCTATTCAGGACTGCCGGTAGCGACACTGATCGGCCAGCGGGCCGAGGCGACGATCGCGCTGACGCTGTTCGCGATGATCATCAGTGTGTGCGTCGCTGTCCCGCTCGGCGTGCTCGCCGCGTGGCGGAAGGGCTCGCTGGTGGATCGCGCCGTGATGGTCTTCGCGGTCTCCGGCTTCTCGATGCCGACCTTCTGGCTGGGCTTCGTCCTCGTCTACGTGTTCGCGGTTTCCTTTCGGTGGCTGCCGGTGCAGGGATTCCAGCCGATCGAGCGTGGCGCGTGGCCGTTCCTGCGCCATCTGATCCTGCCGGCGCTGACGCTGTCACTCGTGTACATGGCATTGATCGCGCGCATGACGCGCGCGTCCATGCTGGGCGTGCTGAACGAGGACTACATCCGTACGGCATTCGCGAAAGGACTGGCACCGCGCTGGGTGCTGGTGCGTCATGCGCTCAAGAACGCGTCGCTGCCCATCGTGACGATCATCGGTATCGGCTTCGCGCTGCTCATCGGCGGCGCCGTGGTGA
>DAIRVP010000207.1:0-7153 GCA_036802765.1 Candidatus Rokuibacteriota bacterium
GGGAGTGAAAACCGATTAGGCCGCGCGGCGCTGCGCCGTCGGCTGCACCGGCTTGACGTCACTCTTTACGGTCGTCACCGCTTTGGATCGGGGCGTCAGCATCCGGGCTTCCCGCCACCAGTCCACGCACGCCACGGCACACCCCAGCACAAGCGCGAAGACACAGGCCGCGATCATGAACCCGACACTCATGCCTACGACTCGTCGCATCTTTCGTGCCACCGAGAGGATCTTGTAAGAGCGGGCGAGCGTACGAAGCGAATTACCACCTAGCGGGCGACGTTGAATCGGAAGTGACACACTTCGCCATCACGAACGATGTAGTCCTTGCCCTCCAGCCGCAGCTGTCCGCGCGCGCGTAACTCCGCGAATTCGCCGCGGACGGCTACCAGCTCGTCGTAGCCGTTGACCTCGGCTCTGATGAAGCCGCGGGCGATGTCCGAATGCACGACGCCTGCGGCGTCCTGCGCGCGCGTGCCTTCCGGAATCGGCCAGGCGCGCACTTCGTCCTCGCCGACGGTGAAAAACGAGATCAGGCCAAGCAATCCGTAGCACTCGCGCAGCACGCGGCGAATCGCGGGCTCGGCGAGACCGAGATCGGCGAGAAACGCCTGCTGCTCCTCGCCCTCGAGCCGCGCGATCTCGGTCTCGATCACGGCCGAGACCCAGCCCACGCGCGTGTGCGGCCGTGCCGCGATGTCGCCAAGCCCGAACGTCTCTCCCACACGCTCACCGCCGGCGATGGCTTTCTCGTCCAGGTTCACGATATGGAAGATCGGCTTGGCCGAGAGAAACGTGAACCCGCGCAGCGTCTTGTCCTCGTCGGCCGTCAGCGGCTCGCCGCGCAGCGGCCGCTCCGCCTCCAGCGCCGCCTTGAGCCGCACGAGCAGCTCACGCTCTTTGATCTCCGCGTCCTTGCGCTGCTTCTTGATCGAGGCCTCCAGCCTCTCGAAGCGACGCTCGACGACTTCGAGGTCGGCGAGCAACAGCTCCGTCTCGAGATCTTCGATGTCGCGCTTCGGATCCGGGGCGCCGAGCGCCGCGTCGGGAAAGGCGCGCACGACGTGCAGTAGCGCATCCGCGTTGCGGAAGTCTTTCGTCTCAAGCCCCACGCGCTCGCCCTTCGCGATGCCTGCCAGATCGACGACCTCGAACGTCGCATAGGTCGTCTTCTTCGGATTGAACAGCTCGCGCAGCACGTCGACACGCGGGTCGGGAACGCGCGCGACGCCCGTGTGCAGCTCGGCGCGGCCCGTGTCATACCGCGTGGTCGGAACGGACGAGCCCGTGAGGAGGTTGAACAGCGTCGTCTTGCCGCTCTTCGGTAGACCGACGAGACCGATCTTCATGGGTTCGATTATAGTGGACCGTCCGTGATCGATCGCCGGGACGTCGACCTTCGCGGCGCGCTGCTCGCGCTCCTCCTGTCGCTCTTTTGGGGTGGCAACCCCGTGGCGATCAAGCTCGGTCTGCAAGATGCGCCGCCGCTGCGGCTGGCGTGGATGCGCTTCGTCGTCGGTGGTGTGGTGATTACGATCTGGGCGTTGGTGACGGGACGTCTGGCTGGACTGCGCCTCCAGCGCGCCGAGATCAAGCCACTTCTCGTCGTCACCGTCCTCTTCGTCGCGCAGATCGCCAGCATGAACGTCGGCACCGCGCTCACGAGCGCCGCCCACGCCGCGGTCGTGCTCAACCTCTACGCCGTGCACACCGTCCTGCTCTCGCACTTCCGGATTCCCGGCGATCGCCTCACGATGCGGCGGCTGCTCGGTGTGCTGGTCGCGTACGGCGGCATCGTGCTGCTGTTCATGCGTCAGGCCGATTCCAGCGCCTCGAGCCTGCTCGGCGACGCCATCATGTTCGTGAGCGGGTTCGTTCTGGCCGAGCGCACCGTCTACCTCGCGCGCGTCGTCCGCCAGCTCGACCCGGTGAAGCTGCTCCTGGCCCAGGCGACGCTCGGCTCGGCGGTCTTCATCGTCGCGTCCACCTTCACCGAGTCGGCGCCGACGATATGGACGTCACGACTCGTGCTGTCCCTGCTCTATCAGGGCGTGCTGATTGCCGGCTTCAACTTCATCGCGAATCTGTGGCTCCTGGGCCGGTACCGGCCCTCCGGGCTCGCCGGGTTCTTTCTGACTCAGCCGATCTTCGGCGTCGCCATCGCGGCGCTCATCGCCGGTGACCGTCTCACCAGCGATATCCTGATCGCCTGCGTCGCCGTCGCCGTCGGCATCGGGCTCACCGCGCGTTGACGGTACAATCGGTCATGCCCACGAAACCGTCGCGAACACTCGAGGCCGTGCCGAATCCGCATCCCGACCGCGATTACGAGATCACGATGGCGCTGCCGGAATTCACGTGCCTCTGTCCGATGACGGGCCAGCCGGACTTCGCCACGATCCGCATTCGTTACGTCCCCGATCAGTCCCTGGTCGAGCTGAAGTCTCTGAAGCTCTACCTGTGGTCCTATCGCGATCAGGGCGCATTCCACGAGGACGTGACGAACCGCATCTTGAACGATCTCGTGGCGGCGATCCGCCCGCGATGGGCCGAAGTCACCGGCGACTTCAACGTCCGCGGTGGCATCAAGACCGATGTGCGCGTCGTACACGGCAAGCGGCCGGAAATCGGCTGAACCGTGCTATAAAACTCAGGTGCGCTCGGCCCTCGTCTGGCTGCTCGTCGGCCTGCTCCTCCTGGGCTTCGTTCCCCCCGTGCTCGCGCAAACTACCGAGGCCGACGTGTACGTCGCGCAGGCCATTCTCGATTTCGACGAAAAGAAGTATGAGGATGCGATTCGCAACCTCGAGGAGGCGCTCAAACGCGAGCCCGATCACGTGGAGGCGCTCTACTATCTGGGTGTCGTCTACATGGCGCTGCGACGTCCCGAGGACGCCATTCGGTATCTGACCCGAGCGCACGCGAGGTCGCCGCAGGACAACTCGATCACCTTTCAATTGGCGCTGGCGTATTTCGCCCAGCAGCGCTACGACGCGGCCGAGCCGCTCTTCGAGCAGGTCTATAAATCCGATCCGACGATCGATGGCCTGGGGTACTACGTCGGCTTCATCCGCTACCGAAAGAAGGATTACCGCGGCGCGCTCGAGGCCTTCCGCCGGGGCCGCACGAGCGACCCGCAGCTGCAGCAGCTCACGCGCTTCTACACGGGACTCTCTCTCGCTGTGCTAGGTCTCCCGGCGCAGGCAGCCTCCGAAGTCGAGCAGGCATTGCGGCTGGCGCCCGGCTCGCCGCTGACCGGCCCCGCCGAACGGCTGCGTGACACGATTCGTACCGCCGCCCAGGCGGGGCGTCGGCTGAGTGCGTCGGTCACGCTTGGATTCCTCTACGACGACAACGTCGACGTGCGGCCGAGCCCCAACTCCTCTGAGCCGCTCGTGCCCCAGCTCCGCAGACCGCCTCACGAATCGACCGGCGAGACCGCCAACGCCCGCTTCGACTACACCTGGCTGCGTGGCCCGATCTTCGGCTGGGTCCCGCGCGAAGGCGACAGCTTCGAATCGTCCTTCGGCTACTCCTTCTTCGGGACCTACTACAACGAGCTCACGTCGTTCAACGTGATGGACCACATGGCGAACGGCACCTTCACGTACAAAACGGCGCTGTTCAACATGCCGGCGCAGTGGACGCTCTCGTACGCGTGGGACATGCTGTTCCTGAAGGATGAGGAGTTCCTGCGGCGCAACACGGCGGTGATCTCTGGGATGCTCGACGAGAAGGACCCGGGCGCGGCGGAGAGCTTCACCGATGCCATCCGGAACATGGGTCAGCTCACCCAGTCGTTCTTTCGGTATCAGAACAAACACTTCTTCCAGGACCCGCGGCCGATCCCGGACGAGATTCGTAACGCGAACAACTACACGATGGGCGTCCTGCATCTGCTCCGCTTCAACGCCGACAAGCACCTGATCAAGCTCGGCTATCAAGTCGATTGGGAGGACGCTGACGGACGAAACTACAGTTACTTCGGCAATCGGCTGCTCGCCGGCGTGCAGTACACGCTCGACCTGCCCCCCGCGCTACGCACCAGCTGGAATCCAGCCCCGCTGCTTCGGCTGTCGTACGACTTCGACGTGCACCTGCGTGACTACGGCAACAAGAACACGCTGCTGCCTAGCCTGGATCCGGGCAGCAGATGGCGGCAGGACGAGGAGTACAACAACACGGTCCGGATCGAGGCGCCGTTCGATGGCCCGACGATCTTCAGCGAGGCGACGAGAATGTCGCTCGCGTTCACGTATCAGAACACGGTCGCGAACTCGAACCTGGCGGTCTTCGCCTACACCCGCAACGTCTACTCGCTCACGCTGACCTGGTCGTACTAGCGCGGCGCCGGCCGCAGCTGTTCGGCGGCGAAGCTGCCGTTACTCCCTCCGATGGCCGTAGCGGTAGCCACCATATTTGCCGTACCCGGCCAATGGATCGCTAGGGTTCACACACGGCGGCTGCACCGGCGGAGGAGGCGGAGGCGCCTGCGCGGTCGTGGTCGAGGGCGGATTGATGTTGCTGTTCGCAGGCAGGATCGGCACGTTCAGGTTCAACGGCGCCCGCGGCACCGTGACGCCACCGCCCGCGGCTACGCCGGTAAAGGCGGCCGCGAGCGCGAGGCCGGCGTTGGCGCCGTTCTCGGGCGCCTGATCCGTGGTCGGCGTGACCCTGCCGGTCGAGAGTCCCTGGAGGATCTGCCCCATCTGGCTCGGCAGGATGTTGCTGACGTTGCCGCTGCGGAATTGCTGCAGCGTGCCGACCAGCAGGAGATTGCCGGGCTGACTCGCGAGATACGCTTCGATCTGGCCCTTCAGGACCCAGAAGACGCCAACAGGACCGACGCCGCCGCCGAGCTGTGCTGAGGCATTCGAGACCTCGGCGACGACGACAGTGCCGCGTACGCCGGCGACCGCGTTGGCGGCGCGGATCTCGAGCGACTCACCCGGCCGCATCTTGTCCTTGGCCACGGCGACGGCGATCTTGCCGGCTTCCAGATCGATGGTGGCCTTGCCGGGCGTCTCGGTGATCGTCAGCGAGGAGCGCTCGCGAACCGTCACGACCGCTTTGCCGCCGAGCAACATCCGGGCAAGCGATTGGTCACCGGTGACGACCTTGTCGTTCACGAACACGTCATCTCTGAACTTCAACGGCTGCGGCGCGAGCGTGACCCGGGTGACCGTGACGTTTCCTTCGAGGGTCGTCACCACACCGGCCTTCGTGCCTTGAGCCGAGGCGAGCGAGGGAAGGACCGCGACCAGCGACACAGAGAAGCACACGATAGCGGGACGAACGACTCTCAACATGATCCGCTCCGACATAGAGATCGGGCCCCGGGGACCGGTACCGCGTTAATTGCCCATCACATCGAAAACAGCGAACATCATTGCCGAACGGGGACACGACGTCAATCGGAATTGTCAAAAACGCAATCGTTGTCGGCAAACCGGCATAGCGTTCCGGCCCCCGAGTTCACGCGACCTTAGGACCCTGAAAAAGGACCCTGAAAATATCCCGGCCACCTCTGCGGCGAACACCTCACCTCGGACAAGCGATTGCCCACGGTCGGCAGCCAAGTTATTGAAATCCAAGTGCGGCACTCGCCTTGCTCTTCCCCCCGTACCAGGAGGTAACGCTTATGGCGCGCGCTTGGGCCCTCGCTGCAGTGTTCGGCTTCTCGGTTGCCCTCCTGCTCGGTTCTGGTACCCCGGCGTTCGCGGGACAGCCCGCGGAGCAGCTGACGTCCCACATCGATCAGGTGCTGGCCGTTCTAGGAGACCCTGCCTTCAAGGGCAACGAACGCATAGCGCCGCGTCGACAGGCCGTCCGTCGTCTGACCGATGACCTGATCGATTGGAACGAGATGGGCCGCCGCACGCTCGGACAGCACTGGCAGACCCTGGCCGACGGCGAGCGCGAGGCATTCGTCACGCTCTTCACCGAGCTCCTGAACCGCGCCTACCTCAAGAATCTCGATCGTTATGACGGAGAGAAGATCGTTGTGACGGGCGACTCGGCGGAAGGTGATCGCGCCGTCGTGCAGGCGCGCATCGTCGGCCGTGACGGGCACACCGGGATGCCGCTCGACTTCGCCATGCTGCGCGATGGCGAGCGCTGGCGTGTGTGGGACATCCGCATGCAGGGCACCAGTATGGTCGGCGGCTATCGCGCGCAGTTCGCCCGGCTTCTGCAGACGGAGTCCTACGACAGCGTGATCCGCCGCCTCCGCGAGCGCGTCGACGCCCTGCAGCCCTAGCCGTTCGTCGACCTCCCGGGGTACGCTTGTCTCCGGGAGGTCGTCGCCATGGAGCTGATCAGCCGGATCCTCGACGGCTCGATTCCGGAGAGCCTGCGCGCGTCGCTGCCGCCGTCGGGGTTGTTCGGTCCGCGCGTCACGCAGGACGACAAGATCGCTCGCCTCGAAGAGGTTCCCCTCCTCGAAGAGTGCTCGCGCAAGCAGCTCAAGGCGGTCGCGAAGATCACCGACGTCGTCGAGGTGCCGGCAGGCACCGTGCTGGCCCGCCAGGGCGAGCCCGGCAATGAGTTCTACCTGATCATGGATGGCTCGGCGCGCGTGGAGCTCTCGGCGCGACGGCGGGCACGACTGAAGCCCGGAGACTATTTCGGCGAGATGAGCCTGCTCGACGGCGAGCCGCGCTCCGCAACCGTGGCCGCCGACACGCCGATGCGACTGCTGGTGATCAAGCGTCGCGACTTCGCGACGCTGCTGCGCGAGGCGCCGGAGCTCACGCAAAGCATTCTCGTCACGCTCTCACGACGTCTGCGCCAGGCCGAGCAGGCGCTGAGGTGATGCCGCGTGGGGGGCGCTGTGCGCCCCCCACGCGCGCGCGTTAGCGCGGCAGCGCCGAGGGCACCGCCGCCGTCGGTGAGAACGTCATGTCGATCTGAACGGTGTCACCCTTGCGGATGCCCGCGCCCTTCGGATCGGCCATCTTGATCTCGAACGACCTGTCCGCGGTCTTCACGCGAATCTCGTTCCGATCCACGTCCGTGACGCGGCCGTACAGCGTCTGACGGACGCCGGGGGTCGCGACGACAGTGCCGGGCGTGACCACCGTGCCCGGTGCAGGCGTGACGACGGCGCCGGGTGACTGCACGACCATGTAGCGGCCATCACGCAGCTCGACGA
>DAIRVP010000207.1:7253-9041 GCA_036802765.1 Candidatus Rokuibacteriota bacterium
ACGACGGCGCCGGGTGACTGCACGACCATGTAGCGGCCATCACGCAGCTCGACGAGCTGGCCCTGCGGGATCGCAACGCGTGTGCCGGGCTGGACCGTCGTCCACCCCGCGGGCTGGCCATTGACATACACCAGCGAGTCGGCCGGCACCTGATACATTTGCCCGTTGCTCAGCACGATGACTCGCTGAGTGGGATCGACACTGACGACGTCACCCTGCGCGACCGCGCGCGACGGCTCGAGCGTGTTCGACGGCGAGCTGCCACGCATCGTACGTTCCGGGTCCATCGTGGCGGAGCAGCCAGCCACGCCGACCAGTAGCACCATTGCTGTCATTGTTCCGAGTAAACGCATAATTCCCTCCTGCCCAAAGAGGGAAGAGCAAGTGACTTGCCAGCGAGCCGGCCGCCGTCAACGGCGCGCCTGGACCGATTGCGCCACGAACCGATCCCTGCTCGCGTCAGCGGCGCCGGTGATCGTCACGGTGTCGCCGGGCGTCACGCCGCGCAGCGTCTGTCGATCGACTCCGGACGTGTCGACGGTGAGCGACCGGCCGTCGCTCGTACGCATCTTGATCTCCGACATCGCGATGGAATCGACGACGCCGTCAACCGACTGCGTCGTCGGCACGCTTGCGGACGGCGACGGCTGATCGCTGGGCCTTGGCGATGTCTGATCGCTGGACGGCGCCGTCGCGGCGACGCCCGACGCGGCAGGCGACGAGGTCGACGGCTGCGTTTGCGTAGCCTGTCCAGTCCCGGGCTGGATCCAGACGCCGACCACTTCCTGCTTCGGACCCTGTTCGTAGTAGAGCGTCGCCGGTTGGTTCGCGGCCAGATACGGCAGGCCGTTGATGCTGCCGACGTCGATCGGCAAGACAAGGCCGTCGCGGGTCTTGAACATCACGCGATCACGGGCCGCCTGCTGCACCGTTCCGCTGACGCTCTGAAACGTCTTGCCGCTGCTCTTCGTGTCCGGCGTGATCTCGGTCGCCGTCAGCACGCCGGCCTGGCCGCCACCGCGCGCGGTGGCCGACACCGTCTCGCCCGGCGTCAGACCGCTCACCTTCTGAGGTTCGATCGATGCCGTGTCCACCCGATAGGTGCGGCGATCGTCCGTGCGGACCACGAACGTCGGTCCGTCGACGAGCACAACGGTCCCGTGGAGCTTCTGTGTGCCCGTGCCCAGTACGTTGCCGAGCGTGTCGAGCACGCCGCCGAGCCCGCCCTTGTTGTGTTTGTTCTGCGGGTCTTGCTTGTCCTGCGCCATCGCCCTCGGGACGATGGCCGTCAGGGCTATCAGGATCGTCGTTGTAAGGATGGCGGCCTTGCGCATGGTTCCCTCCCTGAGCGCGAGGGGACGCAAGCACGATGCCGGCGGCTAGGCTCCTTCGACGAAGATCACGTCGGTCATGGCCGATTTCATGCGCAGCGCCTTCGGTCCGCGATAGTCCTCGGAGTCGTACCAGCGCCGCGCCTGCTCCATGGAGGGAAATTCGAGGACCACGAGGCGCGTGGGGTTCCACGCGCCCTCGATATGCTCGACACGCCCTCCGCGCACGAGGTAGCGGCCGCCGTGCTTGGCGATCGTCGCCGGCACCTGTCGTCGATACTCCTCGAAGCTCGCAGCGTCGTGCACGTTCACGTTGGCGATCACGTAGGCAGCCATTGCATCCTCCTTCGCGCGGCGATCGTAGCAAAACGAACGAGGCACACGAACATCCGCGCTAGAATCGGCCGCCGATGAGAACGGTGTACGACGTCTTCGCCGCGACGGCATCCACCGCGCC
>DAIRVP010000208.1:0-8779 GCA_036802765.1 Candidatus Rokuibacteriota bacterium
CGGCAGCCGATGCAGTTCTCCTCGCCGGTCTCGCGGTCGTAGGTCAGCGCGAGGATGCCGCGGAAGCGATCAGGATAGACGCGCTTGACGGTCGGGTAACGCACCGTGATCGGCCGGCGCAGCAGATTCCTGAACGTCATACCCATCGCGCGCGCCACCGCGCGCAGCAGTTGGCCGGTCTCGGTCCAGAATCCCGGCCGCTCAGAGGCCATGTCCACCCCGAGCCGCGACCCAGAACGCTGTCGCCAGCAGCAGCACGATCGAGGCCGGCAGCAACAGCTTCCAGGAGATCGCGAGAATCTGGTCCACGCGGATGCGCACGAAGCTCCACCGCACCCACGTGACGACGAGGAACACCAGCATCGCTTTCACGAGGAACCAGAGCGCGCCGACCAACGGCAGCTCGGATCCGGGGCCGAGCCAGCCGCCGAGAAAAAGCAGCGCGCCGAGGAACGAGGTGCCGATCATGTGCGCGTACTCGCCGAGCTGAATCAGCGCAAACTTCATACCGCTGTACTCGACGCGGAAGCCCGCGACGAGCTCGGACTCGGCCTCGAGAATGTCGAAAGGCACGCGGTTCTCGGCGGCCAGCGTGGCCACGAGGAATGCGACGAAGGCCAGCTGCCCGATGACCGGATAGAAGAGAAACCACTTCGGCACCACCACGAGCCACGTCCCCTGCTGCGCGGCGACGATCGCAGACATCTGCAGCGAGCCCGCGAGGAGGACGGGCACGAACGCCGCGAAGACGAACGGCAGATCGTAGGAGATGATCTGATTCACCGCGCGCATCGCGGACAACAGCGCGTACTTGTTGTTGCTGCCCCAGCCGCCCATGAAGAGCCCGACGATCTCCAGCGAAGAGACGGCAAGGAAGAACAGCACGCCGATGTTGAGGTCCGCCACGCCGAGCCCCGGGGCGAAGGGCAGCGTGGCGAAGATCAGCACGCACGGGACGAGGAAGACGATCGGCGCCAGGTTATAGACCCAGCGGTCGGCCGTGTTCGGAACGATGTCCTCCTTCAGCATGAGCTTGATGGCGTCCGCGATCGGCTGCAGCAGCCCGTGCGGCCCCACGTAATACGGCCCGATCCGCGACTGCATCCGCGCGGCGAACTTCCGCTCGAGCAGCGTGACGTACGTCACCATGCCGATCACCACGTTGAGCACCACGAAGCCGACCAGGGCGTGGTACGCGAACGGCGGCAGCGTCACCTGTCCACTTCTCCGAACACCGGGTCCACCGAGCCCATGATGGCGACGACGTCGGCCACCTTGACGCCCGGAAGGATGTGCGGCAGCACGGCCAGGTTCGAAAACGACGCGCCCCGCCACTTGAGGCGATACGGCTTGGCACCGCCGTCGGCGACGAGATAGCAGCCCACTTCGCCGCGTGCCCCCTCGACGCGGGCGTATCCTTCACCCTTCGGCACGCGAACCTGTCCCACCGACTTCACGCCCGGCCGCGACGAGATCGGCCCTTCCGGCAGTCCCTCGAGCACCTGGCGCGCGATCTTGATCGATTCGCGGAACTCGGCCATGCGCACGTGGTAGCGCGCGTAGCAGTCGCCCGCCGTCTCGACGGGGATACGGAACTCGAACGCCTCGTACGACGAATACGGCGCCGCGCGCCGGAGGTCGTGATTCACACCGGAGCCGCGAAGCAGCGGGCCGGACACGCCCACCTCCTGCGCCAGCTCGCTCGAGATCACGCCCACGCCCTGGGTGCGCACGAGAAAGAACGCGTTGTCCTCGAGCATCGCCTCGTACTCGCCGATTCGCTGCTCGATGACCTTCAGCGTCTCGCGGCACCGCGGCGCCCAGTCCTCAGGCAGGTCGTAGCGTGTGCCGCCGGGCTGATGGAAGCCGTACAGCAACCGCGCGCCCGTGAGCGACTCGAAGAGGTCGAGCACCGCCTCGCGCTCGCGGATGCAGTAGAGGAACACCGTGGCACCACCGCCGAGCGCGCCGCCCATGTCCATGCACCAGGTCCCGAGCCAGAGCAGGTGCGAGGCGATGCGCTGCAGCTCGGCGACGAGCACGCGCAGCCACTGCGCGCGCGTGGGCACGTCGATCTTGCCAACGAGCTCGACGGCGGAGACGTACGCGAGCTCCGCCGTCATGGCGGCCACGTAGTCGGTCTTGGACGCGATGCTCGGGTACTGCACGTAGGTCAACGTCTCGCCGAGCTTCTCGTGGCAGCGGTGCAGGTACCCGATCACCGCGTCCACGCCGACCACCGTCTCGCCTTCGAGCGTGAGGATCGCGCGGAACACGCCGTGCGCGGACGGGTGCTGCGGCCCCATGTTCATGGTGAGGCGCTCGCTGCCCCCGTATCCGATCTCGAGCGTGCTCCGCGGCGTCGTCTCTGGCATGCCTATCTCATTTGCCGTCGGGGCGCCTTCACAGGGCTCCGGCGCCCGACGGTCGGCGAAAGAGACATCCGCTCACTCATTTCATGGGCGACACGGGCGTCGGAATCAGCACCGTGGACTGCATGCTGACGAGCAGCGGCAACGCCTTGCCGAGAAACGTCTGCCAGTCGGGGTCGCCGAGGGCTTTGGCGCGCGCGGCGGCCCGCTCGTTCAGATCCTTGTATACCCAGAGGTGAACCGCCTCGTTGAGCTGGCCGGCCTCCGTCTGCCAGTAGCAAACGTTGCGCGAGTACTTCTCGCGGCTGGGCAGCACCCCCTTGGCCAGGTTGAGCCACTCCGCGAGCCGACCGACCTGCGCGCGATACCAGCGCAGCTCGTAGATATTGCCGCTGTCCGTCGGTGGCTTGAACGGCGTCGCCGCCGACAGCATCTTGTTTTCTTGGGCCAGCAGCAGCGGGCGGATCTGCGGAACGTAGCCCTTCGTCCACTCGTCGTTCTTCGCGAGCTCGCCGCGCAACCGGTCGCGCTCGTCGAGGCTCGGATAGCTCCACAGGTGGACGTACTGGTTCAGCATGCCGAACTCGGTCGTCCAGCCGCCTTCGAACTTCCCATACTTGTCGCCGCGGATCTTGCGGCCGACCTCGGCGTTGAGCTTGAGGTACTCGGGCTGCTTGCCGGGCTGAAGCGTATAGGTGCGCAGCTCGTAGATCATGATGCGGCTCCTCTCGTCAGCGGTACGGTGCGTGCGGCGTGTCGACGGCGTAGTCCTTGCGCAGCGGATGCCCCTCCCAGTCTTCCCCCAACAGAATCCGGCGATGGTCGGGATGCCCCTCGAAGCGCACGCCGAACATGTCCCAGCACTCGCGCTCCATCCAGTCGGCGCCACGCCACACGCCGGTCAGCGTGGGGCAACGGTCCGCCCCCGCGGCCAATCGCGTGCGCAACAGAAGCGCGACGTGCGCGTCGAGGTTCTCGACACGGCAAAGAACCTCCATCCCCTGCTCTTTCCAGTCGACCGCGGTGAGGAAACAGAAGAAGCGGCAGCCCAGACTCGTGTGCGCGAAACGCGCCACGCCCTGCCACTGCTCGGGTGTGACGCTGAGCGCGATCAGAGCGCCCTCGACGACCGGCTCGACGGCGAACTGCTGGCGGAGACGCGTGGCGGCGTCGGCGACGGTGAGCGGCGTCACTTCGCGTCGGTGGCCGCTGGGAGGCGCTCGCCCATTTTCTGGAAGTGCGCCACCTGCTCCTGCAGCTTCAGCAGTCCGTACATCAGCGAGTCAGGCGTGGGCGGACACCCCGGCACGTACACGTCGACGGGCACGACGCGGTCGACGCCCTTCACCACGTGATACCCGTGACGGAACGGTCCCCCGGAGTTCGCGCACGAGCCCATCGAGACGACCCACTTCGGATCCGGCATCTGGTCGTAGATGCGCTTGAGCATCGGCGCCATCTTGATGGTGACCGTGCCGGACACGATCATGAGGTCGGAGTGACGCGGAGAAGCCCACGGCACCATGCCGAACCGCTCGACGTCGAAGCGCGACGCGAACGTCGCCATCATCTCGATGGCGCAGCACGCCAGCCCGAATGTCACCGGCCAAATCGACGACTTGCGCGCCCAGTTGAAGATCTTGTCGGTGCTCGTGGTCACGATCCAGCCACCGGGCATGTGATGGATGGCATCGGCGATCGAAGTCAGCGCGTTCGAGGTCTTGTCGTCGTCGGCCCGATGCTGCTTGTACTTCTCGAACTCTTGAAGATCTTTGAACTCCGTCCACACCGGTGGCGGGATCTGCGGAACCGGCGGCTTTACTTCCACTCCAACACCCCCTCGCGATAGGCATACAGCCAACCCAGCGCGATGATGCCCACGAACCCCGCCATACCCCAGAAGGCGGACAACCCGAGCGGCTCGAGGACCAACAACCACGGCACCAGGAACACGGCGAGCGCGTCGAAAACTACGAAGACGAGGGCGACGAGATAAAACCCGACGGGAAAGCGCACCCACGCCGGGCCGAACGGCTCGGCGCCGCATTCGTAATTCATCAGCTTGACGATGTCCGGCCGACTCGGCCGAAGCAGCCAGGCGATCGCCAGCGAGCCCACGCCGAACGCGACGATGAGCGCCGCAAAGATCGCCACGGGGACATACCCCGACACCCGTCTCCTCCTCTGGTGGGGAAATCGCTCCGGAAGCCGAGTATATAGCACGCGTGGTCGGACCGGAAATCGCCGTCTCATTCCGGGCACGCACGTGCGCAGACGAGGCGCCGACCGCGCACAGAAATCGGGACTTCGGCGCGGCATGCGCGTTGCGTTAAGTTGGGGGTATGAGTCCTGGAGGCCACCTCGTCACCACCGCCATCGCCTGCGCCGGGACGGCCGCGCTCACCGGGTCGTGGGCGGCCACCGCAGCCGTCGCCGCCGGTGGATTTCTGATCGATCTCGATCACGCCGTCGATTACGTCCTCCTCGAGCGCAATCGCCGCCTGACACCCGACGCCTTTCTCCGCCACTACCTCGAGGGACGCACGCAATGGGCGCTGCTCGTGCTGCACTCCTACGAGCTGTTCGCGCTCCTCGGGCTGATCGCGTGGTGGACCGGATCGTTCTGGCTGTGGGCCTACTTGTGGGGTGCGACGTTGCATCTGGCACTCGACCTGAGGTTCAACGGCGACGTCACGCCGCGATCGATCGTGGCCTTTTATAGCTTTGCCTACCGGCTCGCGCACCGCTTCGACGCGAGCGTCCTGCTCGGAAACGCGGACCTCGAGCCTCCTCCACCGAGCTTCTGGGCGGCGTTCTTCAGCAGTGGCCGCCTCGTCGACGCGCCGGGCACCTCGCGGATCAACCGCGCTTGGCGCCCGTCGAAGCCGTCGTGATAAACTCGCGCTGCAAATGCGCGTCCTGGTCGTCGAAGATGAGACTGACCTGGGCGAAGTATTCCGCGATTTCCTGAGCGATCTCGGTCACCAGGCCATCCTCGTGCGGAGCGCCGAGGCGGCGCTCGGCAAGCTGCAATCCGATCGACCCGACGCCATCATCCTCGACATCCATCTGCCCGGGATGAGTGGCCTCGACTTTCTCCAGCTGCGTCCCGTGCGGGAAGCCGGCCTGCCCATCGTCGCCGTCTCGGGCGTTGCCACCGAGAGCCAGGCACGCGAGTGCCTGCGGCTCGGGGCGCTTGACTTCGTCGGCAAGCCGGTGCCCCTCGACCGGCTGCTCGACGTGCTGACCTTTCTCGAACCGCACGCGATCAATCGCCGACGTGATGACCAGGCGCGGCGGGCGGAGCGCCGTCAATCACCCCGCGTCCGTCTGGAGCTCCCCGTCGCCCTGCACGAGTATCGCGGGGCATCGTGGCCCGGCACGTGCGTCGAACTGTCGGTGACCGGGATGAAAGTGAAGACCGCCGCAACGCTTTCGACGGGAGTGGCGATCAAATGCACCTTCACCCCTGGCGACGGAGGCGCCGCGCTCGACATCATCTCGCTCGTGATTCGAGCCGAGGCCGACGGCGCCGTGCTCTCGTTCGTCAATCTGCCCGGGCACGAGGCGCGACGTCTAGGCGAAATTGTGCGCCGCCTCACCCGCTGAGGATTCACCCGGCCGGGAAAACCGTTGGACATTCTCGCGACCGCCTTGCCCTGACTGCCTGTTTTTACGATTGATCAGAGAAAATCCGGCGGAGCCAAGCGCGCGAGTTCATCGCGAATTACCTCGGCGCGGTCTGGCAACGGAAATGCTTAGTCGTCGCGCCTGGAGGCATCGAGTATGCGGTTCTTTCGCTCCGAGATCGAAATGGCGCTGAAGATCATGGGGGTCGCAGCGCTGATCAGCCTGATCCTGCTGCCGGTCGCGTGGGGATACGAGCAACGCCAGCAGGCGCGTACCTGGCAGAACGTTGCATGCGCGTATCGGATCAAGGAAGTCGCCCGACAGACACCGATGATGGCCAACGTTGAGTACGGGCGTGACGCCTGCGTCGCGCTGTCCCGGCTGGGCCTCGACCTCGATCTGCCGCGCTAGCCTGCCGCCGACGAAGGCATAACGAGCGTCCGCACGCCGTCGACATCGCCGGCGAGCGCACGCGCGGTTGCCGCCGTCGCGAGCGCCGCAGCGCGAAGCTCGCCGTCCGGCCCGTCGAGCACGTCGGTGCGAAACCGCTCGAGAAGCGCAGTCGCGGCGGCAGCACCAGAGCCTTGCTGCGCCTCGGCCTCGCCGACCTGCAGCGCGAGCGCGAGACCCGTATCGAAGAAACTCGTGAGCCGACGGCGCACGTCGCCGTAGCCTTTGACGAGTCGCGCCAGCTGCGCGACCTCGCGTGCGAGCGTCTCGTCCCACGCGAGCGCCCGCTGGACGCCGGCGAGCCAGCGGTCGATGCGCTCATTTTCGACTCGGGCGCGCCAGGAAACGGGACGCAGCACTCGCAGCCGTGCCAGCAGCCAGACCCTCAAATATCCGGTCACAGTCGTTGTGCGCACGTGCTGCCCCAGCGTGGGCCGGCCGTGCGGCCAACGGCGCTACGCCCAGCGCGCGAATGGCGCGACCAGCCGATGCGGAAGGATGCCCCAGATCTCGTCAAGGTCCGGCTTCAGATAATCGGTAACTTCGATCACCGCATCACCGGCGCGCGTCTCGGCTCGGATGCGGGCGAACCGCGCCGCGCGTGTCTTGGCTTGCGCGACGCGGATCGCGTCTTCATACGTCATCCACGTCGCGAGGTGGCGCGCGACGATGGCCGCCACGGCTTCATGGTCGACGAAGGGGCGCAGACGTGCGAGATAGCGGCGCGCGTAGTCGATGTCCTGGTAATCGATCAGGCGCGGCACCGCGTGCTCGACGACGGCGCGAACCGCGGGGGGCATGGAGGAGAGGTTTATTTGATCGGGGGACCCCTCCGGCTGACTGGGGGACCCCTCCGGCTTCCCCCAGACCCCCTCCTTCACGCTGTTGTCAGCATCGGTTCCGTTGTCCGTCGTATTCGCGCGGCCGAGCTCGAGGCCGATGTCGAAGCCGGCCAGATTGGCGGCGACGGCGACGCCGCGCGACTCGATGGCCTTGCGAAACGCCACGACGCTCACGGGGAGGGCGCCGCTTCCAGCGAGCGCGCCCAACAGGACCGCATTCACCTCAGTGCGTCGCTCGCGCGCGACGGTCAGCGCGTCGAAGGCGACCAGACGCCGCGCCGCGGTTCGCGCCACCGTGTCGAGTCGCTCGCGCGGGTAGATCGCGCGGCCGGTCGCCGTCTTCTCGTGGATCGTGTAGAGACGGTGCGTGCTACACACCACCGTCGTTCGCGTGGGAGACACGAATCCCGCCTCGATCATGCGGGCGACCTCGAGATACTCCGGCGCGAGCAGCACGTCCAGGGCGCCCGGCACCGGATACAGCGAAAACGCCGGATCTTCCGTGGCGGCACGGTCGGCGAGCACCTCGACGTAGTAGGTGGTGGAGCCGGTCCGCTGCGCCACGCCCGGGATCGACGTGCCATGCACGCGAAATCCGTCGAGCGCCGCCGCGTCGACGATCCACTCTGACAGCACGCCGCCGCCCTGACCACCGACGGCAGGAATGAGCAGCGACAGGATGTTGGTGGGAGCGGCCGCCGCGTGCACGCCGGGTCTCTACGAAGCGAGAGTGTCGATCACAGCGCGGCGCAGCCGATCGACCACGCGGGTCCACCGGCTCGGGTTCGCGACGACGCGTACGCGGTAGAACGAGGGGCACAACACAGCCGCGTGTGCGACATCACCGCAGACACCGCATCCGACGCAGGTGTCGTCCACGTGGGCGATCGGATCCTCGCGCAGCGGATCGGGACTCTCGCGCAGCGTCAGGGACGGGCACCCGTTGAAGCGCATGCACGAATGATCCCCGGTGCAGACGTCGGGATCCACGCCGAAGCGCGGCTGCACCACCGTGTCGCCGGCGGCCAGCCGCGTCCGGTTGAGCGGCCGTAGCCGCCGCTGGCGTTCGAGTTGGCATTCGCCGCGCGCGATCACGACCTTCAGCCCCTTGGCGCGCGTCGTCAATGCGTCGCGCAGCGTGCCGATCATCTTGGCGATGTCGTACGAATCGACGGTGCGAATCCACGACACGCCGAGCCCGCGCAGCGCCTGGGGAATCGTCATTCCCGTGGGCTCCTTGCGCGCGTTGGTTCCGGTGGACGGGTTGTGATGCTGGCCCGTCGCCGACGTGTAGAAGTTGTCGAGGATCACGAGCACCGAGTCCTGCCGGTTGTACATCGCGTTGGCCACGCCGTTGGTCAGGCCGTTGTGCCAGAAACCACCGTCGCCCATCACGGAGATCACGCGCTTGTCAAAGAACGGCGCCACCGCGCTCGACGACGCCAGGCCCATGCCGTAGCCGAGGACGGAGTTGCCGACGTTGAA
>DAIRVP010000209.1:0-8773 GCA_036802765.1 Candidatus Rokuibacteriota bacterium
GTCAGGACGACCAGCTGATCCCGGGGAAGCTCGACGTCGATGTTCTTGAGGTTGTGTTCGCGGGCACCACGGACGACGATCCGATCACTGGCCATGGATCACCATTATGGTGGTCCGGTGGGCTGGTTGCCAACCCTCAGCGGGCCGCCGGCGCCTCGCGTCGTAAAACTTTCACGATCACCCAGGCCGCCGGCGCCGCCGCAAGCACCGGCGCCTCGCGCAGCGCGGCCAGCACCGGGGGCAACCGTGCCCCGAACGCAGTCACTCCGATGAAGACGGCCGCGCCGATCAGGCCGCCGGCGGCCGACGCGGGCCACGAGGCGATGCGAGCGCCGTCGGCGCCGGCAAGCCGCGGCGCGGCGATCGCGCCGCCCGCGAGCGCCAGACCCGCCGCGAGCGGTGTCCACGGCGCCACGCTCGGAACCGCGCCGCCGACGGCCGCCGCCACGATGACGGCGCTCCACAATCCCGGCCACCGCGCGCCGCCGGCTTCCACGATGGGTTGTCGAAGCGCGTCGGCCGCCGCGACGAACAACGCGAGCAGCCCGAGCGTCACGAGGCCGATCAGCATGGCCGGCGACACCCCGTGCCCCGGCAGTGCCGCCGCGCGCGAGAGCGACAGCACCGCCTCAGCCGGTGACCCGGCGAGTCCTGCCTCGGGCGCGAGCAACGTCGCATACGCGCCCCACGATGCCGCGACGGCAGCGATCGCCAGCGCGATGGCGGACGCAGCGCTCAGCCGTTTCGCAGCAGAAGGGACGAGCGCGCACGCGCCGAGTGTGACGGTCACCACCAGCGCCAGCGCATGAACCCACGACGCACGCGAGGCGGCATCCCCCCACGCGGCGCCGGACGGCGGAGCTCCGGGAACTCGCTTGCCGGGCTCGAAGCGTAGCCGGCTACCCGGCTCCGCGGTGAGCGTGTCGCCGGGGCGGATGCTGAGCGCGTCGCCGGCGGCCAGACGCCAGTCGCGGACGACGGGCCGCTCGCCGTCGGTTTCGACGACGCGGAATGTGCCGGGCGTCACCGCAACAACGCGATGCCCTTCGTGAAACGCCAGAGTGGTGCCGCGCACGAAGCGCTCACCCGCCGCGACCCATGGGCTGCCTTCACCGAACACGAGGGCCGGCCGCGCGGCGGCATCTCGCCACGCCGCCCAGGGCGCACGCTGGAGCGCCGCACCAGCGGTGATGAGCACGACCAACAGCGCGGCAGCGCCGAGCGCGACGGCGGCGGTTCGCCAGCGCGCCGCGTGCGGCATCAGCGTGGCGAGCAGCGCCAGCGCGGCGGCCGCCAGGCACGCCTGCCAGCGGCGCGCGCCGAGCAGCGCCGCCGCGTCGGCGACCACGGCGAGATGCGCCCAGAGCAGCAGCGCCGCGACGGCGAGCGCGATGGTGAGCGTGATCGGATGGCGGGCCGCGGGCGCGCACGGCGGCTGAACGAGCGCGAGCAGTGGCGACACTGCGACGGCGAGCACCAGCGTCGGCGCAGCGGCCGCGCCCCCAGCAACAGCCGCGATCATGATGGCGACGAGCGCCGGCCCCGGCCAGGCCGCGAGGGCGCGCAGCAGTGTCATCGAAAGATGCGCGACAGCGCGATGACGAGGACAGCGGCGAGCGGGCCGACGCACGCCACGTACCACCAGAGCAGCGTGATTCCGGCGACGCGCACGCTGGCCGGCGAGCCCGGCAGCGCGGTCGCCAGCGGCGGCACGGCAAGAAGCAGAACCAGCACGACCACCGCGATCCGGCGTGCGCGCTCCGCCATCGGCACGGGGGATTATCGCACAGCGTCGCATGCGAATCGGTATGCTGAACCGTGGCATCCCAATCACACATTCTCGACGGGAGCGAGCGAGCGCATGACTGACCCGATCCGAAGCGTCCTGGTGATCGTCGCCCACCCCGACGACTGCGAATTCGGCGCAGGCGGCACGGTGGCGAAGTTCGTGAAGGAAGGCAAAGACGTCGCCCTCGTCGTCGTGACCAACGGCGACAAGGGCTCCAGCGACCGGACGATGACGTCACCGCGGCTCGCCGCCATCCGCGCCGAGGAGCAGCGCAACGCCTCACGCGCGCTTGGCGTCGAGCAGGTCACGTTTCTCGGCTATCCCGACGGCGAAGTGGAAGACACGCGAGCGCTCCGTCTGGACGTCGCGCGTGAGATCCGGCGCCACCGGCCCGACCTCGTCGTCTGCCAGAATCCCCAGCGCACCTACAACCTCGGCGCCTCGCACCGCGATCACCGCACGGCCGGCGGCGTCGCGCTCGACTGCGTCTATCCGCTGTCGCGCGACCATCTCGCCTTCCCCGAGCTGATGCCGCAATACGAGCCCCACAAGACGCGCGAGGTCTACGTGATGCAGTGGCAGAACCCTCACGTCGTGGTGGATATCAGCGACGTCATGGACTTGAAGATCAAGGCCCTGGCCTGTCACGCGAGTCAGTTCAAAGACTTCGCGGCGGTCGAAAAGCGCGTGCGCGAGCGCGGCGCCGAGCTGGGCCGAGCGGCCGGCTATGCGTACGCCGAGGCGTTCGATCGCATCGTGATGTCGTGAGCCGTCGGGCATGAGACCCGGCTGGCTCGTCACGCTCAGCCTGCTCATCTCGGTCGCGGCGATCACGGTGTATTCGCAGCTCCTGCGCGTCCCCGCCGTCCGCAACAACCCCGAGGGCTACGTCGCCGCGTTCGCGATTGCGACCACGATCGCCGCCCTCGCCGTGGCGCTCGGACGGCGCTGGTACGGGTGGGCGACGCTGGCCGTCTCGCTCCTGTTGTTGCTCGGCAGCGCGACGTTCAACTTCGTTCTCGCGCGCATTCCCGAGGCGCACACGACGCTGCGCGTGCGCGAACGACCGGCGGCGTTCACACTGCCCGACGCCGACGGCCGGCCGGTCTCGCTCGCCGACTACCGCGGGCAAAAGCCCGTCGTCCTCGTCTTCTATCGCGGCTACTGGTGACCGTTCTGCGTCGCCGAGCTCCAAGGGCTTGGAGCCGCGTTGTCGGAAGCGGAGAAGGCCGGCGTCGAGATCATCGCCGTGTCGCCCGATCCGAACGCTCGCAGCCACGAGATGGCGCAGCGGCTGCACCTGAGCTATCGCTTCGTCGCCGACTCCGATCTCGCGGTGACGCGGCGCTACGGGCTGGTGCACGCGCGCGGCGGCGCGTCCGGCGAGGACGTCCCGATTCCGACGACGGTCGTGCTCGATCGCGACGGCGTCGTCCGCTGGCTGTGGATCAGCAATAATTTCCAGGTGCGCCCGGATCCCGAGGCGGTGCTCGCCGCGGTGCGCGGGCTGTGAGCCGCCTGACCGACCGACAGCTGAACACTGCACGACTCGCCGCGACACCGGTGCTCCTGCGCGAGATGACGCGCGATGCCGCCGGCGAGCTGGCGTGGACACCGCCCAAGCCCGGCGAATGGTCGATCGGTGAAGCCGTCCGCCACCTGGTCGAAGGCGATCGCGACACGTTCTTGCCGCGGCTGCGCCGCATGCTTGCCGAATCGCGGCCCGTCTTCGCCTCGGGCCGGCGCACCGAGGGCGACAACGCCGACCTCACGACGCTGCTCGCCGCATTCACGGATGCGCGCCGGCAGGCCGTCGCATTGCTCGGCGCGCTCGACGAGGCCGGCTGGCGACGCGAGGGCGTGAGTCCCAGCCGCGGTCCGCTGACCGTGGAGACGTACGCGGCAACGATGGACGCGCACGACACGGAGCATCTGCGCCAGATCCAGGACGTTCGCGCGACGCTGGGCCTGACGCCGCGGCGCTGCGAGGCTCGCCTGGCGCTCTCGATGTCCGAGCTGCTCGACGTGCTCGTCGCCACGCCCGATCGTGTCGCCGAGCTGGCCGCCGGCCTCGATGCCCGCAGGCTGCGCGAGCGACCAGAGCCGGGCGAGTGGTCGATGAAGGAGGTGCTCGCACACCTCATGGAGCTCGAGAGCCGGCTCTTCCTGCCGCGCTTTCGGCTCATGGCGACGCAGGAGCACCCGCGCTTCGACGCCTTCGATCCGGTCGCGTGGGAGCGCGAGCGCGACCGGCGCGAGGGGCGCTTCGAGGACGACCTCGCGAGCTTCCGGCGCGCGCGTGCCGAGACGCTGGCGTATCTCGTGACGCTGCCGCCCGGCGCCGCCGAGCGCCCTGGCCTCTCGGGGCACTTCGGCCCGCTAACGCTGGGGCAGTACGCGACCCACGCCGCCGATCACGACCTCGAGCACCTCGCGCAGATGCGCGCGTGCCGCGCCGTGGTGACCGCTCGTGGCTGAGCTGCCGACCAGCGCGCGCCGCGTGGCCGAGGCGCTGACGGTCGCGGGCGTCACCACGACGATCGTCGTGTTCGAGCACGCGGTGCCGACGTCGGCCGCCGCGGCCGCCGCCGTGGGCTGCGACGTCGGTCAGATCGCCAAGTCGCTCGTGTTTCGTCTGCGCGACAGCGGGCGGCCGCTGCTCGTCATCGCGAGCGGAGCGAACCGCGTGGACGAGGCGAAAGTCGGCGCTCTCATCGGCGAGCCCATCGGCCGCGCCGACGCCGACTTCGTCCGGACGCATACGGGCTTCGCCATCGGGGGCGTGGCGCCTCTCGCGCATCCGTCGCCCATCACCACGCTGATCGACGAAGACCTGATGAAGTGGGAGGCGATCTGGGCGGCGGGCGGCCATCCGCACACGGTCTTTCGTGTCACACCGGAGGAACTCCGGCGCATCGCCGGCGGACGGGTCGCCGAAGTGCGAGCCGGAGGACGTCGCGGGGCTGGGGCCCCGCCGTCCGAGGCGAGCGAATCTAACAAGAGCTAAAGCGTAACGCAGCGCGCGGCGTCGAGCGGCGCGACGCCGCGATCGCGGTAGAATACGCCGAATGATCCGTCGCTCGGCGACGCGCCTCGCCTGCGTACTGCTGCTTTTGACGTCGACCGCGGCTGTCGTCCGCGCCGGCGTCACCACCCCGACCGCGTCGGAACTGCGCGCTGTTGTAGAAGCGCTCACCGCGCCGGAAATGCAAGGACGCCGCGCCGGTACGCCCGGTGGTGATCGCGCGACCGAGCGGATCGCGGCGTGGCTGGCCGCCGCCGGCCTGCGGCCCGGCGGCGACGGCGGGTCATTCTTACAATCGTTCAGCGTCGCCCCCGGCCGACGTCTTGGCTCGAGCAACGCGCTCGAGGTCAACGGACGGGCGCTCGCGGCCAGCATCGACTGGATGCCTCACGGTGGCTCGCGACTCGGCGAAGTCATCGCGCCGCTCGCGTTTCCCGATGACACCTGGGGCGGCGATCTCCGCGACAAGATCGTCGTCGCGCCAATGCGGGGCTCGCGGCTGGAGACGCTGATCCTGGCGCGCCAGCGTGGCGCCGTTGCGGTGTTGCTGATCGCCGACACGCTGCCGACGCTCGACGCGACGCCGGCCCCGGTCAGCCTCGTGTCGGGGTCGATCACGCGCAGCGCGGCGGACGCGCTCCGCGCGGCGGCGCCGGCAAGCGCGCGACTCGTCGTCGACCTGCTGCCCGCGGATGTACGGGCGGCGAACGTCGTTGGCGTGCTGCCCGGCACCGATTCCGCCCTCGCGTCGGAGACGATCGTGCTCGGCGCTCATTGGGACCACCTCGGCGCCTCGGGCGGCGCCATCTACTACGGGGCGGACGACAACGCGTCGGGCACCGCCGTGGTGGTCGGCCTCGCCCGCGCCTTCGCCGCCGCGGGGGGCGCGCGCCGCACGCTGATCTTCGTGCTGTTCGGCGCCGAGGAGCTCGGCCTCATCGGCTCCTCGCACTACGTGCAGCACGCCTCGCTGCCGCTCTCGCAAACGATCGCCATGCTGAACTTCGACATGGTCGGACGCATGCACGACAACAAGTTGAGTGTCGGCGGCGTCGATTCGGGCGACCGCCTGCGCGCCGCGACAGCCGACGCCGCGCGCGCCGCAGGCGTGCAGGCCGAGCTGAACGGCACGCCGTTTTCGCCGTCGGACCACAGCCGGTTCTATTCGGCCGGCACGCCGGTGCTGTTCTTCCACACCGGGAGTCACCCCGACTACCACCGCCCCAGCGACACCGTTGACCGGCTGAACGTCGACGGCATGGCGCGCGTGGCCGCGGTCGGCGCGTCCGTGGTCACGACGCTCGACGACGGTGCGCGCCCCGTGTACGCGAAGCTGTCGCGGCCGTCGCGCACGCGGAGCAACAGCCGCGGCACCGGCGCATTCCTGGGTGTCAGCGGTGACGGGGCGGGCGCCGACGGCGCGCGGCTCGGACATGTGATTCCCGGCAGCGCCGCGGAACGCGCGGGGCTGCGCGACGGCGACGTCCTCGTTCGCGTGGATGAAGTGGCCGTCGACGGCTTCGAGGCGTTGCGCCGTGTTATCGGCGCGCGGCGCCCCGGCGACACCGTTCGTCTGGTGTATCTGCGCGACGGTCGAGACCACGAGACCCAAGCGACGCTCGAGGGGAACCGACAATGAGCGACCCGAAGGGAGCAACCACGCTCGTCGATCTGTTGCGGCGCCGGATGGCCTTGACGCCCGACATACAGTATTTCTCGCTGTTCGACGAAACGGTGACCTACGCGCAGCTCTGGAGCCGGAGCGCGCGCTACGCGGCTGGACTGGCCGCCGCGGGTCTACGGGGCGGCGACAAGGTGTGCCTGATCTACCCGACGTGCGCCGAATTCTTCTACACCTTCTTCGGCGCGCTGCGGCTGGGCGCGGTGCCGGTCCCGCTCTACCCGACGCTCGGCGTCGATGCGACCGCCGCCATCTTCCGTGACTCCGAGGCGGTCGCCGTGGCGACGATCGGCTGGTTCCGTGCCGGCGTCGACGCGAGCGTCGCGCTGGCGCCGAACATGCGCCAGGTGCTCGAGCCGAACGAGCTGGACTCCGACGGCACGCCGCCGCCCGATCACGTCGCGCAGCCCGGTGATGTGTGCTTCCTGCAGTACACCTCGGGCTCGACGGGTCAGCCGCGCGGCGTCGTGCTGTCGCACGCGAACGTCGTCGAGACGACGAAGTTCATGGCCGTGGCCGCCGGGCTCGGCGCCGAGGATCGCGTGGTCTCGTGGCTGCCGCTCTATCACGACATGGGGCTCATCGGCTGCGCGCTGACGCCGCCGCTCACGGCGACGCCGATCTGGCTGCTGCCGCCCGACTTGCGAAATCCACGCCCGTGGCTCGAGACGATCACGAAGGTGCGCGCGACGTTCACCGTGTCGCCGGACTTCGGGTATCGGAACTGTGTTCGCAACGTACGCGACACGTCGGATTTCGACCTGTCGTCGCTGAAGGCCGCGCTCTCCGGCGCCGAGCCGGTTCGTTCCTCTACGATCAACGCGTTCGAGTCTCACTTCGGGCTGAAGAACGTGATCGCGCCGTGCTACGGACTTGCCGAGGCGACGCTGGCCGTCGCCATTTGCCAGCGCGGAATGGCGCCGCGCTACGACGCCTCCGGCCGATGGCTCTCCGTCGGGCTGCCCTGCCCAGGCGTATCGCTCCGCATCTCGGAGCCGATGCGCGAGGGCGGCCCCGTCGATCTCGTGGACGTGCCGCACGAGACCGAGGGCGAGATCTGCGTGAAGAGCCCGGGCGTGATGCAGGGCTACTACAACAATCCCGAGGCGACGGCCCGTGTGCTCACCGCGGACGGTTGGCTCCGCACAGGCGATCTCGGTTTCCTCGACGCCGAGAGCTATCTCTACGTCACCGGGCGGCTGAAGGACATCATCATCGTCGGCGGCAAGAACATCGTCCCCGCGGACGTCGAGGAGATCGTCGATCACGTGCCGGGTGTTCGTTATTCGGCGGCCGTCGGCGTCGACAGCGAGCGCGCCGGGACCCAACGTCTCTACGTCGTCGCCGAGCTGCGCGACGCCGCGGATCCGCCGACGACGGTTCGCGAGATCGTGCACCGTGTGCATCGCGGCCAGGGGCACCGCCCCGCGCGCGTCCTGCTCGTTCAGGCCTCCACGATCCCGAAGACATCCAGCGGAAAGATTCAGCGCTCCCGGCTGGTGCAGATGATCGAGGCCGGCGAGCTGACCGATCGCGTGATCGAATAGCAGCGCGGTGGCCTGACGCAGATGCTTGTCGGTTGTCATCTCCCGGTCTACGGAGCTGCGGCGACGCGCGAGACGCTTGTCGGCTTCGCGCGCCGCGCGGAGGCGCTCGGCTATGACTCGCTGTGGGCGAGCGATCACGTGGTGTTGCCGTGGCGCATCGCCTCGCGTTACCCGTACAACGCCACCGGCGATTTCCCGCTGCCGCCGGCGACCGACTTTCTGGAGCCGCTCACCGCGCTGGCGCTGATAGCCGGCGTTACCGAGCGCGTGTCGCTCGGTACCACCGTGCTCGTGCTACCGCATCGACACCCGCTGCTCGCGGCCAAAATGCTCGCAACCCTGGATCACCTTGCGCCGGGCCGCGTCATCCTCGGCGCGGGCGTCGGGTGGATGCGCGAGGAGATCGAGGCGCTCGGTGCGCCTTACGATCGGCGCGGCGCGTGGAGCGATGAGGCGATTCGCGTCATGCGCGTCTGCTGGCGCGAGGAGCGCGCCGCCCACACGGGCGAGTTTTTCCGCTTCGACGCGCTGGCGTGTCGGCCGGCGCCGGCCCGCGGCACGATCCCCATCTGGATCGGCGGCCACACGCCGCGCGCCCTGCGTCGCGTCGCCGAGCTCGGCGACGGCTGGCACGCGGCGTTCCCGACCGCGGCAGCGCTGAAGGACGGGCTCGGACACCTGCGCGCGGCCTGCGCGAAAGCGGGGCGCGATCCCGAGACGCTGACCATCAG
>DAIRVP010000210.1:0-8747 GCA_036802765.1 Candidatus Rokuibacteriota bacterium
GCAAGGATGTTGTCCCAGAGCTGCACGACCGGCGTGGACAGCTCGAGCATCTCCTGCTGCTGCCGCAGGATGACCTCCTCGCGTCCGGTCTGATAGACCTCGGTCGTGAACAGCGCGAGACGGTCGAGCACGACGGTGGTGGCCCAGACCTCGTCGGCGAGGCCCTGGGCGTCGCCGCCGATCTCGCTGCGCAGCCGGTCGAACAGCGGCAGCTTGAGCGCCAGCACGAACACCGCGGTCTCGGCGGGCTTGTACCCAGCCTTGGCGCGCGCGCGAGAGAGTCCGCTGAGCATGTCACGCGTCTCGGTCCAGGGCGCGGCCGCAATGTCCTCGCCTGCGCCCGACTGCAGCGCGGCGCTGAACAGCGACAGGAAGCGCTCGCAGTCCTCGCGCAGATCGGCTTCGCTGATGCGGTCGGCGGCTTTGACCGCGGCGAGCTGTTCCTTGATCCACTCGCCCACGATTGCGGCCTCATGCTTTTTCACGATCTGGGTCAGCCGGCTGCCCGCCCTTGTTCCCATCGTTTCTTCGTCCTCCTGCGTGACTCTCGTAAGGTTCTGCAGCAGTCTCGTGAGGGTCAAGTGTACGCCGCAGAGGCTACCGTCATTCGGAGACGACGACCACTCCGGGAATACCCGGCAGCCGACTCAGGGGATTCCTGAGCGGCGTGGCTCTAGCCGCGGTCCTCGATGAGGCCGCGGCGCAGGGCAAAGCGGACGAGCCCGGCGACGTCGCGGATCTCGAGGCGCTCCATCAGCTGCGCGCGGTGCGTTTCCACGGTCTTGACGCTCAGCTTCAGGCGCGCGGCGATGCCCTTCGTCGTGTAACCCTCGGCGATCAGCTGCAGCACCTCGCGCTGCCGTGAGGTCAACCGCTGGAGCTCGCTGCGTCCGACGTCGCCGCGGGCGTAGCTGACGAGATACTTGGACAGCGAGGGCGACAGGTACGCTTCGCCACTCGCCACCTGACGGACCGCACGCTCCAGCTCGTCGGGCTGAGCGTCCTTCAGCACGTAGCCGGCAGCGCCGGCCTTGAGGGCGCGCATCACATGCTCCTCGCCGGTGTGCATCGACAGGATGATCACTCGGGTCGTCGGGGTAGAGGCGCGGACGCGCTCGGCCGCTTCGATTCCGTTCAATCCTGGCATGCCGACGTCCATCAAGAGCACGTCGGGCCGCTGCTTCGCCGCCATCGCGACCGCGTCGTGGCCGTTCACGGCCTCACCGGTCACTTCGATGCCGCCGAACCCCTTGAGAAGTCCGCGGACGCCGGCGCGAAAGAGATTGTGATCGTCGGCGATGAGGACGCGGATGGCGTGAACGCCTGGTCCCGCCTTCTTCATGGACCTCCGACTCTACCACCGAACCGATTATTCGAATTCCGCAGCGAGCTTGGCCTTGAGGACCTTGCCCGTGGCGCTGCGCGGGAGCGCGGCCAGCGGCGTGATGCGGCGGGGATATTTGTAGCCCGCGAGTCGCTCGCGACAGAAGGCGATGAGCTCGTCGGCGTCGACCCGCGACCCGGGGCGGCTTACGACGAAGCCGGCGACCTCTTCGCCGAGCTCCGCGTGCGGCACGCCGATCACCGCCGCCTCGGCCACGTCGGGATGTGTGAGCAGCACAGCCTCGACCTCGGGCGGAAACACCGAGTGACCGCCGCGGAGGATCCGCTCCCGCTTTCGCCCGACGATCCGCACCCAGCCCTCCGCATCGAGCGACGCGAGGTCCCCGGTGTGAAACCATCCCTCCGCGAGCACCGCCTGGGTTTCATCCAGCGCACCGAGATAGCCGTCCATCGCGGCGGGGGAGCGAATCCACAGCTCGCCGACCTCGCCGATGGCGAGCGGCGCCCCGTGATCGTCCACGATGCGTGCTTCGACGCCGGGCACGGCGCGGCCGACGGCATCCGGCAGATCCGTCGTATCGTCGGCGCGGTACGACAACGGACGGAAGAGCTCGGTCATGCCGTACCCGCGCACGATCCGCACACCGGTGCGCTCGCGCCATTCTCGCGCGAGCTCCCACGGACATGGCGCCGCACCGGACACTGCGAGACGAATCGCCGCGCCGCCAGAGAACGCCGGCACGTCGAGCAGACGCCGGAACATCGTCGCCACAGCCGGCACGACGGTCACGCGCTCGCGCCTCAGCAGCGCGGCGACGTCGTCGGCAGCGAAGCGCTCGACCAGGCGTATCGCGGCACCGACCAGCAGCGGCGCGAGGAGCGCGCCGTTGAGGCCGAACGAATGCGAGAGCGGCAGCGCGGCGAGCACCACGTCGGCCGCGGTCAGCGCCATCACTGGCCCGGCCCACGACCGCTCGGCGAAGTCGACCGCGGCGTGCGACAGCAAAGCACCCTTGGGGCGGCCCGTGGAGCCAGATGTATAAAGGATGAGCGCGGGGGCGCCGGCAGCGTGTCCGGTCGTCCAATCGCTGGCCTCTGCCGCGACGTCCTCGATGATCAGCGATGGCTTCAGGTCGGCCACGATCTCGGCGCGCTCATCGTGCTTGAGCAGGGGATCGAGCGGCGCGACGGTGACGCCGGCCTTCAGGCCACCGAGCACGGCGGCGACGAACTGCCAGCGATTGGGAATGACCACGGCGACGCGATCGCCGGGTCGGCACCCGCGAGTGACCAGCATCTTCGCGACTCCGCCGGCGTGCGCGTCGAGCTCGCCGTAGCTCATGCGGCCACCGGCGTCCCAGACGAGAGCGGTTGCGTCGGGACGGGAGCGCGCGGTGGCCTCGAGCCGCGCGGCAAAGCTCGTCGTCATCTGACGCTCGCTCCGGGCGAGCTCAGCCGCGCAGGCTGAGCAGGAGCACGCCGAGGCCGACCAGAGAGATGCCCAGCCACTCGCGCGGGGCGGGCCGCTCGCCCAGGAGGGCAACGGCGAACAGCGCCACCAGCACCACGCTGAGCTTGTCCACGGGCGCCACCTTCGAGGCGTCGCCGATCTTGAGCGCACGGAAGTAGCACAGCCAGGATGCGCCGGTCGCGAGCGCCGAGAGTACGAGAAACGTCAGCGATTTCGCCGGAAGCGCCAGGGGACTTTGCCATTTGCCGGTGACGTAGACGAGCGCACCCAACGTCAGCACGATCACGACGGTGCGCACGAGCGTGGCGAAGTCCGAGTCAATCCCGTCGAGACCGATCTTCGCAAAAATCGCCGTGAGCGCGGCGAAGACGGCAGACAGCAGGGCCCACGGTAACCACGACGACATGCTCATCTTGTTGTCCTTCTCTACGAGGGCAGGAAATCTTCGAGCCGCAGGCGGTTCCACACCTCGGGCGGCACGCGATGGCGAGGCGTGAAGGCGCCGAGCGACGGCTTGGCCGTCGCATCCACGCCCCACTTGGCGGTGTAGCCATCTTCCTTGGTCGACGGATCGAGATCGGAGCCGCGGGCGTGAGTGACGACCGTGATGTCACGGTCGGGCTGGCACCGCGTGGCGAGCGCCCACGTCATCTGACGATCGTCGAACACGTCGACGTCGTGGTCGACGACGACGACGCGCTTCATATAGAGGTCGGCGCCGAAGACCGCCATGATCGCGTTCTTCGCCTGGCCCAGCAGCCGCTGCTCGATGGACACATAGCAGGTGAACGGCGCCGGCACGCGCACCGCGCGGACGGACGGCACCATCGCCCGGACCGCACGCCAGAGGTTGGCCTCCATCGGGATGGTGGACAGCAGCATGTGGTCGAGGTGCGCGACCGTGATGTCCTGAAACATCGCGTCGCGCCGGTGCGTGATCGCCTTGACCCGGACGACCTCACGCTGGCGCTCGCCAAGGCTGTAGCCGGTGAACTCCCCGAACGGTCCCTCGGCCGTCCGCTTGCCGGGCAGGATCTCGCATTCGAGAACCATCTCCGCGTGCGCCGGCACGAGCACGTCGGACGTGCGGCAGCGGACCAGCTCGAGCGGCTCGCCGAACAGGCCGCCCATGATCGCGCGCTCGTCTTCGTCGATGGAGCCGATGGCCAGCGCGCCGAGCGCGATGGCCGGATGCACACCGATGACCAGCCCGAGGGCAAGCGCCTCGCCGCGTTGCTCGGCGATGCGCTGGAACTCCCAGAGGTGCTTGCCGAGCGTGAGATGGATCGACGTCGTGTCGCGCCCCTGGATCATCAGCCGGTTGTAGGCGCAGTTCCACGTGTCGGAGGCAGGGTCCTTGGCGAACGAGATCGCGGACGTGATGTACGGTCCGGCGTCGCCCTGGTGGTGCACGATCTGCGGCAGCGCATAGAGGTCGACGTCGGCGCCCTCGAGCACCACCTCCTGCACGGGTGCGCTGCTGACGATGCGCGGCGGAATCGGCCGCTCCATCGCCTTCAGATACGTCGTCAGCATCGCGTCGGGTGAGCAGTTGAGCGCGACGGCCAGGCGCGACCGGCTCGCATGCACGTTGGTCAGCACCGGAAACTTCGTCCCCTTGACGTGCTCGAAGAGCAGGATCGGGCGCTTGCGCCGTTCCTTCTCGAGCTTCACGACGAGCGCCGTGATCTCGTACGCCGGGTCGACGGGCCGCGAGATCACCTGGAAACCGTCAGGCGCGTGGCGCTTGACGGCGTCGAGAAAGCTCCTCAGATCCTGGCTCATGGCGGCCCACATTATCACGCGATCAGGCGGACTCGGCGACGTGCTTTCGACCGTTCTGCGCGAACCGCCAGCCGAGCGCGCCGATGATGAGGGCCAGCACGATCGGCGCCGCGTGGAGCCATTCCGGCCACGGGCCGAACCAGCGCTCGAGCGCGCGATCGCGCAAGATCATCTCGCCGGCAAAATAGCCGAGCACACCGCCGCCGAGCCAGATGATCCACGTGAACCGGTTCATCAACCACGCGAGCAGGCCGCTGCCCCAGACGACCAGCGGAAGCGACAGGCCGATGCCGAAGACGACCAGCAGCAGATCGCCGTGCGCGGCGGCCGCGACGGCGAGCACGTTGTCGAGGCTCATCGCGGCGTCGGCGACCACGATGATCCACACCGCCTCGCGGAGCGTCGTGCCCTGCCGGACGTGGGCGTCCGCACCCGCGTCCTGACGCACGAGTCGCAGCGCGATCCAGACGAGCAGAATGCCGCCGACGACCTGCAGCAGCGGGATCGTGAGCAGCCAGGTCGCGACGGCGATGAAGATGAGGCGCAGCACGACTGCGCCCGCGGTGCCCCAGATGCGACCGAACAGCTGCTGGCGCTTCGGCAGCGTACGGACGGCGAGCGCGATGACCAGCGCATTGTCGCCGGCCAGGGTCAGATCGATGAGGACGATGCTGGCCAGGCGTGCCCAGAATTCGGGATCGGCGAGCGGCGTCACTGCCCGACTCCGAACAGATATTGAAACAGCGCCACCAGCGCGCGCCCGACGACGAGCAGCGCGATGGCGATCGCGAGGCCCTGAACGTTGTTGACGGACATTTCCGTTCTCCTTGCATGCGATGCACGTGGAGCCGGCGGGCGGACACAGTCCGCCGGCATTGGCGAAGCGTGCGGCGAGGAGAACGGTTAGTGGTCTTCGGGAGCCGCGGCCCGCGGTGGCGGGGCGCTGGAGTGGACGACGCGAGCGACGCGGACACGCCGCACGGGACGCGGCGCGCGGCGGCGCGCGGTGAGCCTCGCGCGGAGCGCGATGGCCTCGCGCCCGGGCGTCCGCGCGCGCTGGGCGGCGGGCGACTCGCGGCGTCCGTCGGCGCGGACCGCTTCTTCTTCGTCGTCCTCCCAGACGAGTCCGCCGTGGACGCTGGTTTCCAGCGGCACCGCGACGTCGAAACAGACGGCCAGCAGCGCGGCGAACAGCAGACGGCGGAATTTCACCCGAGCATTGTACCCGGCGTTACTCCGCGGCCAGTCGATAGCCGACACCGGCCTCGGTCAGGAGATAACGGGGCCGCGCGGGATCCGCCTCGAGCTTGCGGCGCAGGTGGGCCATGTACACGCGCAGGTAATGCGCCTGCTCGGTGGCGTTCGGACCCCAGACGTCGCTGAGAAGCTGGCGGTGGGTGATGACCTTGCCAGCGTGGTGCACCAACGCGACGAGCAGTCTGTACTCGATCGGCGTCAGGTGCACCTGCGCGCCGCCGACGGTCACGCGACGCGCCGCGAGATCCACGTGGAGCTCACCGACGCTGAACACGGACTCGAGCGCGCCGTCAGAGACGCGGGCCCGGTGACGCAGCGCCACGCGCATGCGCGCCATCAGCTCGCCGACGCTGAACGGCTTGCTCAGATAATCGTCGGCACCGGCATCCAGCGCCGCGACCTTGTCGGCTTCCTGGCCGCGCGCCGACAGCACGATGACGGGGACCGCGCTCCACTCGCGCACCTTTCGAATGACGTCGAGCCCGTCCATGTCCGGCAGGCCGAGATCGAGGATTACGACGTCGGGCTGGCGGCTCGCGACCTCGACCAGGGCGTCGGCGCCCGTCGACGCCTCGTAGACGCGATAGCCCTGGCCGGCCAGCGCGGCGCGCAGGAATCGACGGATCTGCGGCTCGTCATCGATGACGACGATCGAGGGATCCGGCCGCGCGTCAGCCATTGCCTTCGGGCAGACGCGGAGGCTCGCCGACAGGAAGCGCGAACCGAAAGACCGCGCCGCCGCCCGGCCGATTCTGTCCCTCGATGTGACCGCCATGCGCCTCGACGATCGCGCGGCAGATCGTGAGGCCAAGGCCAGCCCCGCCGCCCGTGCCGACGCCATAGAACTTGTCGAAGATTTTGCGCTCCGCGCCTTTGGGCAATCCCGGCCCGCGATCGGCGATCTCCACGATGACTTCATCGCCCTCGCGGCGAGCGTCCACGTCGATCGGCTGGCCGGCCGGCGTGTGCTTGGTCGCGTTCTCGAGCAGATTGATGAACACCTGCTCCATCAGCAGCCCGTCGACGTTCACGGGCGGCAGATCCTCAGGCAGCCGCGTCGTCACTTTGCGATCGCCGAGCGGTTTCGCCAGCCGGGCGAGCGCGACGCCGACGAGCTCTTCGACAGGAATCCACTCGCGCCGGAGCTGCAGCGTTCCGGACTCCAGGCGCGTGACGTCGAGCAGATTGTTGACGAGCCGATTCAGGCGCTCGGCCTCGTCGCGGATCGACTCGAGCAGCTCGCGCCGCGTGACGTCGTCGATGCGCGTGCCGGTTTCGAGCGCCGCGCTGGCGGCGCCTGTGATAGCGGTGAGCGGCGTGCGCAGGTCGTGGGAGACCGCGCTCAGCAGCGCGTTGCGTACGCGCTCGGCCTCCGCGCGCACCTGTGCCGCTTGCGCTTCGTCGGCCAGCAGCGAGCGGTCGACGGCCACGGCGACAAGGCTCACGAACGTCTCGAGCAGGTGCTCGTGCTCGGGCGCGTCGAACGCATGCGGCTCGGCCGGACGCATGCCGACCACGCCGACGACGCCGCGCGACGCCGTGAGCGGCTCGAATCGCATCTGCGCCCCGGGCACGTTGTCGGTGCCGGCGCCGGCGGCCGCGCGATGCTCGAACGCCCACTGCGCGACGGCGAAGTCGCTCGTGTCCATGTTGAACGGCGCGAGCTGGCCGGCGCGCTGCTGCAGGCGTCCGTGGCTGTCCGGCATGAGGATGACGATGCGGCCGCCGAAGACCTCGAGCAGGTGGCGGAGCGCGACGTCCAGCAGGTTGTCGAGCCCGCGCGAGGCGGCAAGCTCCCGGCTGAGCGAGTACAGCGTGGCCGTGCGCCGCTCCTGCGCGCGTGCGCCCTCGGCCTGATCGCGCGTGCGGACCGTGAGACCGCTGATGACCAGCGCCACCACCAGCATGACGAGGAAGGTGATCAGGTACTGCGAGTCGCTGACGGCGAACGTGAAGTACGGTGGCACGAAGAAGAAGTCGAACGCTGCCACGCTGAGCACGGAGGCCATCGCCGACGCGACGCGGCCGAAGCGCAGAGAGACCAGGACGACGCCGAGCAGATACACCATGATGATGTTCGACAGCTCGAAGCTTGGGAACATCAGCCAGGCGACAAGCGTCGACGACAGCACGGCGACGAGCGCGGCCGCGTACGGCAGCGCACCGCCCGTGGGCGGACGCATCCGGCGCCGAGGCGCCCGCGTCGGCGTGCCGTGGCCACTGATCACGTAGATGTCGATCTCGCCGCTGCCGCGCACGAGCGTGTCGACGATCGAGCCGAGGAACACGCGCTGCCAGAACCCGCGCGTGGGCTTGCCGATGACGATCTTGCTGACGTTGCGCGAGCGCGCGTATGCGAGAAGCTCGTCGCTCATGCGCGTGCCCGTGAGCGTCACCGTCTCGGCGCCGAGACTCTCAGCGAGGCGCAGCGTCTCGAGGGTTCGGGCGCGGTCCTCCGGGCTGAGGTTGCGATGCGCCGGCGTCTCGACGTACGCCACGACCCATGGAGCCTCGAGCTGTGCGGCCAGGCGCCGGCCCGCGCGCACCAGTCGCGCCGACATCGGGCTCGGCCCGATGCAGACCAGCACCCGCTCGGCCACAGGCCACACCGGCTCGATCGCGTGCTCGCGGCGGTAGCGTTGCACCTTGGCGTCCACGCGCTCGGCGGTGTGACGCAGCGCGAGCTCGCGGAGCGCGTTGAGGTTGCCCTCGCGGAAGAAATTCTCGACGGCCTCCGCGGCCTGGTGCGCAACGTAGACCTTGCCATCCTTGAGACGGCGGCGCAGATCCTCTGCCGACAGGTCCACCAGCTCGACGTCGTCGGCGAGCTCGAGGACCGAGTCGGGCACGGTCTCGCGCACGACGACGCCGGTGATCTTTGCGACGACGT
>DAIRVP010000211.1:0-8730 GCA_036802765.1 Candidatus Rokuibacteriota bacterium
AACGAGCACCACAACGCGCCGTTCTGCATGCAGGCCAAGTGCAACATCTTCGCTTCGATCCTCGCCGCCACGACCAAGCGCGTAAAGCTCGTGCTGCTCGGCAACCCACTGCCGCTCGCGGACAACCCGGTGCGCCTGGCCGAAGAGCTGGCGATGATCGACATGGTGTCGCGCGGCCGGCTGGTCTCCGGCTTCGTACGCGGCGGCGGCCAGGAGCAGCTCGCCACCGGCGTCAATCCCGCGTACAACCGCGAGCGCTTCGAGGAGGCGCACGCGCTGGTCGTGAAGGCGTGGACGCAGACCGGACCGTTTCGCTGGGAGGGCACGCACTACCAGCACCGCGTGGTGAATCCGTGGGCGCTGCCGCTGCAGAAGCCGCATCCGCGCGTGTGGATCCCGGGGGTGCTGAGCAAAGAGACCATCATCTGGGCGGCGAAGCAGCGCTATCCCTACATCGCGCTGAGCACCGAGATCGAGGCCACCAAAAAGATCTGGGAGCTCTACGACCAGGTCGCGCAGGAGACCGGCTACGCCGGCGGCCCCGAGTATCGCGGGTACCTGCAGCGCTGCCACGTGGCCGAAACGGAAGAGAAGGCCATGGCCAACGCCAGGCAGTTCATGTGGATGCAGGGTGAGTTCACGGGCCTGGCGCATCCGGTGTGGTCGAGCCCGTCCGGCTACTTCTCGCCGTCGTATCGCACGGCGTTCGTCGAATACGCGGTCGGGCGACGCTCCAACCCGCGCGGGGCCGCGTTCGAGGACCAGATCCAGAACCAGCAGATCATCGCGGGCACGCCGAAGACCGTCATCCCCAAGCTGCGTCGCCTGCTCGAGGAGACGCGGCCGTCCATCGTCGGCTTCTGGGCCGCCGACGGCTTCGTGTCCACCGAGGACACGAAGACGTGCATTCGGCTGCTCGGTCAGGAAGTCCTGCCGGCGCTGCGTGACATGGGCAAGGAGCTCGGTCTCTGGAGTCCGTTCGAAGCCAACGCGCCCACCAGCATCAGTTTCTCGGAGCCGGCTCGACCCCAAGAATCCGCGCGTTAGTCCCGAGCCGTCAGCCACAGGAGGTGCGCATGAAGACGCTCATCGAGGGTGGCTGGGTCGTTGCCCACAACGGCCAGAGTCACGAGGTCCACGAGCGCGGCAGTGTCGTCATCGACAACGACACGATCGTGCACGCCGGCGGAGCATACACGGGTGCCGTCGATCAGACGATTTCCGCGCGCGGCAAGCTCGTGGCACCCGGCTTCATCAACACGCACGTGCACACCGCGGGCGGCGGCGGCGATTACCTGCTGCTGGACATGGCGAAGAACGACTACCGCACCGCGAACTACATGAGCTTCGCGGCGCCGCTCAAGGGCAAGATGACGCCGCCGCCGGCCGACGCGGTGGCCGCGCTGCGCGCGTTTACCTTCCTGCACGCGCTCAAGAACGGCACGACGACCGTGATCGACGTCGGCGGCCTGCGCGGCGACTGGGAGGGCTACGCGCGTCTGGTCGACGACCTCGGAGTGCGCGTATACGCGAGCCCGCCATTCCGCGACCGCGATACGTACATGGATGCCAAAGGCCGCCTCACGTACGAGGAGGACACCGCGGTCGGTCAGGCGCGGCTGCGCGAAGCGATCGACTTCGTGCGCAAGTACGACGGCACGGCGCAGGGCCGCCTGCGCGGCATGCTGAACGCCGCGCAGGTCGAGACGTGCAGCGAGCCGCTGCTGCGCGCAGGGAAAGACGCCGCGCGCGAGCTCCGCGTGCCGATCCACACGCACGCCGGCGGCAACCTCATCGAGTTCCAGCGCATCATCGAGGAACACCGCAAGACGCCGGTGCAGTTCCTCGCCGACATCGGCTTCCTCGACGACCGCACGCTGCTGGGCCACGTCGTGTTCACGACTGCCCACGCGTGGCCGCGCTATGCCTTCGGCGACGATCTGCGCGTGCTCGCGCAGACGGGCGCCACCGTCGGCCACTGCCCGTACAAGTACGCCAAGATGGCCATGACGCTGCAGTCGTTCCAGCGGTATCTGGAGGCCGGCGTCAATCTCGCGATCGGCACCGATACCTATCCCATGGACATGGTCGCCGAGCTCCGGCTCGCCTCGCTCCTCGCCAAAGTGACCGACGGCAACTATCAGGCCGGCCTCCCGCGCGACGTCTTCAACGCAGCGACACTGGGGGGATGCAAGTTCCTCGGCCGCAGTGACCTGGGTCGGCTCGCGCCCGGCGCAAAGGCCGACGTCTTGCTGATCAACCTCGATCACCTCGGCGCGCCGGTGTACGTCGACCCGATCAAGGCGCTCGTCGAAGGCGCCACGGGCCGCGACGTCGACACCGTCATCGTCGACGGCAAGGTGCTCGTGCAGGGTGGGCGTCTCATGCGCGTCGACGAGGGCGAGGTCTGTGCGAAGGCGCGGAAGGCGACCGAACAATACTGGAGCCACGTGCCGGGCTGGCGGTGGGACGGCGCGAGCGTCGACCGCATCATCCCGCCCGCATTCGCGATCAGGAGGTCGACATGACATACCGCGCGATCATCCTCGCGATCATCGTCATCGTCTCGAGCGGTCCCGCGCGAGAAGCGGCGGCGCAGGGGGATCAGGTCACGTGGGGCGTGCACATCACACTGGCGCCGACGTGGCTCGATCCCGCCGAGTCGTCCGGGATCATCACGCCGTACATGATCTACTACGCGCTGCACGACGCGCTTGCCAAGCCGATGCCGGGCCAGCTGCTCGCCCCGAGTCTCGCCGAATCGTGGACGGTCTCCAAGGATCACCTCGCCTACGAGTTCGTGCTGCGTCAGGGCGCGCGCTTTCACAACGGCGAGCCGGTGACCGCCGAGGACGTGAAGTTCTCGTTCGAGCGCTACCGCGGCGCCGCCGTGAAGACGCTCAAGGATCGCGTGGCCGGCGTCGACGTCGTCGATCCCTCGCGGGTCCGATTCCGACTCAAGCAGCCGTGGCCGGACTTCCTGGCCTTCTATACGACCGCGACCGGCGCCGGGTGGATCGTGCCGAAGAAGTACGTCGAGAAGGTCGGCGACGAGGGCTATAAGAAGGCGCCGATCGGCGCCGGGCCCTACAAGTTCGTCTCGTTCACGCCGGGTGTCGAAGTGGTCATGGAGGCGTTCGACGGCTACTGGCGCAAGCGGCCAAGTGTCCGGCGCATCGTCTTCAAGGTCATCCCCGACGAGTCCACGCGGCTGGCTGCGCTCAAGCGCGGCGAGGTCGACATCGTCTACTCGGTTCGCGGCCCGCTGGCCGAAGAGCTCCGCCGCACGCCGGGCTTGCAGTTGAAGGCGACGGTGCTGCAAGGCACGTTCTGGCTGTACTTCCCGGAGCAGTGGGACGCGAAGTCGCCGTGGCACAACCTCAAGGTTCGCCAGGCGGTGAACCTCGCCTTCGACCGCAACGCAATCAACCAGGCCGAGACGCTCGGCTTCTCGCGGATCCCGAACAGCATCGTGCCGGACATCTTCGAGTTCTTCTGGAAGCCGCCGGCCGCCGTCTATGACCCGGCGAGGGCCAAGCGGCTGCTCGCCGAGGCCGGGTATCCCAACGGCTTCGACGCCGGCGATTACACCTGCGACGTCGCCTATGCGAATCTCGCCGAGGCCGTGCAGAACTATCTGCAGGCCGTCGGCATCCGCACGCGGCTGCGGCCGCTGGAACGGGCGGCGTTCTTCAGTGCGTACGGCGAGAAGAAGTTCCGGAACGTCGTGCAAGGCGGCAGCGGTGCCTTCGGAAACGCGGCCACGCGGCTCGAAGCGTTCGTCGCCACGGGCGGCACGTACGTCTACGGCAGCCATCCCGACATCGACGGGCTGTTCCAGGAGCAGGCCGTCGAGCTCGACACCAAGCGCCGCGAGGCGGTTCTGCACAAGATTCAGCAGCTCGTCCACGAGCGCGCGATCTACGCGCCGATCTGGCAGCTCGCGTTCCTCAACGGCGTGGGGCCGCGCATCGAGGAGTCGGGCCTTGGCGGCATCCCTGGCTTCGCGTACTCGGGGCCCTACGAGGACGTCAAGCTGAAGAGGTAGCCGGCTCGCGGGGAACCGACAGCGACACGCGGCAGCCGCGCGGCATTCCACCGCCGCCGGACGCCGGTTCGATGGTGATGGCTCCACCATGGACTTCGGCGACGCGGCGCGCGAGCGTGAGGCCGAGCCCGACACCGCGGCGCGTCTCGCCGCTCGGATCCGGCGTGCGCGCGGCGTCGGCGCGATAAAACGGCGCGAAGACGCGCTCTCGATCGGCGGGGGCGATGCCGGCGCCTTCGTCGCTCACGCCGAAGACGACGCGTTCGCCGTCCAGCGCGGCCGACAGCGTGATCGGCGGCGCACCGTACTTGGCGGCGTTCTCCACGAGGTTCCAGAGCGCGCGACGCAGCAAGGCTCCGTCCGCCGTCAGCGTCACCGGCGTGCCGTTCTCGACGCGCACCGGCAGCGCCGCGGTCAGCGGGTCGTGACGCGCACGCTCGGCCAGCTCCTCCAGCAGCGCCTGCGCGTCGACGGCGCCGAGCCGCGTCGGCAGTCCCGTCGCTTCGAGCCGCGCGGTGGTGAGCACGTCCTCGACGAGACGGTCGAGCTCGGCGAGATCGCGCTCGACGTCGCGCACCCGGCGATCGTCGTCGTCGGACCCGCGCGGCAGCAGCGCCAGGGCGACGCGGATTCTCGCCAGTGGCGAGCGCAGCTCGTGCGAGACGTTGGCCAGAAGATCTTTCTCGGCGCGGACCAGCCGTTCCACGCGCTCCGCCATCTCGTTGAATGCGCGCGTCAGCTCGGCGATCTCATCGCGGCGCCGCGCGTGTGTCCCGTCGGCTGGCACACGCGCGGTGAGATCGCCCGCGCCCAGACGCCTCGCGGCGGCCGTGAGACGCTCCACGGGTCGCGAGATACGTTGAGCGAGTGGCCGCGTCGCCACCGCGACCGCGAGGAGCGCCATTGCCACCACGAGCGCCGGACGCCAGAGCGGTGGCGTGGCCATCGGCCGCGGCATCGCGCCCTCCACGATCGCGACGACATCGCCCGTCGACGCGTCACGGATCGGCGCCGCCGCGAAACCCATCGGGCGCGGCCGCATGACCACGCGGCCGGCGCGCACGTCCGCCTGCTCCGCGGGCGTCAGCGCCGGCAGATCGTCGCCGGCGGTGGCGATCACGCGCCCGTCCAGGTCGCGTACGCGGACAGCGAGATGCAGATCCTCGTGCATCTGCTGCAGGCGCGCGGTCAGGGCCGCCGGATCACCGATCCGTTCGCCCACGAGGGAGGCCAGATGACGCGTCACGCGAGGGGCCATGTCGCGACGGAACGCCTCGCGCGCACCGAGCGCGAACACCACCGCCGTCGTCACGCCCACGACGAGCAGCACGCCGAGGAAGTGCAGATAGATCCGCGAGTGAAGGCGCGCCATGTCAGTCGGCGTCCCGCGCCAACACGTAGCCCGCGCCGCGCACCGTCTTGATGTAACGCGGCTCCTTGGGATTGGGCTCGAGCTTGCTGCGCAGCTTGGAGATGTGCACGTCGATCGAGCGATCGAAGGTTTCCCAGGCCGCCCCCTTGAGCGCGTCCAGGAGCTGCTCGCGCGACAGGACACGGCCAGCGGCGCGCGCCAGCACGGTGAGCAGCTCGAACTCGTATGCAGTGAGCGGTTGTCGGCGTCCGTCCACGGTGACCGCGCGCGCGTCGAGATCGATCTCGAGGCGGCCCACGCTGAGCCGCCCACGTTGCGGGGCCGTCGTGCGGCCGCGGCGGAGCACGGCGTGAATCCGCGCGAGCAGCTCGCGCGGGTTGAACGGCTTGGCGAGGTAGTCGTCGGCGCCGAGCTCGAGCCCGACGATCTTGTCGACGTCATCACCGCGTGCGGTCAGCATGATCACCGGCAGCTCCGCGATCTCCGGGGTCGCGCGCAACCGCCGACACACTTCGAATCCATCGGTCCCCGGCAGCATCACGTCGAGCAGCACCACGTCGAAGCGGCCGCGACGCAACACGCTGAGGCCGCGCTCTCCATCGGCGGCGACGGTGACGGTGATGTCGTGCCTGCCGAGATACTCCGTCACCAGCGCGCCCAGTCGGGCGTCGTCGTCGATGAGAAGCGCGGCCGTCGCGGTCGGCACCCTTCTACGGTATCAGCGCGCGTCGACTCACCGCATGCCGAGCGGGCCGAACGTGCGCGCGTAGTTGGCGACGGTCTGCCGCTGGGCCGGCGTCAACGTGTCGTGGATCTCGACGATCGCCTGCGTGATCGCGGCGCGCACGGCCTGCTGACGCTGCTCCATCTGCGCGTGCATGGCGAGCAGTTGGCTGGCGTCGAGCCTGTCGCCTTCGAAGAGCGCTAGCACCTGGTCGCGCTGCGCGGTCCGATCGGGGCGGTTCGCCTGGAGCACAGCAAAGACGCGGTCCCGTGACGCGTAGATCGCGGTGCGTTGCTGGGCGGTCACCGCGGCCTGGTCGAGCGCCTCATCCAGCGCCGCGGAGATCATCCGCTTCATCATTCCCGCGTGCATGCCGCCACCCGGCCCCTGCGCGTACGCGCGCGCGCCCACGAGCCCGGCCACCGCGATCGTGGCTCCGATCAGCACCATGGTCGTCACCTTCTGAAACGTCCGTCCTGTCATGGCTGTCGTCCTCCTCGTCGTGTCGGCGGCGGGACGTCACCCGCCCCGCACACCGAACAACGTGGCCGACGACGATGAACGCCGTATGTTGCGAATGTAAAGATTTGTGGCCGTGCGCTGGCTATAATCACCGTCATGAGCATGCTAGAGCGCGCCGAAGCGGCCGAGCGGGTCTTGAGCGAGGAGCTGGACCGTACCGTCGTGAAGTCGGTGATCTACGTCTCAGGCGACCGGGATCCACGCATTCCGATCACCCGGCCCGACAACGGCAAGCTCGTCATGATGAGCCAGGATCCGCGGCTGGCGCCGATGCCGGCGCGCCCCACCATCTTCGACTTCTTCAAGTATCGCTTCGGCCCCGCCAACCACCTGATGCAGAGCGCGCGGCTCGCGCAGAAGAACGGCGTGGACGAAAAGCTCGTGCTCGCGTGCCTGCTGCACGACATCGCCATCGCCGGCTTCATCCGCGGTGACCATGGGTACTGGGCCGCGCAGATGCTCGAGCCGTACGTGGACGAGGAAGTCGCGTGGGCGATCCGCTATCACCAGGCGCTGCGCTTCTATCCCGACGAGTCAGTCGGCTACGCCTATCCGAAGATGTACGTCAAGCTCTTCGGCGCGGACTACGTGCCGGATCCGTACATCCAGCGCGACTACGAGTACGCGCGCAACCATAAGTGGTACATGAGCGCGCGGCTGATCTGCATCAACGACCTCTACGCGTTCGATCCCACCGTGCAGGTGCAGCTGGAGGAGTTCACGGACGTGGTGGGCCGCCACTTCAGGCAGCCGAAAGAAGGACTCGGGTGGGACGCGAGTCCGTCGGCGCACATGTGGCGCACCATCATGATGCCGACGAAATACCTCTGATCGTCGCTGCGTCGTCGACCGCACGCGCCGCGCCTGCGCGAGCGAATGACCGCAAACCTGCGGGCGTCCAACGGATACGGAGGCTCTCGCCATGACGACGATCGCGCAGCGATCCCTCGCGCTCCTGCTCGGCCTGGTCCTCACACTTGGCCCGCTCGCCGCGTCTGCCGCCGCTCAGGCGGTCCCGGCTCCCCCGGCTATCCCAGCGGCCCCGGCCGCCCCGGGTGCGCCGGCGTCGAGCGCCGACGGTCCGATCGGCCGTACGCCTCCGCGGCTGAGCTACGTCAACGGTGAGGTGTCCTACTGGCGTCCAGGTGCGGCGGACTGGGCGCCCGCGCAGATCAACACGGCGTTGGCGCCCGGGGATGAGACCTATACCGGCAACGGTGGCAACCTCGAGCTGCAGGTCGGCGCCCGGGCGTTCGTGCGTGCCTGGGGCGATACACAGCTCGGCCTCGTCAACCAGGAGCCGGACTTTTTGCAGCTCAAGGTGACCGCGGGTCACGTCTCGCTCGACCTTCGCACCGTCGAGGCGGGCCGCACGGTGGAAGTCGACACGCCGTCGGCCGCCTTCACGATCGACGCCCCCGGCTACTATCGCGTCGACGTCTCGCCGGAGCGCACGTCGTTCATCACGCGGCGGTCGGGACGCGCGACGATGACGCCGGCGGGTGGCGCGGCGGTGGCGATCGCGCCCAGCGAAGAGGTCGTGGTGGAGGGCGCCCCCACACCGACGGTGCAGAGCTTCGTCGCGCCGGCGCTCGACGTCTGGGACAACTGGAACTATGCCCGCACCGAAGAGCTGATCGACTCGATGAGCGCCCGTTACGTGCCGGCGGGCGTGTACGGCGTCGACGATCTCGATCACTACGGCGCCTGGCGGGTCGTGCCGACGTACGGGTCCGTCTGGGTGCCGCACGGCGTTGCCAGCGACTGGTCGCCGTACAGCACGGGCCACTGGGTGGCCGATCCCCTCTATGGCTGGACCTGGGTGGACGACGCGCCATGGGGATGGGCGCCCTACCACTACGGGCGCTGGGTGTTCGTCGACGGTTACTGGGGGTGGGCGCCGGGCCCGATCGTCGCGCGGCCCGTGTACGCCCCCGCGCTCGTCGCGTTCTTCGGCGCTCCGGGTGTGCGCGTCAGCGTCGGCGTGCCGTTCGTGAGCTGGGTCGCGCTGGGCTGGGGCGAGCCGTGCGTGCCGTGGTGGGGCGGGTCGCGCTACGTCGGCCA
>DAIRVP010000212.1:0-8662 GCA_036802765.1 Candidatus Rokuibacteriota bacterium
GGGCTCGACACGGTCGCGCTCGAAGGGTTCGGCGCGACCGACGCCTACGCGATCGGAAAGCTCGGCCCGCAGAACGCGCGCGACGCGTTCGCGCGCATCGATCGATCAGAGGTCGAAGCGCTCGTGGTGCCCGGCGGGAACTTTCCGACGATGTCGTCGATCGCCGGCTGGGAGCGGGAATTCGGCAAGCCCGTGGTCACGACGAACCAGGCATCGTTCTGGGCGATGCTGCGCGCGTTCCAGAGCGTCGAGCGCCTGCCGGCCTTCGGCCGTCTGCTCGGCGAGCTGCCGGCGGACGCCTAGATGGACCACGTCGCGTTCGATCGTGAAGCGCCCCGCACGCTGACGACGCTCGTCGTCGCGTTCGGCGGCTGGATCGATGCGGGCCGCGCGGCGACGGGCGCCGTGCGTCACCTGATCGGCGACCTCGGCGCCGAGCGATTGGCCGCGATCGACCCCGAGGAGTTTTTCGTCATGACCCAGGAACGCCCCGAGGTGCGTCTGAAGCCGGACGGCGAGCGGGAGATTCACTGGCCGCGGAGCGAGTTCTCCGCGTGGCGCCCGGATGACGGCAGAGACGGCCTGCTCTTCTTTTCCGGGCCGGAGCCCCATCAGCGGTGGCGGACGTACACGACCGCGTTCCTCGACGTGGCGGAGCGCTGCGGAGTGAAGCGCATCGTGTCGCTCGGGGCGCTGCTCGCCAGCGCGCCTCATAGCCGGCCCATCCGTGTCACAGCCCGGTGCACCGAGCCTGACGTGCGAGCGATGCTCGAAGCCTGGGGCATCTATCGTGTGCCCACCTACGAAGGGCCGACCGGTATCTCGTCGGTCATCCTGGACGCGGCGGCCCGGCGGAACATGGAGCACGTCGGTTTCATGGGACAGGCGCCGCACTATCTGCCCGACACCGAAAATCCGGCGGCCATCGAGGCGCTGGTGAGCTACGCGGCGCGCCTTCTCCATCTGAATCCGGACATGTCGAGCTTCGCGGAGTCGATTCGGGATTTCCGCACGCAGGTCGATCGCGCGGTCGCGCGCGACCGCGCGACGCGCGACCACGTGCGCCAGCTGGAGCAGCAGTACGACGCCGCGGAAAGCGAGGAGCAGCGGCTGCCCGAGGGAGAGCTGGACTCCGAGAAGCTCATGCGCGAGCTCCAGGATTTCCTGCGCAAGCAGCGCGAGGGCGGCGCCGAAGAGCGATAGCCCCGCTCAGCGCGCCGCCACGGGCTCGTGCGCCTTCAAGAAGGTCCGGACGTGATCCATGACCTTGCGAATGGTGTCCTTCGACTCCTTCCACGGATAGATCGACGCCTCGGCCTTCGGCGCGAGGCTCACGATCTCTCGCGAGATGGCGAGCGGATGCGGCGGAATGTCGTCTGGAAGGACGAGCAGTGGCGTCTGACACGCGCGCACGAAGTCGCGCGTCACGGTGAAGACGAAGTCGGCCGGTGAGCGATACATCTTCTGCAGGAAGCGCTCGATCATCGGCATCGTGATGTCGGACCGCCGCGCGCAGAGGGCCGGCCCCCAGCCCGTCGTGTTGTTGTTCCAGAAAATGTCCGGATCCTCGGGGCGGTGTCCGCTCGGCTGACTCAGCACGGCAGCGACGACGCGCTCGGGCGCCCGCTGGATCAACTTGAAGATGAACGGGCCGCCGATGCAGTTGCCGAGGACGAGAAACTCGCGGATGCCGAGGTGATCCATCAAGCCGAGCTGGTCGTCCGCATAAGCGTCCCAGGGCCTGTCGATCTCGAGCGGGCCGGTGGACTTGCCGTCGTTGGAGTTGCGCAGGTCCATCGTGATGCAGCGGAAGTCGTCCTTGAACTCCTCCATCGGGTTGAAGTACGCGCGGCTCCAGAACGAGATCGAAGAGTTCAGGCCTCCGCCCGGAATGAGGAGCAGCGGGAATCCCGAGCCGACTTCTTCGTAGTGGATGCGGACGTTGCCACGCTCACAGAACGGCATAGGGCTCTCCTTGTCACGCTTCCTGGATTCAACGCATCCGCGGGCCCGGGTCCATGTTCAAGAACACGCGGCCACCCATCGGGTACCACTCCGGCATCAGCGTGACCGCCTGGCCGACGACCTGAAGGTCGCGCCAGCACTCGGCCAGGCGGCTGTCGCGCCGGTACGACGTGCTGCCGCCGTGGCGGAACATCAGATCCATCGCCTGGCGCGCGCTGTCGGCGGCATGGACCGCGGCCAGTCGGCATCGAGCCCGCTGCTCGAGCGTGGTTTCCTCGCCCGCCGCAACGGTGTTCCAGAGCTCGGTGATCATCGCGGTGCGATAGGCGCGACCGGCGTTCAGCAGCGCGTCGGCCCGGCCGATCGCGTCCTGGACTTGTGGACTGTCGCAGAGCCGAGCGGTGCGGCCGCGCGGAGTCTTTTCGGCGGCGAGCTCGATCAGCGCGTCGATGCCGGCGCGCGCGATTCCGGTGATGACGGCACTGTGATGCGGCCCGACCCAGACCTGCGCGGGCAGGGCGTACGAGATTCCCGACCAGCGGCTCCACTGGTTGTCGAGCGGGACGCCGGCGTGGACCATGGTCCGCCGCGCCGGCAGGAAGACATTGTCGACGGTCCAGTCGAAGCTGCCGGTCGCGCGTAACCCGGACACGTCCCAGCTTCCCTCGACGATCTGCGCTTCCGAGCGCGCGAAGACTCCGCGCCAGTAGACCGAGGTGCCATCCGGGCTCGGGCGCGGCTCTCCGCCGTCCAGGATCTGGAAGCTCCCCAGCATCCAGCCGCTCTCCTGGCAGCCGGTGCCGAAGGGCCAGCGACCGGTCACCCGATAGCCACCGTCGACGGGCACGGCTTTGCCGCCGCCCTGCACGGCGGTGCCGGCGATGGCGACCTCGCGGCCGTGTCCGAAGATCTCCTGGACGCCGTCGTCCGGCAGACCGAGGCTGACGAGCTGGGCGATGTTGTTGTTACAGAGATTCCAGCCGACCGAGCCCGCGCCCTCGGACAGCAGCTCGACCACTCTCAAATACGTGAGTGGGTTGGCTTGCAAGCCGCCCAGCTCGCGCGGTCTGACGAGGCTGTAGAAGCCGGCGGCATGACACTGCTCGACCAGCGCTTTTGGCAGGCGCTGCTCGCGCTCCAGCTCGTCGCGATAGCCGCGGATGACGGGCCGCAGCGCGGCCGCGGCCTGCACCACGGGCTCCGCGTCGATGTCGAAGGGCAACCGCTTGTCGTCCGCTATCTGCCCCATGGAGGCCGCTCGACCGGGATGTTCCGCTTGGGACTTCGAGGTGTCAAGCGCGGCGGCGTCGGGCCCGACCGAGCACCGTTCGCCGCTTGTGCACACGGAAGTTTTTTCCCGCGGAAACTTTTTTCAGGATTGTCACCGTGGACGCCGGTCTTTAGCCTAGGCTCATATGGTCCCGACCGGGGAAGGTGTCCTCACCAGCGTCCCGCGCATTCGCGCCGACGGCTCGAGCGTCGCGGCGCCCGGCTGAGCGGCGGCTCGGCGATGGATCTCCGCATCCTCATCGTAGCGCCCACGGGCCGCGACGCGTCGCTGGCGGCGGCCATGGTCGGTCACGCGGGCGTCGAGAGCCTCATGTGCGGGAACATGGAAGAGCTGCTCGCCGAGCTCGAGGTCGGCGCCGGTGCGCTGCTGCTCGCCGAGGAGGCGCTGGGCACCGGCGCGCACAATCTGCTGGTCGCGTGGCTCAAGCGGCAGCCGTCGTGGTCGGACTTGCCGATCATTCTCATCTCCGGTACTCGCGACACTGACATCCGGAGCCTCAAGACGATCACAAGCCTGGACCCACTCGGCAACGTGGCGCTGCTCGAGCGGCCGGTGCGCGTGGTGGCGCTGCTGTCCGCCGTCAAGTCCGCGCTCCGCGCGCGTCGTCGGCAATACGAGGTGCGTGACTACCTGGCCGAGCGGCAGCGAGCGGAAGCCGAGCATCGACGCCTGCTGTCGGCGGAGCAGGCCGCACGCGCCGAGGTCGAGGCTGCGAACCGCGCAAAAGACGAATTCCTCGCCGTGCTCTCGCACGAGCTGCGCACGCCGCTGCAGTCCATGCTCGGCTGGTTGAAGATGCTCCGCGGCGGCCGTCTCGACGCCGCCGCGAGCCGCCGCGGGCTCGAGTCGATCGAGCGCGGCGCCCGCGCGCAGGCCCAGCTGATCGAGGACCTGCTCGACGTCTCGCGCATTGTGGCCGGCAAGCTGCGCGTCGAGCTCAAACGCACCGTGCTCGCGCCGGCGGTCGACACCGCGGTGGACGCGGTGCGCGCCGCCGCGGACGCCAAGGGCATCACGATCCAGGTCGATCTCGACGCCGAGCCCATCGTGGTGATGGGCGATGCCGTGCGGTTGCAGCAGATCGTGTGGAACCTGCTGTCGAACGCGACCAAGTTCACTCCCGAGCGCGGTCGGGTCGACGTCTCACTGCGGCGCACCGCGACTCAGGCGGTCGTCGTCGTTTGCGACACGGGACCGGGGATCGCGCCCGAGCTGCGAGCCCAGGTGTTCCAGCGTTTTCGCCAGGCGGACAGCACGCATACGCGTCTGCACGGCGGGCTCGGCCTCGGCCTCGCCATCGTCCGCCATCTCGTCGAGCTGCACCACGGGACGATCGCCCTGGACGCAGCCGAAGGCGGCGGCGCGCGGTTCACCGTGACGCTGCCGCTTCGCCTCGAGACGGTGCTCGGCGCATCCGAGCCGGCGAGCGAGCGCGACGGCACGCTTGCACCGTCGGCGTTGACCGGCCTCAGCGTGCTGGTGGTCGAAGACGACGCGGCGACCCGCGAGGTCCTCACGATGATGCTCGCGACGGCGGGGGCGGACGTGCAGTCCGCCGGCTCGGCCGATGACGCGCTGCGGACGATTCAGTGGCTGCGGCCGGACATCGTCGTGAGCGACATCTCCATGCCGGGCGAGGACGGATACGCATTCATGCGCAGGCTGCGCGGGCTCGAGCGCGGCCGCCGCGGAATTCCAGCGATCGCGCTCACCGCGCACGCGCGGCCCGAGGACACCGAACAGGCGTTCGTCGCCGGCTTCGCCGAGCATCTCGCCAAGCCGGTGGATGCGCCGGATCTCGTGCTCGCCATCGCGCGCCTCACCGGCCGCGCGCCCGCCGCCACGCAGCGCGACCGCACGCGCCGCTGGCGATCCGCCTGAGTCGACTGCTCGACTAACGGCTTCGGCACGCGCTGCTGTACTCTGTCCGCCGCGGGAAAGGGAGGCTGAGATGGCTGACAAGCTTCGCGTGGGCATCGTGGGAGCGACCGTGACACAAGGCGGCAGCGGCTGGGGCGAGCATGCTCACGTTCCCGCCCTCAAAGCGCTGCCCGGTTACGAGCTGAACGGGGTCTGCACCGCGCACGAGGACACCGCGAAGGCCTCGGCTGCGGCGTTTGGTGCGCAGCACGCATTCCATCGGTTCAGCGACATGGCCACGCATCCCGACGTCGACCTGCTCGTGGTCTGCGTGCGCGTGCCTGGTCATCGCGATCTCGTGATGGCCGGCTTGCAGGCCGGAAAGGCCGTGTTCTGCGAATGGCCACTCGGCAAGACGCTGGCCGAGGCCGAAGAGATGGCGGGACTCGCCCGCCAACGCTCGCTTCGCACGATCGTCGGCCTCCAGGGTCGCAGCGATCCGACGCTTCTCTACGCGCATGATCTGATCAAGGACGGCTACATCGGCCAGGTGCTCACCGCGAGCCTGACGACGGTGGCCCCGGCAGTACTTCAGCGGGGGCCCGGTCGCATCTGGCAAGGCGTACGCGCCAACGGCGCCAACGTGCTCACGATCACCGGCGGCCACGCCATCGACTCGATGTGCGCCGTGCTCGGAGAATTCGCCGAGCTCTCCGCGCGTGTGTCGACGCGAATTCCAGAGTGGCGCACCCTCGAAGGCAAGGCGGTTGCCGTCGATTCGCCGGACAGCATCAACGTCGTCGGCCGCATGGTGAGCGGCGCCGAGGCGTCGATCAGCGTCGCCACCGCTCCCTCGAATCCCAGCGGCAACCGGTTGGAGATCTACGGACGCGACGGCGCCATCGTCATCCGGGCCAGCGGCGCGCTCAGCCAAGGACCGAATGAGATCCGCGCGGGCCGAGGCAAGGAGGCCATGGCGGTCATGCCGGTGCCGGACAAGTACAGATTCGTTCCCAAGGGCACTCCCGCCGGTCAGCCCTACAACGTCGCCCAGGCGTACGCGCGGGCAGCCGGCGCGCTACGCGGCGCCGGCTCGTTCGATGTCGACTTCGATCTCGCGGTCCGGCGCCACAAGCTGATCGACGCGATCGAGCGCTCGGCGGCCTCGGGCCAATCGGTGACGCTGGGCTAGCGATCGGACGCTTCGATGAAGATCGCGCAGGTCGCCGTGAATGTGTTGAAGGTTCCGGTCGATCATCCCTACGTCGCCGCCGGGCGGACGGTCGACGCGAACTGGCACGTCCTCGCTCGCATTACGACCTCCGATGGTGTCGAAGGCGTCGGCTACATCGTGTATCCGCGGCCGGATCTCATGACGGCGATCTGCCACGCCGCGCGCGAGCTCGGTGAGCACTTGATCGGTATGAGCGTTCTCGAGCCCGAAGCGGCGTGGGATCGTCTGGCCCGACGCGGTGACTGGGCGGGCCCGGGCGGCTTGCTTCACTGCGCGCTGTGCCCTCTCGACGTCGCCGTCTGGGACGCGGCCGGCAAGACGCTGGGTCAGCCGCTTCGGCACCTCCTCGGTGGTTATCGCGATCGGCTTGCCACGTATGCGAGCGATGCGCTCTGGTACAGCCTCTCACTCGCCGAGCTCGCGGCCTCGGCCAGGCGACACGCGGACGCGGGATTCGGCGCCGTCAAGCTACGTCTCGGGCGGGAGGCAACGCCCGAGCTCGAGGCCCATCGTGTCCGCGCGGTACGTGACGCCGTCGGTCCAGACATCGAGATCATGGTGGACGCGACCGAGAGCTGGTCGCTCCCCCAGGCGCGACGGACGGGCCGGATCCTGCAAGACGAGGGGATCACGTGGCTGGAAGATCCGGTCCACCATTTCGACATCACCGGGCTCGCCGAGCTTCGGCGGCGGCTGGAGGTGCCGATCGCGGCCGGTGAGCACCTGTATCATCTGAACGCATTCCGGACGCTGCTGGAGGCGCAGGCGGTCGACGTGCTGATTCTCGACCTTGCGCGTGTCGGCGGCGTGACGCCGTGGCGGAAGATCGCGGCCCTCGCGCACGCGCACGGAACGCCGGTGTGCGGGCACGTCGTCCCCGAGATCCAGGTGCACCTGCTGTGCGCGATCCCGAACGCACACCTCGTGGAATACGTGCCACGATCCGCCGGCATCCTCACCGCGATGCCGCGGCTGGAGCGCGGCGAGCTCGTCGCGCCGGACGGTGCCGGGCTCGGCCTCGAGCTGAACGAGGCCGCGGTGCGACGCTGTCAGGTGCTCTAGGGCACCGTGTCGTAGTGGTGCCAGTTCCCGATGACTTCTTTAGCGTACAGATCGGCGATTTCGTCCTTCGAGTACCCGAGCACATCACCCAGCACTTCTTCGTTGTGCTCGCCGACTTTCGGTGTCGAGCCCACGATGGCCGGCGTGCGGCCGAAGTGCCAGAAGTCGCCCGACACGGCGATGGTGCCCGAGAGGAAGTCGGGAACCTCGACCATCGCGCGCCGCTCCCACGGGTGCGGATCGCGCGCCGCCTGCGCGATGGTGTTCACCGGCGCGGCGACGACATCGTGTCGCGTGAAGTGCGCGATGGCGTCCTTCATCGTCATCCCGGCCATCAGCGCGCGCATGGCTTCGTTGATCGCCTCGGCGTGCTTGCTGCGCTCGCGACGCGTGGTGAACCGCGGATCCGTCTGCCACTCCGGCTTGCCGAGTGCTGCACAGACGCGGTGCCAGTGATGCTGGTCGCCGGCGGCGATCAGCACCCAGCCATCCTTGCAGGGGTACATGCCGCTCGGCGCTGAATCCGAAATGCCGCGCTGGGGCTCGGTGCCCGCGCCGTGGTACGCGGTGATCGGAATCTCGGTGAGGCTGTAGCCGGAATCCGCCAGGCACACGTCGAGCGTCTGGCCCTCTCCTGAGATATTGCGCTCATAGAGCGCGGCGAGAATGCCGATGGCCGAGTGCAGCGCCGTCGTGCGGTCGATGATCGGCACACCGGCGCGAATCGGCGGCATGCCGTCTTCGCCGGTGACCATCGCGATGCCCGACATCGTCTGCCCGATGGGGTCGTAGCCGATCTGGTCGCGATACGGACCGAACTGTCCATACGCGGAAACGTTGGCCATGATGATGCGCGGGTTCACGGTCTTCAGCACGTCGTAGCCGAAGCCCATCTCCTCGATCGTGCCGGGCCGGAAGTTCTGCACGAGCACGTCCGAGACCTTGATGAGCCGGCGCAGCGCGGCCTTCCCTTCCTCCTTGCGCAAGTCCATGCTCACGCTCTTCTTGCCGCTGTTGTACTGAACCCAGTACGCGCTCTGCTTGCGCACCCACGGCGAGTGATACCGGGTTTCCTCGCCACCGAGGCGCTCGATCTTGATGACCTCGGCCCCGAGACGCGCCAGCACCTGCGCGCAGCGGGGTCCCGCCTGATGGCGACCGAGATCGATGACGCGGATTCCGTTCAGCGGACCTTTGGCGTCGGTCATGGGCTGGCCTCCCGCGAGCGTTTCGCGCGCCTATATTACCCG
>DAIRVP010000213.1:0-2236 GCA_036802765.1 Candidatus Rokuibacteriota bacterium
TCGCCCGCAATGTGGTCGCGCCCGCCGAGTTGTCGGTCGGCGTCATCACCGCATTCTGTGGCGCGCCATTCTTCGTCTGGGTGCTGCGCGCGCGGAGTCGGCCGGCGTGACGGCAGAACGGAGCCACTCCGCTTCTAGTGCGGGCCACCCGCGGACCGCGCCGTCCGCCGACGCCCCCGGTGCAATCGTCAGCCACTCCGCTTCTAGTGCGGGCCACCCGCGGACCGCGCCGTCCGCCGACGGCCCCGGTGCAATGGTCGAGTTCGCCGACGTCGCGTTCGCCTATGCACGCCCAGCCGACCGCCGGGCGCGCGCCTTCGAGTTTCCGGGACTCTCGTTCACGATCGAGCCCGGCGAGGTCTTCGGCGTCATCGGCCCAAACAGCGCCGGCAAGACGTCGCTGCTCCGGCTGCTCACGCGCGTGCTGTCGCCGCAGCGTGGCGAGATTCGGTTGGGCGGTCGCGCAATCGGCGCGTTGCGGCCGTGGGAGCTCGCGCGCGACGTGGCGGTGGTGCCGCAGGAGGCGCCTCGGCCGTTTCCCTTCACGGTCGAGCAGCTCGTCCTGATGGGCCGATATCCGCACGGGCCGCGGCGCTTCTTCGAGGACGCCGCCGACGTGGCGGCGGCGCGCGCGGCGATGCTAGCGACGGAGACCCTCGCGCTCGCGACGCTGCCGCTCGATCGTCTGTCCGGCGGCGAACGCCAGCGTGCGCTGCTGGCTCGCGCCCTGGCGCAGGAGCCGCGACTGCTCGTCCTCGACGAGCCCACCGCGCACCTCGATCTGCGTTACCAGGCAGAGACCGCGGCGCTGCTGCGCCGGTTGAACCGCGAGCGCGGCATGACGATCCTGCTCGTCTCTCACGACTTGAATCTCGCGGCAGAGCTCTGTGACCGGCTGCTGCTGCTGCGCGCCGGCGAGATCGCGCGCGTCGGCGCTCCCGGCGAGGTGCTGGAGCAGGGACTGCTCGAAGACGTGTTCGGGTGTGCCGTCACCGTGGACAAGAGCGCGAGCGGACGTCCGGTCGTGCAGCTCGCCTACGAGAGGGGGTGAGACGGGAAGTCCGGTGCATATCAGGTGCTCCGTGCGCGAGGGAAGCCGGTGAGAGGCCGGCACGGTCGCGCCACTGTGAGCGGGGAGCGTCGTCCAGGTCCCTGATGAGGGAGCCACTGTCGCCAGCCGGCGATGGGAAGGCACGGACGGTCGCGACGATCCGCGAGTCAGGAAACCTGCCCGGAGCGAGACGTCCAACTCTTTCGCAGAAGAGGAGTGGCGCATGGTCCGGATCGCAGCAGTGACGCTGGTGGTAGTGCTCATCGCGGGCGCGGCCGCCGCGCAGGAGGTCAAGCAGGTCGAGCCGGTGGTGGTGACGGCGACGAAGACGCCGACGCCGGCGGAAGAGCTCGGCGCGTCGGTCACCGTCATCCCCGGCGTGGACATCGATGCACGGCGCTATCCGACGGTGGACGAGACGCTGCGCGGCGTCCCTGGCGTCGACATCCGGCGCTCGGGTAGTTTCGGCAAGACGACGGCCGTGTCGATCCGCGGCGCGAATCCCAATCAGGTGCAGATCCTCGTGGACGGGATGCGCGTGAAGAGCCCGACGCTCGGTCAGGTCGATCTCTCCGATCTGTCGCCCGATCTGATCGACCGGATCGAGGTCATCCGGGGACCGCAGTCAACACTCTACGGCGCGGACGCCATCGGCGGCGTGATCAACATCATCACGCGCCAGGGCTCCGGGCCGTTCAGCGTGTGGGCCACGCAGGAGGTGGGGAACTACGACACCCTCCGCTCCGGCGCGGGATTTTCCGGCTCCACGAGCATCTTCAACTACGCGTTCGACGTCGGGCACCTCGAGTCCAATGGGCAGACGCCGAACGACGGCATGAACCAGAACTGGCTGAATACGCGGCTCGGGCTCGCGCTGCCGGGGAAGACGACGCTGTCACTCGCGGTTCGGTGGAACGAGACCGCTACCGGCGTGCCGATCGAGTTCGTGGCCAATCCGCAGCCGATCGTGCCGACCATCGATACGAATACGCACCAGTCGACCGACACGCTGATCATCAACCTGGGCGCGCACACGCGACCGGTGTCCTGGTGGGAAAGCGAGATGCGCGTAGGTCGGTACTGGCAACGTCAGCGGTTCGTCGATCCACCCGACAAGTTCCCGTGTCCACCGATCACCTTCGGCGTCTGCGACTTTCCCGGCTTGTTCAAGGTCGAGCGCCGCGA
>DAIRVP010000213.1:2336-4732 GCA_036802765.1 Candidatus Rokuibacteriota bacterium
TTCAACGATCTGTTCTTCCCCGGCTTCGCGAACCCGACGCTCAAGCCGGAGGAGAGCTTTTCCTGGGACGCGGGTGTCGGCCAGAAGCTCTGGAACAATCGCATCCGTTTCGACGCGACCGTGTTCAAGAACTCGTTCACCAACCTGATCCGGTGCTGCGTGATTCTGGCCGGGCCACCGTTCGTGACCACGGGTAATATCGGCCGCGCCCGGAGCGAGGGCCTCGAGTTCACGAGCGAGGCCGACGTGCTGGACACGCTCACGCTGGGCCTGAACTACACGTATACGGAGACGAAAGACATGGTCGCCAATACGTGGCTGCCGCGTGAGCCACGGCATCGCTGGACCTTGCGCGCGGCGTGGCAGCCTATCAGGCCGCTGACGCTGTGGAGCGAGTTCCATATCCTGACCCGGCAGTGGGAGAGCCTCGGCAACATCTATGTGACCGGCTATAACCGGCTCGATCTCGGCGGTAGCTATCGCATTCTCGAGCGCTGGGGTCTACTGAAATACGTCGACCTCACCGCGCGCATCCAGAACGTCGCGAACGAGTCGTATCAGGAAGTGCGCGGGTTCCCCGCCCTCGGCATCACGGGCATTGCAGGCGTGCGGGTGGCGTTCGAGTGAGCGTCGACGGCGTCGTGACGCGGGTCGGGCCGGAGGCGGTCGTCGTGACGGCCGAGCACGAGCTTGTCGTGCTCTCCTCGGCCGTGGTCGGCGGAGGCTTCGCCCGCGCGCGCGCCGTGCTGAACGTGCACGTGCCCAAGAACTTCCTCTGCGCCGACGCGGCGGGAACGGTGGCCGCCGCCGCCCGCCGCCTCGGCGTTCCCGCGCCATGGGTTGGTCTTCTGACCGGCGCCTGGACCGAGCGCGCGGAGGTCGCCAGCGCCGCGGCGGACGACGTTCGCGCGCTGGTGGTCGCAACGGTCGGACTGAGTCATCCGAGCGCGGCGGGCCTCACGGCGCGCGCCGCGTGGCTGCCCGCCACGATCAATACGATCGCGGTCGTCGACGCCGATCCCGAGCCCGCGGCGCTGGTCAACCTCGTCGCGACGGTGACCGAGGTGAAGACCGACGTGTTGCGCGCCGCCGGCGTCCGCTGCGGCGACGGCCGCCCGGCCACCGGCACGTCGAGCGACGCGGTGGTGGTCGCGGCCACGGGCCGCGGCGTGCATTGCCGTTACGGCGGCCCGCTGACCGATGTCGGCTGGGCGGCGGCAAGCGCCGCGCGCCAGGCGCTGGAGCGCGGCGTGCGTCGCTGGCTCGATGCGCAAGCGGAGCGTCCGTGATTCGCCCGGCGCGCTGGTTGCCGCTTTCGCTCGCACTTCACGCGGCAATCTTCTGCGCCGGCCTCTGGGTGGCGCGCGAGCTCGGCGAGCGACCGCTGTTCGTCGATCTCACCCTCCGCGAGCCGGACGAGCGTGCCGGCGCGGCGGGCGGTCGTGGCCCGGCGCCTGCCCTTGAGCCGACCAAGCGTGCAGCACCATCCCCGCGTCGAACAGCGACCACGGCGTCGCCCGCTCCGGCGAGCGCCAGCGCTGCGTCGTCGTCGGCCGCGCGCGCCTCGGCCCCCGACGTCACGCCGCCGCCGGTTGCGATGTCTTCCCCAGTCGCGCCCGCAACAAACCCATCGCCCGTCGTTGAGTCGTCGCCGACGGTCGAATCGTCGCGAACCGTGGAGCCGGCGCCCGCCGTCCAGCCGTCGCCGGCCATCGAGCCGTCACCGGCGCGCGGCGGCGGGGTCGCGGGCGTGGCGCCGAGCGTGTCCGGTGCGTCGGCCGACAGCGCTTCGGTCGGAGTCGGCGGCGGTGACGCTCGCGGCGCCGCGCGCGGCGGCGCGGCGGCAACGGCGCCCACTGGGCCGGGCGGTGGAGACGGGCAACTCGCGCTTGCCGTGCCCGGCGCCGGCGGCGCGGAGATGTATGGTCCATATCTCGCGTCGCTTCGGCGCCGGTTGCAAGAGATGCTCGAGTATCCGCCCGCCGCGCGGCGGCGCGGGCTCAGCGGCACCGTCGACCTCGAAATCGCGCTCGAGTCGACGGGACGCGTGAGCGAAGTGTTGCTGGTACGCTCGTCGTCGCACGCGATGCTGGACGAGGCCGCGCTGCACGCCGCCCGGAATCTGTCACGCGTGCCGTTCCCGCCGGACGTCAGGCCCAGGGCGCTGCGTGTGCGGCTGCCGGTCGTGTTCGAGCTGCGCTGACTCCGCGACCCCGATTGACGTCGCGCCGCGTCGTTCTCGCTCGTCGCCGATCCTCACGTACAACCGCGTACGCTGCGGTCGGCTCCTCGCTCGGGCCTCGTGGCGCTCGTCACTCGGAGTCGCGCGGACGAGGTGTCTCCGATTGACGTCGCGCCGCGTCGTTCTCGCTCGTCGCCGATCCTCACGTACAACC
>DAIRVP010000213.1:4832-8655 GCA_036802765.1 Candidatus Rokuibacteriota bacterium
TCGTTCTCGCTCGTCGCCGATCCTCACGTACAACCGCGTACGCTGCGGTCGGCTCAGAGTCGTCCTGACGTCCCGCGACGATTCGCGTTACCATGCGCGCCATGGCGACGCGCGTGGTGGAGCAGGGCTCCGACGGCACCATCACCGAGTACGACGACGTCCCGTTGCGCGGCGACGTCGTCGAGCGCCTGCTCACGGAAATCTTCAGTCGACACTGGGCGGAGATCTTCGCGGGGCCCGTGATCGAGGGCGCGGCCTACGAAATACGTTTCACCACCGCCCCGACGCTCTCGATGCTCGACGGCTACCTGACGGTCGATGTCGGCGCCTGGCACTTTCATCTCTGCGTCGGCGAGCATCGCGGCGCCGCCACGCCGGAGCAGGCAGCCATCCGCCGCGTGGCGCGCGCAGCGTTCTTCCACGCCAACGGCGGCTCGTGCGTCCCCGGCGCGTGGGGACTGCGGCTCTGGAACGGCCGCGGCGAGCAGATGATCACCGTGTACTTTCCGAATCCGTGGCTGGATGACGAGCATCAGCGCACGCGCGAGCCCCGCTGGGAGAAGACGGCGCTCTGGACTGAGCTGAGGGCGCGTTACGCCGGCTCGATCGGCTAGCGTCGTTCGGCGCGTCGCCGTCGGTGTCGGCGTCGCGCTCGTCGGCACGCTGGTCGCCGGCATGCTCTCGACCTTCGCCATGACACGACAGGGCTCGCCGGAGCGCCTGCGGGCAAGGGCGGGCACGCTCGAACGCGTCGACACCACGCCGCTGCGCGAGGTCCCCGCGTCTCACCTCGAGGCGGTCGCATTGCACAGCTCGAGCGGCCTCGATGTCCACGGACTCGCGCGCGTGCCATCCGTCGGACATCCACCGTATGCGGGCGCCGTCATCGTGGGCGGAATCAAGCGCGGCAGTCGGGTGGTCACGCTCGCCGGGCTCGACGGCATCGCGCGCAGCGCCGTGCTCGTGTCCCCGGACTACCCGATCCAGCTGCGGGCCGACTCGTGGCGTGGGCTCAGCGCGCTGCGCACCCTCGCGCGGCTGCGGTCAGCCGCGTTCGACAGCGTGTCCGAGGTGCTGCTGCTGACGGAATACTTGAGCCGGCGTGCCGACGTCGATCCGCGGCGCATCTTTCTGATCGGCGGCAGTCTCGGCTCAGCGGTGGTGACCGTGGCCGCCGGCATCGACGCGCGCCCGGCCGCCGTCGTCCTCCTCTACGGCGGCGGCGATATCGGGCCGCTCATCGGCCACACGCTGACACATGCGGAGCAGGACGCGCCCGTGCCGTACGTGATGGCGCCCCTCGTCGGTCGTGCGCTCGCGTGGTGGCTCACGCCGCTCGCTCCCGAGCGCTATGCGGCGGCCATCACGCCGCGCACGCTGATCATGATCAACGGCGCCGAAGACTCGCTCGTGCCGCGGCGATATGCCCTCGCGCTCTACGGAGCGGCCCGCGAACCGAAAGAGCTCGTGTGGGTCGAGGGCGAGCACGTCCAACCCTCGGAGAGCGCCCTCATCGAGCGGCTATCCGGCCTCGTCACCGCTCGGCTCGTCGCGCACGGCCTCTTACGCTGAGGTGACGGCGGCGGCCGGCGGCGCGCTGCGGTTCGGCGAGGCTTGGGCGAGCAGCCGCGCGTACAGCGCCTCGGTCCGCTGCGCCTTGGCCGTCGTCGAGAACGTCGATTCGATTCGGGCCTGACCCGCCATCGCCATCGCGCGAGCCCGCTCGCGGTCTCCGATGATTTCAAGGAGCGCGCGCGCGAGCGCGTCGGGACGGCGTGGCGGCACGAGCAAGCCGGTTACGCCGTGGACAACGAGCTCGGGATTGCCCTCGAGATCCGTCCCGACCACCGGTGTGCCGACCGCGAGCGCTTCACGCAGCGTGCCGGTGAGACCGAGCCCGGCATACGAGGCATCCACGCAGCAGTCCGACGCCGCCAGGATTTCGGGAATGTCCTCGCGATAGCCGATGACGCGCACGTGGCCCTCGACGCGCCGCTGCCGCGCGATCGCGTAGAGCGAGTCAGGGTTTCGGGCCCCCACGATGAGCAGCCGCGCCTGGGGCGCGGCCGCGGCGACCGCCGCCATCGCCTCGATGGTGTCGTCGTTGCCCTTCCAGCTGCGCACGCCGATCTGCGTGATCACGAAGTCGTCAGCGGTGAATCCGAGCTCGCGTCGAACCGCCGCGCCGTCGACGCTCGGATGGAAGCGGGTCGTGTCGGTGCCGGAATAGATGACCTCGATCTTCTTCGCCTCCACCCCCGACTGAACGAGCGCCTGCTTGATCGACTCGCAGACGGCGACGATCGCGGTCACCCGGCGGGTCGTGTAGCCGAGCCGCTGGAAGCGGTCGAGCGGAAAACTGACGCCGCGATTGAGGATGAGCACCGGAATCCGCACCAGCAGTCCCGCAAGCAGCGCGAGGGTGCGACCCTTGCCCTTCTGGGCGTGGACGACATCGATCTGGTGGGTTTTCAGGATGCGAGCCAACCGCCAGGCCGAAGCGAGATCGACCTCCGACGCCATCGGCAGCGCGTAGTGCACCAGTCCCCCGCCGCTGCAGAGCCGCGCCCAATGCTCGCTCGGCCGCGTGACCACGACGACTTCGTGCCCGCGCCGCCCGAGCTGTTGCGCCAGCTCGCGGAGCTGAATCGCCGCCCCGGTGAAGTAGTCGTCCTTCGGATAGATTTGCAAGATGCGCATGGAGCTCAAGCCTCCACTTCGGGTAATGCCTCGGGCGCCGACCGTCGCCCGATGAGCGCGTAGAACGCCGGCAGCACCAGCAACGTGAGCAGCGTCGACGACAACAGGCCGCCGATGACGACGCGCGCCAGCGGCCGCTGGATCTCCGAGCCGATGCCATGCGAGATCGCGGCCGGAATGAACCCGATGACCGCGACGATGCCCGACACGACGATCGGGCGGAACCGCAGCTTGCAGCCCCGCCGTATCGCATCGCCGAGCGGCAGGCCATCGCCGCGAGCTTGACGGATCGACGACACCAGCACCACACCATTGAGGACGCTCACGCCGAAGACCGCCACGTAGCCGACGGCGGCCGAGATGTTGAAGTGCGTGCCGGAGACGAAGAGCGCCAGCGTGCCACCGATCAGCGCGAACGGCAGGTTCAGCATGATCAGCAGCGCGTCACCGATCGACTGAAACGTCCCGAAGAGCAGGATGAAGATGATGAAGATCACGAGCGGCACGATGACGTAGAGCCGCGCGAGCGCGCGCTGCTGGTCCTCGAACCGCCCCGACCACACCATGGTGTACCCCTCGGGCAGGTGCACGCCCGCGTTCACCTTGCGCATGGCCTCCGTCACCAGGCTGCCCATATCCCGGTCCCGCACACTCCACTTGATCGCGATGCGCCGTTGATTGCCCTCGCGCAGGATCTGACCGAGCCCTTCGGTTTTGATGAACTCCGCCAGTTGCGTGAGAAGGATGCGCTCGCCGCTGGGCGCGCTCACGGTCAAGCCTCTCAGCGTCGCCTGGGCATCGGCGCCGCCGGCCAGTCGCACGGCGAGGTCGAAGCGTCGCTCCCCCTCGAACACCTGGGTCACTACGCGGCCGCGTGTGGCCGCCTCGATCGCGTCCTGGATGTCTTGAACGTTGATACCGTACCGGGCCGCCGCCTTGCGGTCCACCACGATCTGTAGCTGCGGCTGGCCGACGAGTCGGTCGTAGTCGAGATCGGCGACGCCGCGAACGCCGGCGAGTACGGCGGCGATCTCCTTGGCCTTTGCCTCCAGGACGAACAGATCCGGCCCGTAGAGCTTGATCGCGAGCTCGCCCTTCACGCCGGCGAGCGCCTCGTCCACGT
>DAIRVP010000214.1:0-8498 GCA_036802765.1 Candidatus Rokuibacteriota bacterium
AGCTTGAAGCCCAATGCTTCCACTTGGCGGACGAGCGCCGGGTCGGCGCTCGCGGCGCCCGGCGTACCCACCACCTCGCCCGGCCAGAGCAGGTACAAGTCTTGCGCAATATCCGCGGCACGACGCTTCGGCGGCAGTGTAAGGCTCCACGACACCGACACCGTCAGTGAGCTCGAGCCACTGGCAAGATTCTCGACATTCTGCGGTCCCACTGACGCCGACACGAACAAGGGCCCGATACTAAATTCCGGCTGGGGATGCGACGCGATAAACACCTGGGCGTCGGCACGACCCGGTACAGCGCAGAGCAGCAGGAGCGCAAAGAACGAAACGGCGATCTCGCGTATCGAAGGCGGCGTGCTCATCCGCAGCACAACCCTAACGACCATCTCCCCAGCGGAAATCGACTTGCTTCAATCCCTGCGCCTCGATCGCCACGGTCTGGGTCAGCGTCTGCCCGCTTGCGGTGGCCGTGATTGTATATGACCCAGGGGGAAGTTTTGCGAGCAGAATCGGCCCGGCCATCGTTGTCTCAAGCATTCGCTCCTTCGTCGAAGACTCAATCACGATCTGGACGCCGGAGCGGTAGTCGCCCGATTTCATCGCTGTGATGATTTTGAGGTTGTATTCTCGCTCTTTTGTGCGGAGTTCATCCCGCTCAGTGCTCCCGATGCCTCCAGAGATGTGGGTCACGTCCGCGGCGCGTGCCGTCACCGCGAGGGTCAGCAAGGCTATGGACGCGATTGCTAGACGGAACGATGTCTTCACCAAGGCCGACGGCTCATCAGCGTGGTGTTTGGCGGCGCAGACCGAGGCGGTGTTGGCCGGCGAGGTGGACGAGCTGACGTCGGCACAGCAGGCACGAGTGCTTGCGACGCATCCAGTCCTCAGCATTCTGTCGCGAACCTCGGCCTTCATTCAATAACCTGATCCGCCCGCAGCAGCAGCGACGGCGGGATGGTGAGGCCGAGAGCCTTGGCGGTCTTGAGGTTGATGATCAGTTCGAACTTCCTGGGCTCCTCGACGGGAAGGTCGGCAGGCTTGGCGCCTTTCAAAATCCTATCGACATAGGTCGCCGCCCGCCGCCACAGATCTGCGAGATTCGCTCCGTACGACATCAAACCGCCAGCATCGACAAACTCGCGAAACCCGTAGATCGCCGGGACCCGGTGGGCGGCGGCGGCTTTCACGACATGGGCCTTCTCGCCGACCACGAGCGGGTCGGCCATGATCACGACGGCGGCGACGTGTGCCCTTGTCACAGCGACGAACGCATCATCGATATCGGCCGACTTCTTCACCACGTGCGACATGACCCGGAGACCCAGGCTCGGCGCCACGGACTCCATTTCGCTGAGGCGTTCCACGCTACTCCGGTTCGTCGGATTCAAGATGACGCCGACGAGTGAGGCCTGCGGAATGGTCGCCTTGACGATCTCGAGCCACTTCCCGCCGAAATTCGCGGCCTGGCCGGTGGATAGCCCCGTGATGTTCCCGCCCGGCCGCGCCAGGCTCTGAACGAACCCAGACCCCAACGGATCCCCAGCCACTGCGACGATCGGGATCGTCGCGGTCGCTCGCTTGGCGGCCGCGGTGACCGCCGTCCCCTGCGCAAGAAGCAGGTCGACTTTCAGGATCATCAACTCCCGAATCAGCGCGGCCAAGCGATCATCCTGGCTCTCCGCAAACCGGTATTCGATGAAGATGTTCTGGTTCTCGACGTAACCGAGTTCGCGGAGACCATCGCGCAGTCCCGCAATTCCCGTTGGATCGGAACCCGGCGCGTCGTACCCAAGGTAACCGACGACTGGGGCCTTACGTGGCTGCGCCCGTGCAGCAAGCGCCGCGGCAAGCACAGCTCCGAGGCCTGTGACGAAGGCGCGGCGGTTCATTACTCGATCCTCCACGATGCGAAGGGCCAGTCGGAGCAGTTCGACCACGCGCTCTCGCTTCTCATCAAGCGCCCGCTGGCGCCGTCCGCGGCTCAGCGACGCCTGACACTTCCCCGAGCACGCCCGCTGCCGATCTTTCAACGGCCTGCCGCAGCCAGGTGCCGCGCATCGCCGAAATGCTACGTCAGGCGCTCCTAGAAGTGCACGTGCGGCTTCTCCGAGGCGATTCGGGCCGGTGCCACGGCTTCGGACATGGATTCGCTTCGGTCAGCTGCCGGTCTGGCGCGGGCAGGGCGGAATGTCGTCTGGCCGAACGCGTCGCGGCGGATCATGAGGCGCTCCGGCTGCCGTGCTCGACGAGCATGTCAACGAGTCGCGAGGATTTTTCTCGAGCCCCGCCGACCATGGCACGCGAGGTATTTCACGTTGCGCCCGCGGGTGACGGGCGGGCGTGCGCTGTTCTCCGAGCGGCGTCTACGGCACGAACGCTCAAGCTTAGGAGCCGAACGTTGCATCCGCGGGACCGCTTGGCTCTAGCACATTTCCCGCGCGGCATGTTCGAGTCTGAATGGTCACTATGACTGAGCATCGTGACCCGAACCCTTCTAGCGATGACGCTGAACTTGAGCGGGAGATCCGCGCAAATCGGAAGTTCTCGCCCAGCGAGGCCATCGCGCGGATGGCCGGTAGCGGCATGATGAAGGGCGCGTCTCCAGTGTCCCGTGGGCGTCAGGCCGAACTCGTCATCGAGGAGTTCCTGCGTCGCCATCTGATGGATGCCAGCGGTGTTCTAGGACGCGTTGTGTCACGCGGCGTGAGCAAGAGCGCTCGCCTGTCAGGCAAGCCCGATCAGCCGCTCACGATACTGGCCGACTACGTTCGGCAAGTTCTCAGGTCCGAGTCTCTCCTGCGAGAGCTCGTTCGAGAGGCCGACGTGGAGTGGGGCCGGGAGTTCGGCGAGCGGCCATACTTTCAGCGAGAAGGTCGCGAACCCCATCCCGACGACCCGTACACGATGGAGTCGGTCCGTGTCGCGTTGCTCACCGCCCTCGACAAGCTAACGGCGGACGAACGGTAGAGGCGTACTCGCTCGAGTAGCTCCGCGCGATTCTCCGCGACACGCCTCATTCGACCGGCCGACATAGACAGGCTGCTAATGGCGAGCACGGCTCCCAGGCGTGCCGGCGCCTGAGCTGCAGATCATCTCCACGGAGCTCGCGGCCAAGGTAGACGAGCGGCTATCGTGCGCGTCGGCGCGCTTCTCTCGGACGCGCGACGGCCGGAAGCTGATGGGTCGGCCGCGATTCAGTGATGAGTCGGCCTACCTGCTGACCGGGTTTGCTAAATGCACGGCCTGCGATGGGCCAGTTGGGACCGACCTACGGGGATTCGCAGAACCGATAGGGCGCCATGTCCCCTATTACGTCTGCCTAGACTACAAGCGCCGGGGGACGTGTACGAACGCCGTTGCGCTGCAACAGGACATCGTGGATCGGGCGCTGCTGGGCTCGATCGCTGAGGTCCTCGATGCGCGAATCCTCGATCGTGCCGTCGACAAAGCCTTGACTCGGCTCCGGGCCGGACTGGAGAAGCACCTGGATCGCCGGACCCAGATCGACCGCGAACTGTCGCTCCTCGTGACGAAGATGGATCGCCTGATGGACGCCTTGGCCGAGGGCGCGGCCCCGAAAGACGAAATCATCACCCGGCTGAACGAGGAAAAGCAGCGCAAAGAACGTCCTTGCCGCCGAGCTAACGAAGCTCTCTGAACTCGCGGGTATCGAGTCGCTCGACGAGTCGAAACTTAAGCGCGAACTACACGAGCGTGTGACCGACGTAAAGGCCCTCCTAGCTCAGAACACGACCCAGGCCCGCAGATGCTGCGGAAGCTGCTTGCCGGCTCCAAGATCGAGATGGAGGGATTTGGTCGCGGCGACGAACACGTCCCACTGGCGTGGCCCCAACGGGACCTGATCGAACTTGCATAATTCAAGTTCGCGATTTGATTGCACGCCGATAGCGGCTCGTCGAGGGAGCGCCCTGCCGCCTCTGAGTCTATGGTTGTGCGGCTGGATTTGAACTACCGACCTTTGGGTTACGAGCCCTCTTCAAGTGGAGACTGGACCCAACGCGCCACAAACAACGCCTCGTAAATTAGCGCCTCTCACGTGAGCGGCGGCTTGGGGACTCTTGGCTCTCGTTGGCCGCAGCTTCCTGGGTAATTCCTGGGTGAACGTTTGGGAGCTATGTCGCAGCTTCATCACGTCGGACGCCTGCGGTCCGGTACCGGGATCGCCTCCACGTTCGAGGTGCGACAGAGGGCGTTGAATGCCGGCACGTCCTGGGCGAAGCAGCGTTCGAGTTGTGCGAGCTCGGCGTCGATGCGCGTGGCGAGCGACTCGTAGGTCGCGACCAGCGCCGCCGTGGGCGGGGCATCCGAGTACTCGGCGAGCGGCAGGAGCGTCGCCAGCCGCGAGTTGAGCTTCGATGGGAACATGCGAGGGTCTTCGGACTTGACCTGTACCAGCGCGCTCTCGATCGCCGTCAAGCGCTCGGTGAGGCTCCGGGCGGCGTCCTTGACCGCCTGCACCTCTACCCGCCGCGCCCAGCCCTCCACCTGCCCCCGCACGTCGCGCAGCGTGAGCACGGCCTGGTGGGTCTCGCAGAGCTTGGCGTGCACGGTCGCGACCCACTCGAACTGCCGGCCGAGGTCCCCGACGCTCGTGGGCACCCGCGGATCCATCGCGATCTCGAACCGCTGCGTCCACGAGCGTCCGTCCACGGTGAGCCGGACTTGGTACGCGCCGGGCGGGACCCTGGGCCCGGCGAGCATCTCCGCAGTCCCTCCCCGTCCCTTGTTTTCCGGGAGCTTGGGCGCGTCGAGCAGCCTCAGGTTCCACACGAAGCGGTTGCTGCCGGGGTCCGTCGTGAGCCGCGGCTCCTCGTCCGTGGTCTCGGCCGACGTCTTGGCGACGGGCAGCGAAGTATCGGTGTCGGCGGGTTTATCCGGTCGGCGGCTCCTGAACGTCCGGAGCTCGCGCTCGCTCACGTCGAGGAAGGTGAGGCTGATGTCGCCCGCGGGCTTGTCCCGTAGCCAGTAGTGCACGATCACGCCGTCGGGCGGATTCTCGCCGGCGTCGAGCAGCGCCTCCCTCTTCTCGCCGGTGGGCGTCTCGACCTGGCGATACGAGTAGCCGACGGCGCCGGCCAGCCGGTAGCCGAGGCCCCCGGGCGCCGGCTTCATCCCGTGGCCGCGATAGGCGCGCCAGCGGACCGTGCGGCGCGGTGCGAACAGGTGCGCCGGCGCCTCACCATCGGGCGCGGCCTGATGAAGCGGCGTCACATCATCGAGGATCCAGAACGAGCGGCCATGCGTGGCGACCACGAGGTCGGTGCCCTTGACGATCACATCGTGAATCGGCGTGACGGGCAGGTTCGTGGCGAAGCGCTGCCACCGGGCGCCGGCGTCGGACGAGATCCAGAGCCCCGTCTCCGTTCCCACGTAGAGTAGCCCGCGCCGGTTCGGATCCTCGCGGATCACCCGTGTGAACTCACCGTCGTCGATGCCGTCGGTGATGCCGGTCCACGTCGCCCCGTAGTCCGTCGTGCGGAAGAGGTACGGCCGCGTGTCATCGAGCTTGTAGCGGGTCGCCGCGACGTAGCAGGTGCCGGCATCGTGGGGCGAGGGCTCGATCACGCTGATGAGCGCCCACTCCGGCAGTCCGGGCGGGGTGACCGTCCGCCAGGTCTTGCCGCGGTCGTGGGAGATTTGCACGAGGCCGTCGTCCGTGCCCGCCCACAGCACGTCGCGCTCGTGAGGAGACTCGACGAGCGCGAAGATCGTGCAGTAGATCTCGGCGCCGGTGTTGTCGCTGGTGACCGGCCCGCCCGACTGTTGCAGCTTGTCCGGGTCGTTGCAGGTGAGGTCACCGCTCACGACCTCCCAAGAGTGCCCGTCGTCGGTGGAGCGGAAGATGTGGTTGCCCGCGATCCAGAGCTCGTTCGGCTCCCAGCGCGAGTAGAAGACGGGAAACGTCCACTGGAAGCGGTAGCGGTGCTCGGCGGCGGCCACGCCCATGCCGTACTGCTCGGGCCACACCGCGATCATCCGCTCCTGCCCCGAACGGTGGTCGTAGTGGATCAGTCGTCCCGTGCCGGGCCCGGTACCGATGGCACCGCCGACCACGATGGCGCGATCGGTCGGCTTGATCGTGATGTAGCCGCTCTCACCGCCACCGGGCTGGATCCAGTCGGCCTGGGTGATGACGCCACGGGTCGACTGGCTCGGCAGGCAGATCGCCCAGTTGTCCTGTTGCGACCCGTAGATCCGGTACGGCTCCTGCTGGTCGGCGCAGACGTGGTAGAACTGCGCGGTCGGCTGGTTGTAGATCGTCGACCACGACATCCCGCCGTTGAACGACACGCACGCACCGCCGTCGTTGCCTTCGATCATCCGTCGCGGGTTGGCGGGATCGATCCAGAGGTCGTGGTTGTCGCCGTGCGGCGTGGCGACCTCGAAGAACGTCTTGCCGCCGTCGACGGACTTCCACGCCGCGTAGTCGAGGACCCAGAGCGTGTCGACGTCGGTAGGATCGGCGAAGACATGCATGTAGTACCAGGGCCGGCCGCGCAGGCCCGCCTCCTCGCTGTACCGCTTCCAGGTGGCGCCGCCATCGTCGGAGCGGAAGAGCGCCCCGTCCTCGGCCTCGACGATCGCGTAGACACGCTGGCTATCGACCGGCGACACCGTGACGCCGATGCGACCGAGCACGCCGCGCGGCAGGCCGGGGTTGCGTGTGATGTCGCTCCACGTGTCGCCGCCGTCCGTCGAGCGCCACAGCGACGATTCCGGGCCGCCGCTGACCATCCGCCACGGCGAGCGCTGGGCCTGCCAGATGGTGGCGAAGAGCACGCGCGGGTTGCGCGCATCCATGGCGAGATCGGCGGCGCCGGCGCGCTCGCTGCGGGCGAGCACGTGCTCCCACGTCCGGCCACCGTTCTTCGAGCGGAACACGCCGCGCTCGCGGTTGGGGCCGAAGGCGTGCCCGAGGGCGGCAACATAGACGAGCTCCGGGTCCTTGAGATCGACGCGCACGCGCGTGACGTGCCGCGTGTCGCGGAGGCCCAGGTTCGTCCACGTGCGGCCGCCGTCGGTCGAGCGATAGACACCGTCGCCGTGGGAGACGTTGCCGCGGATGCAGCCCTCGCCGGTGCCGACATAGATCACGTTGGGATCGGACGGGGCGACGGCGATGGCGCCGACGGCCGAGGTCCGGAAGAAGCCGTCGGAGACGTTCTCCCACGTCATCCCCCCGTCGGTGGTTTTCCACACCCCGCCCGCGCAGGCGCCGAAGTAGAAGGTCATGGGATCGACGGGATCGCCCGCCACCGCCACCACACGGCCGCCGCGGTGAGGACCGACCAGGCGCCATCGCAGCGAGCTGAAGACTTTCGGATCGACGGTCATCGATACACCTCCGCGCGATCGACGCGCGAAAGGGCACTCTACGACAGCCGGCGCCTTCTGGCCACCCGAGGACGCGACGTCGTATAGTCGGCGAACCGTGCGATTCGGCGCCGTTCTCCTGGCCGCCTACTCGACCGTGCTCGTCGCCGAGCTGGTAGGCGACAAGCTCCTCTATACGGCGGCCAGCCTTGCCGCCCGCTTTCGCGCTAGCCTGGTGCTGGCCGCCATGGCGCTGGCATTCAGCGGAAAGATGGGCGTCGCTGTCATGGCGGGCTCGGCGCTTGCGAAGATCCCGTCGCTCTGGACCGCGCTGTTGAGCGCCACGGTCTTCTTCGCGACCGCCGCCGTCATCTGGTTCCGGCGTGGCGGCGGGAGCGAGCGCGAGGCGGCGCGGACCTGGCCGCAGGCGGCCGCCGTCTCGTTCGGCACGCTGTTCCTCACGGAGTGGGGCGATCCAGGCCAGATCGCGGCCGCGGCCATTGCGGCGCAGACCCAACTGCCGCTAGCCGTGTGGGTCGGTGGCGTCCTCGCCCTGGTGACGAAAGGCGCCGCGGCGATGCTCGTCGGCACCAAAGTGCGGACGTGGGTGCCCGAGCGCGCCCTCCGCATGATTGCCGTGGCCACGTGCTCCCTCATGGGCCTCATCGCCCTCGGTGAGGCGATCGTGGGGCCGCTCTGATCTCGCACCAACCGAAGGACGCCATGGAATTCCTCGATCAGATCGCGCAGATCGTCGATGATGCAGTCACGTCGAACGGCGCTCGTGTGAGGAGACGATGGGACGACATGAATGCGACAGCAAATAACGTCGCAAGCGCACTCGAGGGCTGAACACGAAGACGCCGGCGTTCGGACCGACGAGCAATTCCTGGGTGAAGTCTGGGTAAACGAAGGGGCTAGCGGGTCGAGGTCCGCTAACCCCCTCGTCGTTCATGGTTGCGGGGGCCCGCTACGGACGGTCCGAAAGCACCCTCCGTCCCCTTCCGTTTCGAGGTGAACCGGACGGTTGGACGGGGTCGCAAGGGGCTCCCGGCCCCTTAGGACGCATTCTTATCGTCCAGCCCGGAAAAACACGGGTTCGATTCCCCAACGGGCTACCCACGTCGTTGGACATGGGCGCGTTCACCTGGGCGGGCGAG
>DAIRVP010000215.1:0-7872 GCA_036802765.1 Candidatus Rokuibacteriota bacterium
GGACGTCACGAAATACGAAATCGTCGACGCGCCCCATAGTCACGCGGCTGCGGCACGGGCCGTCGAGCTCGTTCGGCTGGGGCGAGCCGAGCTGTTGATGAAAGGAAGCCTGCACACCGACGAGCTGATGGCCGAGGTCGTTCGGCGGGAGACGGGGCTGAGGACCGATCGGCGCGTGAGCCACGTCTTCGTGATGGACGTGCCGACATACCACAAGGCCCTGCTCGTGACCGACGCCGCCGTGAACATCTTCCCAACCCTGGACGACAAGCGTGACATCGTCCAGAACGCGGTCGACTTCGCGCGGGCGCTCGGGATCGAGCGGCCGAAAGTCGCGATCCTGTCCGCGGTGGAAACCGTGACGTCGAAGATCCCCTCGACCATCGACGCCGCCGCACTCTGCAAGATGGCGGACCGTGGGCAGATCCAGGGCGCCGTCCTCGACGGCCCGTTGGCGTTCGACAACGCGATCAGCGCGGAGGCGGCGCGGACGAAGGGAATCACGTCCGAGGTCGCCGGCGATCCCGATGTCATCGTCGTCCCCGACCTCGAGGCGGGCAACATGCTGGCGAAGAACCTGACGTTCCTGTCCCGTGCCGATGCGGCCGGAGTCGTGCTCGGCGCGCGCGTGCCGATCATCCTGACCAGTCGCGCCGACACCCAACGCGCTCGCATCGCCTCGTGCGGCGTGGCCGCGCTCTATGCGGCCGCCCGGCGGCGGGCGGGACTCATCGCGGCCTAACGCGATGGCGGACACGATCCTCGTCGTCAATGCCGGCTCCTCGAGCATCAAATTCTCGTCGTACGCGGTCGACGCCGGGCGCACGCTTCGACCCATCCTCAAAGGGCAGATGGACGGAATCGGCACGCAGCCCCGCCTGCGTGTGCGGGACGCGCAGGGCGGCGCGCTCACGGACCAGAAGTATGCGATCGACGACGTCCGCGACATCTCGGCGGCGATGGCGACCGTCGGCGGCTGGCTTCGCACACACCTCGGCGGTGGACTGCCGCTGGCCGTGGGCCATCGTGTCGCGCACGGCGGACCCGATTACGCGGCGCCGGTGAAAGTCGATGACAGCGTGCTCGATGCGCTCGAGCGGCTCGTCCCGCTGGCGCCGCTGCACCAGCCCTACAACATCGGTCCGATCCGGTCGATCCAGGGGCGTTTTCCCGGCACGCTACAGGTCGCGTGCTTCGATACCGCGTTTCATCGCTGCCATGCCGACGTGGCCGACCGGTATGCGCTGCCGGACGCTCTCTATAAGGAAGGCGTTCGACGGTACGGCTTCCACGGACTTTCCTATGAGTACATCGCGCGCGCGCTGCCACACGTCGCGCCCCAGATCGCGCTCGGCCGCGTGGTCGTCGCGCATCTCGGGAGCGGAGCGAGCATGTGCGCGATGTGCGCGGGCCGCAGCGTGGACAGCACGATGGGCTTTACCGCTCTCGATGGACTGCCGATGGGCACGCGCTGCGGTCAGCTGGACCCCGGGGTCCTGCTCTATCTCCTGAGTCAAAAGGGCTGGAGCGCCGCGGACGTCGAGCGCCTGCTGTATCGCGAGGCGGGACTGCGCGGTCTGTCCGGCATCAGCAACGACGTTCGCGACCTGCTGGCGAGCGAGGCGCCCGCTGCGCAGCGTGCCCTCGACTATTTCGTCTATCGGATCCGTCGCGAGCTGGGGTCGCTCGCCGGCGCGCTCGGCGGCCTCGACGGCCTGGTGCTGACCGCGGGTATCGGCGAAAACTCGCCCGAGATTCGCGCCCGCATCTGCGTCAGCGCCGCCTGGCTCGGCATCCGTCTGGACGAGAGGACGAACCGCGCGGGCGGGCCGCGCATCTCGGCGCCGGATTCTCGCGTCTCGGTCTGGGTCATTCCCACCGACGAAGAACGGATGATCGCCGAACACACGCTGGCCGTCGTCGCCGGCGCGGCGTGAACCGGCATCGCTGTGACGACGCTGCGATCGGTGCTTGCCGCCGCGCTGTTGCTCACGCTCGCCCCGGCCGCGGCCGAAGCCCAACAGATCGTCCGATTCGTCGGCTCGGTGCAGTGGATCGCGGGGAACAGCATGCAGGTGATGACCGACACAGGAGCCTCGGTCGTCATCGACCTCACGCAGGCCGACCAGTCCTCCTACCGTGGGCTTCGCACCGGCGACGCGGTGGTCGTCGACGGCTACGTCTCCTCGGATCGCCGCCGAATCGTCGCGGAAGAGCTGTGGCGCGATAGCGGCAGAGGGTACTGGACGCAATCGCCCTGAGGTAAATCACGGCGAGGTGAACGAAGGTCTCAAAGGCCTACGGCGAAAGTCCCGTGGCGTTCTGACCGGTGCGCATATGAGATACGTGCTCGGGGGGGCGGGGGATGCATCGATCGACGTTCGACGAGATCCACGCGCACGTCTCTGCGGGAACTTGGGATGCCGCGGCGGCTGCCCGCCTGGGCTTCGATTTCTGTCCGCGCAGCGAGATTCCGGCAGGCGAGACCGGCACGGCGCTGGTGCTGGGTGCCGGCCCCGCGGGGTTCGGCTTCGTGAAGCGGCTGATCGATCGTGGTGTTCTGCGACCATCCACAGATAGGCCGCCGATTCTCGTGCTCGAATGCGGCGAGAAACCCGGCATCCGGTCCGTCTACGGTGGCGCCTTCTGGCCCGCGGACCCGATCATCTTTCCCGACGACCCGAAGTTCTTCGACGATTGCCCGTTCGACCGCGCCATCACGCGGGAGCGCGACAACCTGCGACTGGTGTCCAAGGCCGGGGGGGAGTTCCGATTGCCGCTCGAGCAATCACGGATCTTTCGCAACGCTTCCACCGGATACATGGTCACGAAGATCGCCTTGTACTCGTGGATGTGGGAGAAGCTCGAGGCGCGCAGGCTCGAGGGATTCTTTCGCCTCCGATTCGCCCAGACGGCGGATCGCCTGATCGTCGACGACAAAGGAACGGTCGTTGGCGTCGCGCTCACGTCGGGTCAGCAATATTTCGCGCACGTGGTCGCGGACGGAACCGGCGCCGGCGCGACGTTCTCTCGGCATCTGGCCGGGCGAACGCTCGACAACGAGCACGCCGACTACTTCTTCGGCGTCAAGCTCGTGGCGCGTCTCGACAATGCCCGCATCAACGAGCGCTTCGGCCTGGCCGACGACAAGCAGGGCTGCGTGCTCGAGCTGGCCGGCGAGATATCCGACCGCATTCCCGCCCTGCCCGGCATCGTCGGCATCTATCCGGGCGACGGCATGCTGCACATCACGGTGCTCTATGACCCCACGTTCGGACATCGCTCCGGCCTGCAGCCCCACGAGGTCATGAACGAATGTCTGAAGCATCCCGTCATGCGTCGTCTGACCGACGACGCCGAGCCGGTGGAGTGGTCGGCCTGCCGGCTGCCCGAGCTGCACGTCAAGCACATGACCCGTTGGAATCACCCCGGCTATCTGCCGCTGGGCGATGCGTTGGGTCTGGTGGACTTCGTCCGCAAGCACGGCGTGAACATCGCGATGGCCTCCGGCGCGATCGGCGCCGACGTCGTGGGCGAACGCATCAGGGGCGCGGGGCTCGCTGGCGACCTGCACGAGTACGACGCGGCATTGCGCGCGAGCTGGATCGGGCGCCGCGTCCTGAGTCGGCGCTTCACGCTGATCCACCGCGTCGTCGAATCGCCGACCTTCTACGCCGCTATGGCCGCCGCGGGGCGCCGGCTCGGCTCGCGCAATGGCGCAGCCGACGCTGCCGGAATTGCCCCGCGTACGCATGCCGAATACATGGCGCTCAACGCGGAGGCCAAGGGCCAGCCGGAGATCTACATCAAGGACGGCGCGATCTGCGGCGCCTGCGTCACGGAAGCGTGCTTCACCTCGGATCCGTGTCAAGCGATCGTGCTGACGCCGGGCGGGGCGCCCGTCATCGACCCGGATGCGGTGGAACGGCCGGCGATGATCGCCCTGCGCACGACGCGCACGACCTGGCGTGCGGTCAACGCCGAAGGCTGCCTCGAGTGCGGCAACTGCGAGAGCGCCTGCCCCTACGGCAATCTCGAATATCGCGTGCCGAACAATCTGGCCGGCAAGCACGGAGCGCGCAACCGCGGGCTCCCCTACCGGTTCAACTGAGGGATCGGCCATGCAAGCTGCCTGCGTGATGCGTCGCACCTTCAACCCCCGGGATCTGTCGTCGCTGAAGATCGTCGACAACGGCATCGTCGCCGACCGCGTCGAGCTGGTGAAGAACGAGGGCGACGTCCGCGCGATCCAGCTCGTCAAGTCGAGCGGGGCCCGCTTCCAGATTCTCTCCATTGGCGGTCTGGACGACGTCACACGCGTGCACTGCTTCGTCTATGGCGCGCAGGAGGTCTGGGAGCTCGGCGAGTCGCGATCGCATCGGCTGCCGGAGCCCGTCGTGGCCAGGATGCTCGCGGCGCAGGTTCACAAGCTCGAGGACATTCAGGTGCTCGGGCTCGGCTGCGTGGAGCAGGACACTGGACGCGACACGCTGCCGGGGCTGGTGGCCGCCGAGCTCGGCTGGGAGCTGTTCTCTAACGTCGTCTCGCTCCGCATCCAGGATCAACGCGCCCACCTCACGCAGGTCACCGATGACGGCACACAAGAGATCGACGTGGCCTTGCCCGTCTGTGTCTCCGCCGACGAATCGTGCGGAATTGGGAACGATCCCTCGGACGAGTACGACCTGATCGAGAAGCTCGAGAAGCGTGGCGCGCGCAAGACGACGCTCGCCGAGCTGGGCATCGCGACCGCTGAGGCCGGTCCTTCCGAGCTGGTGAATCCTCCCGAGCGCCAGGCCCAACCCGTCGTGGCGTCGGGGCCGGAATCGGTGGGCCGGGTCGCCGAGATGCTCCGGCGCTTCCAGGGCTGAAAGGCGAACAGGGACACCATGAAAACCGTGCTCATCATCGGCGAACGTGACGCGTCCGGAGCCGTCCAGAACGCCACGCTCGAACTGCTCGCGCTCGCGCAGGCCAGGAAGCTTGCGGCGGACGTGGTCATGGAGGACGGCGATCGTCCGCGGCTGCTCCAGACGCTGTCGGCCCACGGCGCGAATCGGGTCTGGTTCCTCACGGGCGACGTCTCGCGCTATTCCGCGCGCAAGCTGGCGTGCGCGACCGACGCGATCTGCCAGAAGATCGGCGTCGATTCACTCTGGGGCTCGTCGTCGCTGCGCTCGCGCGATCTGTTGTCCTATTGCGCCGGTCTCGCCGGTGGAGACGTCATCGGCGCGGTCCGCGGTCTCGAGCCGGGACCGGCTGGATGGGTCGTGACGTCCGAGGCGTACGCCGGCCGCGTGTTGCGCCGGGATCGACCGTCATCGCGTTTCACGAGCCTCGCGTTCGCGTCGACAGGGGTGGCGGCCGTCGCCCGCGAGAACGCCGCCATCGTCGCCGCCGAGGGCGTAGACGTCAAAGGCGGCGACGTGCGCTTCGTCGGAGATCTCGTGGCCCCAGAGCGGCAGGAGGGCGTCCAACTGAAGGACGCCGACGTCGTGCTCGACGTCGGCGCCGGCATCGGCGCCAAGGGTGTCATCGAGGCCAAGAAGCTGCTGAGCCTGCTGCTCGCCACCGGCGCCCGGGCGTCGATCGGCGGCACGCGCGTCGTCACGGATGCCGCGCTGCTGCCGCGGGCGACCCAGATCGGCGTGTCCGGCATCCCGGTGACCGCCAAGGTCATCGTGTGCGTCGGCGTGAGCGGCGCGCCCCAGCACTGGGTCGGCATCAAGGACTGCGGCAGCATCGTGGCGGTCAACACCGACGCCGAGGCGCCGCTCATGCGCATGGCCGACGTGCCCATCCAGGGCGACGGCCTCGCGTTCCTGAAGGAGCTCGGCGCGCTCATGGCGGCGAGCCTGACCGATGCGCAGAAGGAGGCGCTCGAGCGGGCCGCTGAGGCCAAGCGGCCCAAGCAGTCCGCCGGTGCCCGCGCGGGAGCGCCGATGTCGCCGGAGCCGATCGAGCCGCTCTCGGACGCCCCGCTCAAGGTGGACCTACGCAGCCTCGAGTTCGACGCCTTCCACGTGTACAAGGTCGACCGGCTGGATCCCGCCTGGAATCGCGAGAAGCTCGCTCCCCTGCTCCGCAAGGTGACGACGTACGCGGAGAACTCCCTCAACCGAGGCAAACGCACGGCCGAGCAGATCCACTGCCGGTTCGTTCCCGGCGAGGAGAACGAGCAACGCGCCGTGGTGACGCCCTCCGGCCTGAAGGAGGCCTTCCAGGAGTACTACCGAAGCGGCTTCGGCCGCTTCTACGTTCCGCGTCGATTCGGCGGGCTCGAGCTTCCGCACGGATTCCTCGATCTCGTCTCGGAAATCGTCAATGCCGGCAGCGTCGCCATGGGGACCTCCTTCGAGCTGACGCAGGGGGCGAGCCTGATCTTGCAAAACTTCGGCAACGAGTGGATGAAGGACGTGCTGATTCCGGGGCTCTACGACGGACGCTTCCAGGGCACGATGTGCCTGACCGAGCCTCAGGCCGGCTCCGACCTCGGCGCCGTCGCGACGACGGCCGAGCGTATCGAGGGCACCGAGATCTTTCGGATCAACGGAACCAAGATCTTCATCACCGCGGGCGATCACGACATGTCCGACAACTTCGTCCACATCGTCCTGGCGAAGGTGAAGAACATCTCCCAGCGGGGGACGCGCGCTATCTCGCTCTTCATGGTGCCGAAGTTCTGGATCGACGAGGAGGGCCGGCCCGGTGAGTTCAACCGCGTCTTCACCCAGTCCATCGAGCACAAACACGGCATGACGACGAGCCCCACCGCCGTGCTCAAGTTCGACGACGCACGCGGCTTGCTCATCGCACCTGACCTCGAGGACGAGATCCTGCAGCCCTCGGGGATGAAGAAGATGTTCTTCATGATGAACTACATGCGCCATGAGACCGGCACGGCCGCCCGCGCGCAGGCGATGGCCACGTGTCTCGACGCGTTGATCTACAACACCGAGCGCACGCAGGGTCAGGCCGTGACCGATCGGGGACGCAAGGGCCCGAGCCCGATTTTCCATCACGCAAGCCAGAAGAAGGTGCTGCTCGACATGTTCGCCCGGACGCTGGGCGGACGCGGGCTCACGCAGCGGCTCACCGAGATCCGCGACGCGTCGGACCGAGCGCTGGAGCACGAGCTGGAGGTCGTCGCGAAAGAGACGAAGGCCCTCGCGTTGTCGTCCGATCAGCAGCGTCGCATCGCCGAGATCGAGAAGGGCCTGGCCGCCGTCGACCGGCGTCTCGGCAAAGCGGAGCTGGGACGTCTGACGTTTCGCAAGGATTCCGGCGCCATCGCCGCGCTCGAGCGGGAAGAGGCCGTCCTGAAGCGCCAGCGGGACACGTTGCGCACCGCTCTCGGCGCCGTGTCGGCGGCCTATCTGGATCTTCGCGACCGTGCCGACCGCGCACGACGCGACAAGGCGGACGAGGAGACCTACGCGTCGATCTACACGTCGCTGGTGAAGGCGCAGGTCACCGACGACAACATCCGCACGCTCAACGAGGGCATGAATGCCTACGGCGGCATCGGCTTCATGGCCGAGACGCCGGTCTCGCAACGTCTCAAGGACTCCCAGGTGCTCTGCATCTGGGAGGGCACCAACGACATCCAGGCGCTCAACACGGTCGGCCGCCAGATCGCTCCGGACAACACGGACTCTCGTGGTCGCGTGGTGTTCGAGCGGCTGATTGCGGACATCCGGGACTTCATCGGGACACACCGGAGCCATCCGGCTTTCGCCGACAGCGTGGCCCACCTGGCCGAGAGCGTCCACGCGCTGGAGCGGTTCCGCAACATCATGACCCGGGCCAGGCCGGCGGACCGGCGAGCCTACCGGCGTCGCATGCACGGGTCGATCTTCGCCAGGCCGCGCG
>DAIRVP010000215.1:7882-8498 GCA_036802765.1 Candidatus Rokuibacteriota bacterium
CCAGGCCCGAAAAGGCCGCGCGGCAGGCGGCCGAGGGGCGCTGGGCGGAGATGGTGCAGGCCTCGGCGCGGAACTTCTCGACCTATCTCGCACAAGTCGTCCAGGCCTGGCAGCTCCTGCGAATGGGCGTGGTCGCTGACCGGACGCTGCAGCAGATGAAGGCGGCAGCCGAGCCGGTGGCCGAGGACCGGCAGTTCGACGAAGCGTTCCTGCGCGGCCGCGTGCTGCTCGCGAATCACTTCGTGGCCTCGCCCAACTGCATGGACCGTTCGCTGCTGCACTGGGAGCGTCAGTTCTATCACTCGGTGCCGTGGGAGTTGAAGCGCGCGGAGCTCTCTGACGCAGCCGAGCGCATCACCGTCGCGTGAATCCCTACGTTGCCACGCCGTACGCGCGGCGCATCACCGGCACCACGATAGACGTCGGCGGTGGCGTCAACATCATGGCGTGAGCCGGGTCGGCGCCCGAGCGCGATGACGTCGGCGCCAGCGTCACGCGGCCTCACAGACCGCCTCGTGAGCGGCGCGCGGCGCCTTGCCGGCGTCTTTCTCTACCTGTGGGCGGTCCTGACGCTCTTCGCCCTCCACGAATCGATCGTTCTGGCCAAGCACGAGAT
>DAIRVP010000216.1:0-8456 GCA_036802765.1 Candidatus Rokuibacteriota bacterium
TCCATCGCGGTCAGCGTCGACTCCGGGTCGAAGCCGCGGCCACGCGCGACCTGGAAATGAGGATGCCGGGCCCGGCTCCGCCGGCGCAGCTCGCGACTGGACGCGGTGGCGGCGGACGCCTTGCCGTGCGCGGGGATCGCCAGTCCCGCCACCTCCATCCCCATGATCGAATCGGCGTTGCCTTTGTCCTCGGAGCTCGGTTCGAGCGTTCGCTGCTGTCCGCCGAAGAACCGCGGCAAGCTCGCCCGATGGGGCCCTTCGAGGTAGCGGGCCCAGAGATCGTCCGGCTCCATCATGTGAAGATCGCTGTCGAGGATCAGATAGCCGTCGCGTGCCATGTCACACCTCCGCTGTTATGCCTTCAACTGACGCGCAATGAACGCCTTCACCATCTCCCGGGCGCGGTCGGTCTGCGGTCCCGGCTTGGCGACCCACTCGTGCTCGCTGTTCTCGAAGACGGTCAGCTCGCACACGCCACCCGCCGCTCTGTAGGTCGCCGCGAATTTCTCCTGCACGGCCGGCAGCACGTTGTCATCGAGCGCGCCCTGCATGATCAGCATCGGCACCAGCGCGACCGGCTCGCGGCGTTCGAGAATCTCCTGGGGATTGCCTTCGTGGATCGTGTTCCACGGGTTGAAGTAGATCTTGTTGTTCTCGATCATCCCGTCGCGCTTCATCCGCTCCGCCTGCTGGAAGCGCGCCCACGTGTCGCTGATCGGCGAGCGGGTCGCCACGTAGGCCACCGTCGCATCGAGGTGCCCGGCCGCGGGCAGCGCAATCGCGTTGTAGCGTGCGTCGCGCGGGCGCATGGCCAGGAGCTGAGCGACGTGGCCGCCGCTGGAGCTGCCGTAGATGCCGAGCTTCGACACGTCACCGTTCCATTCACCGGCTCTGGACTTGAGCCAGCGCACGCCGTAGTTGGCATCCTGCACGGACGCCGGGTACGGCGCTTCATCCGAGAGCGTCAGGTCGATCGCCACCACCAGGACGCCGCTCGCGGCGATGGCGCGGTCCATCGGCTCCTCGGCGAGCCGGTCCTTGCGCCGCCAGGCGCCGCCGTGCAGATCGAGCACCGTCGGGAACGGCCCGGCACCCTGCGGCTGATAGACGCGGGCCATCAGCTGCCGCCCGCCCGCGGCCCGCCGAAACTCCACGTCGGTGACCTTGAGCTCGAACTTGCCTTCGGAATTGTAGGACGTTGTCATCCCCGGCCTCCCTGGCGTCTCGCCCGCCCGCGCCAGCTTCGCCCGCGCGCCCGCCGCACCGGCGGCGGCCAACACAGTCAGCCGCTTGAGAAAGTCACGCCGTTCAGCTCCTTGCTCCCGCATGGCGGCCTCCTCTCCTGCGCCGAATGATACGTCAGGGCTTGTAGTTCACCTTCGTCGGCAGCACCTTGCGCATGAGATCGGGGTAGAGGAACGCGTTGTAGTCGAGCGGCTTCGTCAGCTTGCCCTGCTGCTTGAGCTGCGACTCCGCCAATCGAAACATGCCGACGGTGAAGTCGTCGAACACCATCTCGAAGCGCAGCTTGGTCATGAGCTGCTCGACCAGCGGGGGATCGAGGTTCTTCAGAAAGTCGGAGACGTCCTTGGCGGCGCGCTTGCGATCGCCGTTGATGATCTCGGTGGCGTCGACGAGCGAGCGGAGAAACGCGTCGGCGGGCGCCGGGTTCTTCTGGATCCAGGCCCGGTTCATATAGATGTAGACGCCCTGCTCGAGAATGCCCTCCTGGTCCTTCAGCACTTTGGTGTTCTTGACGGCGGCGAGCCCGCGCGTGATCCACGGCTCCCACACCGCGTAGGCGTCGATGTTGCCGCGCTCGAGGGCCGCGACCATCTCCGGCGCCTCGACGTTGACGACGGTGTAGTCGGCGGCGTTGAGCTTGAGCTTATCGAGCATGGCGAGCCAGAAGACCTCGCCGCCGGAGCCGCGCGCCACACCGACCTTCTTGCCCTTGAGCTGCTCCAGATTGTCGATGTTGCGGCCGACGAGGCCGATCCAGCGCACGAGACGCGTGGCCTGGGCGACGACGACGACGTTGGGATCGAGGTTGTGGTTGCTCACCCCGGCGATCTCCGAGCCGAACGCCGACTCGATCTGCCCGTTGACGAGAAACGCGACCATGGCCGAGCCGGACGGTCCCGTGTTGATCCGCACGTCGAGCCCGTGCTTCTTGAACAGCCCTTCCTGCTGCGCCACGTAGAACGCAGAGAAGACGGGATCCACACCCGTGGCGATCGTCATCTTAGTTTGCGCGTGGGCGGCGCCGGTCATGACAACCAGCGCGCTCACCATGAGCAGACATCGCAGCATGATCGTTGCACCTCCTGACGACCGCTCAGGTCGCCGGTGAATATTTCCCCGCGAACGTGTAGATGCTCCAGCGGAACATGCGGTCCACGACGAATCCGAGCAGTCCGAGCGTGACCAGCGACACGAAGATGTCGTCCACCAGCATGAACATGCGCCCGTCCCACAGCATCTTGCCGAGCCCCTCGTTGGCGGCGATCAGCTCCGCCGCGACGATCGTCGTGAACGAGTTCGCCATGGCCAGGCGCATCCCCGTGAGGATGTACGGCACCGTCGCGGGCAGCGCGACGTGGAAGAAGATCTGGGCCCGCGTGGCGCCGAGCGCTTGCGCGGCGCGGATCTTGTTTGGCGCGATCGCGGAGACGCCGGCGGCCGTGTTCAGGATGACGATGAAGATCGTCGTGTAGATGATCAGAAAGATCTTCGACGCCTCGCCGATACCGAACCAGATCACCGCGACCGTGATCATGGCCACCGACGGGATGAACCTCAGAAACTCGGTGTAGGGCTCGAGCAGCTTTCGCACGGGCCGGAACGAGCCCATGGCCAGGCCGATCGGAATCCCGAGCAGCGAGCCTGCGATGAACCCGGCCACGATGCGCTGAATGCTCGCCCACAGGTGCTCGAGCAGCACGCCGGTGCGGATCAGCGTCACCGCTTTGCGGAAGACCACCGCCGGCGGTGGGAACAGCACCGAGCTGACGAGATAGACGGCCGCCAGATGCCACAGCAGGAACAGGCTGACGAAGCCGAGCGCGTAACCGCCATACCGGTTCCACAGCTGCTGCAGTGTGCGTGCGGGCATCGATCAGTCCGGTGCGGGCATCGATCAGTCCGTGCGCGCGATGGATTTGGCGACTTCGTCGCGGATCATCTCATACACCTGCTTGTAGTAGCGCAGGAACGCATCGTCGGTGCGGCTGCGCGCCCCGTCCAGCGCAACGTCGATCACGCCCTTGACCTGAGAGCGCGGGCCGGCGCGCATCACGCCGATCCGCGTGCCGAGCGTGATCGCCTCGTCGATGTCGTGGGTGATGAACAGCACCGTCGTGCGCGTGGTCTTCCAGATGCTCGCCAGCTCCGCCTGCATCAGTGCACGCGTCTGCGCGTCGAGCGCGGCGAACGGCTCGTCCATGAGCAGCATCGCGGGCTCGTTCACCAGCGCTCGCGCGATCTGGATCCGCTGTTTCATCCCGCCCGACAGCTCGGCGGGATATTTCTGCTCCTGGCCGCTCAGCCCGACCAGCTGCAGATAGCGCAGCGCGCGCTCGCGCCGCTCGGACCTGGCCATGCCGCGCATGCGGAGACCGAACTCCACGTTCTCGACCGCGGTGAGCCAGCCGTACAGCGAATCGTCTCCCTGGAAGACCACACCGCGGTCGCGGCTGGCGCCCGTCACCGGATGGCCCTGCATGAGGATGTGCCCCGCCGTCGGCGATTCGAACCCCGCCAGCAGCTTCAGGACCGTGGTCTTGCCGCAGCCACTGGGCCCGAGCAGGCAGAAGAACTCTCCTGCGAAGATCTCCACGCTGAAGTGCTCGACCGCCGAGTAATCGACGCCGTGAAGCGATCGGTACGTCTTCTGCACGTTCTGGAATGAGACGAGCGCCGTCATGCGACGTGACAGGCCACGGCACGACCATCCACGAGCCGGAGCGCCGGCTCGTCCACGGCGCACCGGTCTTCGGCGAGCGGGCAGCGCGTACGGAATCGGCAGCCACTCGGCACGTCGCGCGGATTCGGCGGCTCGCCCGCCAAGCGGAAGTCCTGGCTGATCCGGCGTGCCCCGATGAGGGGCACGGCGGCCAGCAGCGACTGTGTATATGGATGACGCGGCCGCTCGAAAATCGCGGCGGTGTCGCCCAGCTCCACGATCTTGCCGAGATACATCACCGCGATCCGCGCGCACATCGCGCGCACCACCGAGAGATCGTGCGAGATGAACACGTACGTGAGCGCGAACGTCTGCTGCAGGCTCCGAAACAGCTTCAGCACGCTCGCCTGCACCGAGACGTCGAGCCCGGAGGTCGGCTCGTCCAGAATGACCAGGCGTGGCCGCAGCGTGAGAATGCGCGCGAGCCCGACGCGGCGCTGCTGTCCGCCGCTGAGCTCGTGCGGATAGTGGTCGAGATGGGCGTCCGGCAGCCCGACCGCGGCGAGGATCGCGCGCACCTCGCGGTCGCGCTCGACGCGCGACAGCCGCGTGTGGATCTTGAGCGGCTCGTGCAGCGAGTGCAGCACCTTCCAGCGCGGATCGAGCGACGCGCCGGGATCCTGATAGACGTACTGGAGGTCTTTCGCCACCGCGCGTCGCTCGCCCCGCGCCAGCCGGCCGATCTCGCGCCCCGCGAAGCGGATGTCGCCCGCCGTCGGCGTGTAGATCCCCATCACGGTTTTGCCGAGCGTCGACTTCCCGCAGCCGCTTTCGCCGACCAGCCCGAGCGTTTCGCCCGGCGCCACCGACAGCGACACGCCGTCCACCGCGCGGAGCCAGCCGATGCGCCGGCCGAAGGCGTTGCGCACGGGAAAGTGGCGCACGAGATCGACGACCTCGAGCAGCGGCGCGCTCACGCCTCGACTCCGGCGCCGACCGGGTGGTGACAACGCACGCTGTGTCCGCCGCCCAGCGCACGGAGCGCGGGCCGCTCGGCACGACACTCGGCGGTCGCGTAGTCGCAGCGGGGATGAAATCGACAGCCCAGCGGCGGCTCCACCAGACTCGGTACTTCGCCCGGAATGTCATGCAGGTCGCCGTCCGGGTTCGGCACGCTGTCGAGCAGCCGCCGCGTGTAGGGATGCGCCGGGCGCACGAAGAATGCATCGGTCGGAGCGGCTTCCATCTCCTGGCCCGCGTACATCACGACCACGCGATCGCAGATCTCGTGCGCGGTGCCGAGATCGTGCGTGGTGAAGAGCACGGACACGCCGCGCTCCTTCACCAGCGCGCGCAGCAATCGCAAGATCTGCGCCTGGATGGTGACGTCGAGCGCGGTCGTCGGCTCGTCGGCGATGATCAACTCGGGCCGCGGCAGCAGCGCCATCGCGATCATGAGGCGCTGGCGCTGACCACCGGAGAACTCGTGCGGCAGCCGGCGCAGCGTGCGCGCGGGCTCGGGCAGCTGCACGGCGCGCAGCGTCTCGAGCACCGACTCCCGATCGGCGCGCCAGCGCTCGCGCGGGTATCGCCCGAACGGCGGCGTCGGACGCGGGCCGGCGCCCACGAGCGGCGACTTCCATTTCATCAGATCCATGATCTGCGTGCCGACCGGAAACACCGGACTGAACGACGTGAACGGGTCTTGGGGTATGAACGTGATCGCACGGCCGCGCACGCGGTCGTTCACCGCACGCGGGTCTTCGCGCAGGAGATCGGTTCCCTTGAAGCGCACCTCGCCGCCGCGGATACGCGCGGCGCCCTCGGGCAGGATGCCGAGAATCGCGCGCGCCAGCGTCGTCTTGCCGCAGCCGCTCTCGCCGACGAGGCCGACCACCTCGCCGGGCGCAACGTCGACGTTGATGGCATCGAGCACCTGCGCGCGCCCGCGGTCGGTGACGAAGTCCACGGAGAGCCCGCGAACGGCGAGCAGCTCAGCCATCGCGTGCCGTCCGGCTCCGGCGTAGCCGCGGATCGAGCACATCGCGCAGCCCGTCGCCGAGCAGATTGAAGCCCATCACGGTGAGAAAGATGGCCAGTCCGGGCGCTGTCGCATACCACCACGCGTCGGGCAAGAACTCGCGCGACTCCGCGATCGTGCGCCCCCACTCCGGCGTCGGCGGCGGCGGGCCGAGTCCCAGGAAGCCGAGCGCCGCCGCGGTGAGGATCGTGAACCCCATGCCGATGGACGCGCGCACGATGATGGGCGAGGCGATGTTCGGCAGCACGTGCAGCACGGTCAGCCGCCACGCGGAGGCGCCGAGCGCCGACGTGCTTTCGACGAAGACTTCCTTCTGCAGCGCGCGCGTTTCGGCGTAGACGACACGCGCGAACCATGGCCAGTAGGTGACGGACAGCGCGAGGATGACGTTGGGCAGCGACGGACCGAGCGTCTGCGCGATCGCAATGGCGAGCACGACCTGCGGCACGGCCAGGAAGATGTCGGACACGCGCATCAGGAGATCGCTGAACCAGCCGTGATAGTGTCCGGCCACCAGCCCGATCGGCACGCCCAGCACCAGCGAGGCGCCGACGGCGATGACGCCGATCACGATGGTGATGCGCGCGCCGAACAACAGGCGGCTGTACACATCCGCGCCCATGCGATCGGTGCCGAGCCAGTGCGCGGGACTCGGCGCCTTCAACCGCTCCGCCGGATGCAGCTCGAACACGTCATCGGGGTGTGTGGCCAACAGCGGAGCGGCGAGCGCGCAAACCACGAGCAGCGCGATGAGCATCAGGCCGAGCAGCGCCGAGCGGTCGCGCGCGAGCCTTCCGAGCACGAACCACACGGCACTCATGTGATGTTCGCTGCGTCGCTCACGTCGTTCGCTCCCGCGGATCCACCAGCGTGTGGGCGACGTCTACGAGCAGATTGACGACGATGAAGATCGTGCCCGCCCAGACGGTGAAGCCCATCACCGCGTTGTAGTCGGACCGTACGATCGAGTTCACCGCGTAGGTTCCGATCCCGGGCCAATCGAACACGGCCTCCGTCACCACAGCACCGGCGAGCAGGATGCCGAAGAGCAGACCGATCTGCGTGACCGTCGACGTCAACGCTGATCGCAGGATGTACTTCCAGACGATCAGCGGACGCGGCAGTCCCATGGCGCGCTCGTAGAGGACGAAATTCGACTGCATGACGTCCAGCACGCCGGCACGCGTGAACCGCACGAGCGTTGCGAGCGCGGGAAACGCGAGCGTCGCCGCCGGCAGCGCCAGATGCAGGAGGGCTCGGCCGAACGTCGCCCAGTCCCCGGTGACCGCGGCATCCACGAGATAGAAGCCGGTGATCGAGTGCGGTGGAAAACCCGACAGGCGGCCGTTGAGCGGCGTCCAGCCCAGGCGCATCGCGAAGAGCAGCTGCAGCATGATGCCGAGCCAGAAGCTCGCGATGGCGAGGCCCGACACCGTCACCACGCGCAGCGCGTGATCCAGGACGGAATTGCGCCAGAGCGCCGACAGCACGCCCAGCGGGATGCCGACGAGCACGGAGGCCACCATCGCCACGAGAGTCAGCTCGATGGTCGCCGGCAAGCGATGCGTGAGGTCCTCGACGATGGGCCGCCGCGTGAAGATGCTGGTGCCCATATCGCCGCGCACGAGCCGCGCGACGTAGTCGGCGAATTGCACGGGCAGCGGCCGGTCGAAGCCGAGCTCGCGGCGCAGGGCTTCGACCTGCGCGGGCGTGGCCGTCTCGCCCGCGACGAGCGCGACGGGGTCCGCGGGAATCACCCGCGAGATCACGAACGTCACCGCGAGCAGCCCCAGCAGCGTGGGAATGAACCACGCCAGCCGTTGAAGCAGAAGCGCGAGCAGTCTCATAGGGGGGACGAAGCCCCCCTCCGAGTTACTTGGTGTAGTAGACCCAGCGCATTTCCTGCCCGTTGCCGATGGGACTGAAGCGGATGCCCTCGAGGTTCTTCGCCCACGGTCCGAAATACTTCGTGTTGTAGATCCACACGCCGGCGGCCTCGTCCACGACGATGCGCGCGGCGTCCTGGTACGCCTTCTCGCGGACCTTGCGGTCGGTCGACTTCAGCGCCGTGTCGAGCAGGTCGTCCACCTTCGGGTTCTTGTAGAAGCTCGACGCCTTGAACGTCCCCCACTGCCCGGAATGAAACATCTCGCCGATCCAGTTGTTGGGGTCGGCGTAGTACGTGCTGATCCAGTAGACGACGAGATCGGGCGACGTCTCGGGCTTCTTCATGCGCTCGACCATCGTCGGCCAGAGCTCGCTCGTGAGCTTGGTGTCGATGCCGACCTTGCGCAGGCCGTTGGCCATGACCGTCGCGGCCTGCTCGGTCTGGCTGAAGCCCTGCAGATAGCCGACGGTGATGGGACGATCCACCTTGGTTTTGGCCATCGCGAGCTCGGCCTTCGCCTTCTCGACGCTGTAGGTGTAGCCCTTCACGTCGCGCGGCACGCCCCACATGTTGTTCGGAATCGGCACCGGATTGCGCTCGACCGAGCCGCCGAGGATGTCCTT
>DAIRVP010000217.1:0-4491 GCA_036802765.1 Candidatus Rokuibacteriota bacterium
CGCCTCCGCCGCCAGCACGCCCTCGGCCATGGCCTTGTGCGCGAGCAGCGGCGGCCCCGCCATGTCGCCGATGGCGTAGACGCCCTTCACGGACGTCTCCATCGTCGGCGAGACCTTCACGAAGCCGCGCTCGAGCGTGACGCCGAGGCTCTCGAGGCCGATGCCCTTCACGCGCGCACCGCGGCCAACCGCCATGAGCACCTGCTCGGCTTCGAGCCGCCCACCATCGGTCTCGACGGCGACGCCGCCATCGCTCGGCTTGACAGCGCTCACCTTCACGCCGGTCTTGATCTGGATCCCGCGACGCGAGAGATTCCGCGCCAGCTGCGCCGACACCTCGGCGTCCTCGATCGGCACCACGCGGTCGAGCGACTCGAGCAGCGTGACCTCGACGCCGTACGAGCGATAGACGTCGGCGAACTCCACGCCGACGGCGCCGGCGCCGATGATGATGATGGATTTCGGCTTGGCCTCGTTGCGAACGGCGCCGTTGGACGAGATCACGAGCTTCTCGTCGATGGCGACGCCGGGCAGCGACTTGGGCTCTGAGCCGGTGGCCAGGATGACGGCACGGCCGGCCTCGAGCGTCGTCGTCGCACCGTCCTTGCCCCGGACCTCGACGACGTTCTTCGACTTGAGCGTTCCCGTCCCCGGGAAGAGCGTGATCTTGTTCTTCCGGAACAGGAACTCGACGCCCTTCGCCATGCGGTCGGCGACGCCGCGGCTGCGCTGCACGGCCGACGCATAGTCGGGCTGCATGCCCTGCACCGTGATGCCGAAGGTCTCCGCCTTCTCGAAGAGTTGAACCACCTCGGCGTTGCGGAGCAGCGCCTTGGTCGGAATGCAGCCCCAGTTGAGACACACGCCGCCGGGCCGGTCGTCCTCGACGGTGGCGACGCTGAGGCCGAGCTGCGCGGCGCGGATGGCCGACACGTAGCCGCCGGGTCCGGTGCCGACGACGACGATATCGAATTTTTGTGAGGCCACGGCTAGACCAGGAGCCTCAGCGGCTCTTCGAGCAGCTTCTTGAGATCTTGCAGGTAGCGCGCGCCCATCGCGCCGTCCATCACGCGGTGATCGCACGAGATCGTCAGCGCCATGCGTCGGCCCACACCCAGGCCGTCTTCGGTCACCACGGGCACCTTGCGGACCGCGCCAACGGCCAGGATGGCGCCCTCGGGCGGATTGATGATGGCCGAGAAGTCGCGCACGTCGTACATGCCGAGGTTCGAGATCGAGAACGTCGCTCCGGACAGCTCCTGCGTGCGCAGCTTGCGCTGACGCGCGCGCTCGGCGAGGTCACGCGCCTCCACGGCGATCTGCACCAACGACTTGGCCTGCGTGTCGCGGAGCACCGGCGTGATGAGCCCCTCGTCCAGCGCGACCGCGATGCCCATGTGCACGCGGTGAAAGACGCGGATCGACTCGCCCTGGAACGATGCGTTCACGCCGGGATGGTGCAGCAGCGTCAGCGCGGCCGCGCGGATGATCAGATCGTTGACCGAGATCTTCGGCTGGCCGTCGAGCGCGTTCAGCTCCTCGCGCAGCGCCCAGGCGCGATCCATCGCGACTTCCGTCGTCACGTAGAAGTGCGGCACCGGCGCTTTCGACAGCGGCATCCGCTTGGCGATGGCCGCGCGCATCGTGGTGAGCGGAACGTCCTCGAACTCGGGACCGGTGGCGGCGGGCTGCGCGACCGGACGGAGCGCCGGGGCCGTCGCCGCTGCGGCCGGCGGCGCCGACTGAGCGGCCTCGACGTCGCGACGCACGATGCGTCCGCCCGGGCCGCTGCCCTGGATCAGCTTCAGATCGACACCGGACTGCGCCGCGATCTTTCGGGCGAGCGGCGAAGCCTTTACGCGGCCTCCGTCGGCGCTCGGTCCGGCGGGCGCCATCGACGCGGCGGGCTGCTGCGCGACGACTTCCGCCACGCGCGGGCTCGTGGGGGCCTCCGGCCCACGGCTCGGCGAGGGCTTGCGTGCCGCGTGATCTTCGCTCTTCGGCTGCGGCAGCGCGGCGGAAGGCCGCTCCGCCACCGCCGGCTTGGCGGCACTCGGCGCGGCCGCGGCCTGCGCGGGTGCGCCCCCGCCGGCCTGACCGACGACGGCGTTGATGTCTTCGCTTTCGTCGGCGATCACCCCGATCAGGGCGCCGACCGGTGCCGTGTCGCCGGCCGACACGAGAATCTTGCGCAGCACGCCGGCGCCGAACGCCTCCATCTCGACGTCGGCTTTGTCGGTCTCGACCTCGGCCAGGATGTCGCCGCTCTGGACGCGATCGCCTTCCTTCTTGAGCCACTTGATGACCTTGCCGCTCTCCATCTGCTCGGAGAGCTTCGGCATCACCACTTTCGTCACGGCCATGTCAGCGGCTCCCGTTCGCGTAACAAACCTTGCGCACCGCATCCATGATCTTTTCTTTCGTCGGCGTCTTGGCGCGCTCGAGGTTGCGCGCATAGGGCATCGGCGCCTGGGCGCCGGTCACGCGTTCCACGGGCGCGTCGAGATCGTCGAATGCCTCCTCGGTGATCTCGGTGGCGATCTCGGATCCCATACCAGCGAATCCGGCGCCGGCCTCGACGACCACAGCGCGATGGGTTTTGCGCACTGAGCCGATGATCGTGTCCTTGTCCATCGGCTGCAGCGTGCGCGGATCCACGATCTCCACGGAGATGCCGTCCTTGGCGAGCTCTTCGGCGGCTTCCATGGCCCGGTACATCATGCCCATGTAGGCGACCACGGTGACGTCGGTGCCCTCGCGTCGCACCACCGCCTCCCCGAGCGGAATCAGGAAGTCGGGGTCCTCCGGAACTTCTCCTTTGACGTTATAGAGCGTCTCGGACTCGATGAAGATCACCGGGTTGTCGTCGCGGATCGCCGACTTCAACAGCCCCTTGGCGTCCATCGGCGTCGACGGGCGCACGACCTTGAGCCCGGGGACGTGGTAGAAGTACACCTCCATCGATTGCGAGTGCTGCGCGGCAAGCTGGTGCGCCGGGCCGCCCGGACCACGGATGACGATCGGCACGTTGAACTGGCCGCCCGACATGTAATTGAGCTTGGCCGCCGAGTTCACGATCTGGTCCAATGCCAGCAGCGCGAAGTTGAACGTCATCATCTCGACCACGGGCCGCAGCCCCACCATGGCGGCGCCGATCCCCACACCGGTGAATCCCGACTCCGCGATCGGTGTGTCCACGATTCGCTTGGGACCGAACTCCTTGAGCAGACCCTGCGTGACCTTGTAAGCGCCCTCGTAAAGCCCGACCTCTTCACCCATCACGAATACGTCGGGGTCACGGCGCATCTCCTCGCGCAACGCGAGGTTCAGCGCCTCCCGATAGGTCATCACCGCCATCTCAGCCGCGCTCCTTGAAGATGTCGGTGAAGAGCTCCGAAGCGGGCGGCTCCGGTGAGGCGTCGGCGAACGCCACCGCCTCGTCGACGAGGTCGCTGACGTCCTTTTCGATCTTCTTCGCGTCATCCTCGGACAGCACGCCCGCCTTCAGCGCGCGGTCCCGGAACAACAGAATGGGGTCGCGCAGCTTCTCGCGCTCGACTTCTTCCTTCGTCCGATACACGGCGCCGGCCGGGTCGCGCATGCTATGGCCGCGGAACCGGTAGGTGCGGGCCTCGAGCAGCGTCGGCGTCCTGTCGCGCCGCGCGCGGTCGACGGCGCGCCCGACGGCCTCGCGTACCGCGAGCACGTCCATGCCGTCGACGGGCTCGCACGGTACCCGATAGGCCTCGCCGAACTTGTAGATCTCGGTCTGGGCCAGCGCCCGCTCGAGCGAGGTGCCCATGGCGTAGCGGTTGTTCTCACAGATCCAGATGACCGGCAGCTTCCACAGCGCCGAGAGGTTCAGCGCCTCGTGGAACTCGCCCTCGGGCACGGCGCCGTCGCCGAAGTAGCAGACGATCACCTGGTCGCCGCCGCGGTACTTGATCGCGAAGCCCACGCCCGCCGCCAGTGGCAAGTGCGCGCCGACGATGGCGTGACCGCCGAGGAAGTTCGTCGATTTGTCGAACAGGTGCATCGAGCCGCCCTTGCCCTTGCTCAGCCCATCGATCCGGCCGAACAGCTCGGCCATCACGCGGCGCGGGTCGGAGCCCTTGACGAGACAGTGACCGTGCTCGCGGTACGTGGAGATCGCGTAGTCGTCGGGCCGCAGCACCGACGTCGCCCCCGCCGCCACCGCCTCCTCGCCGATCGAGAGATGCAGGAATCCACCGATCTTGCCGAGCGCGTATGCCTCCGCCGCCTTCTCCTCGAAGCGACGGATCAGGATCATGTCGCGCAGCAGCCTGCGCGCGAGGCCGGCGTCGAGCCCGAGCCCCGGCGCCGCCTTCTCCGTCATTGCCTTCGCCATGACCTACCCCCTGCCCACTACTCTATATCTACTCACAGACTCGCCTCGCACGGCGGGGCCCCAGCCCCGCGGCGTGCTGCGGCTCGCACTACCTCTTCACAGACTCGCCTCGCACGGCGGGG
>DAIRVP010000217.1:4591-8349 GCA_036802765.1 Candidatus Rokuibacteriota bacterium
GCTGCGGCTCGCACTACCTCTTCACAGACTCGCCTCGCACGGCGGGGCCCCAGCCCCGCGGCGTGCTGCGGCTCGCAACTACCACCGCATAAGGCTCAGATCATCCACCGAGAGGCGCCGGCGCAGCCGGAAGATGGCGACGATGATTGCGAGCCCCACCGCCACTTCCGCGGCGGCGACCGCCATCACGAAGAAGACGACCGCCTGCCCCTCGGCGGAGCCAAAGCGGTGGCCGAACGCCACGAACGCGAGGTTCGCCGCGTTGAGCATCAGCTCGATGGACATGAAGATGATGAGCGGGTCGCGGCGCACGATCACGCCGACCACGCCGATGGAGAAGAGCACGGCCGACAGCCCCAGGTACCACGCCTCGGGGACCATGCCGCGTCAGCCCTCTCGTCGGCGCGACAACAGGAGGGCGCCAACCATCGCCGCGAGCAGCAGCACCGACGTCACCTCGAAGGGAAACAGATAGTCCGTGAACAGCAGGCGCGCGATCGACTGCACGCCGTCGGGTGCCGTCCCGGCCCCCGCGGGTCCTCGCAGCCCGATCGCGACCACCGCGACGAGCAGCGCGAGCAAGACCGCGCCGACGGGCAGCGCGAGAACCCGGTACGGCCGCAGCGGATCCGGCGCGGTTTCTTCCTTGGCCGGAATCAACACGAAGATCGCAAACAGGAACAGAACGATGATCGCGCCGGCGTACACCGCCACCTGCGCGATCGCGAGGAATTCGGCGCCAAGCGCGAGATAGAAAACGGCGATCGTCCCGAGGTTCACCGCGAGAAAGAGCGCGGCGTGGACTGGATTCCGTCGGAGCACCACGCCGAGCGCAGAGCCGACGGCGATCACCGCAAACATCATGAACGTGACGGGTCCCATCACACCGTCCGGTCGGCCGGGATCGGCACGGGTGAGCGCGGGACCCCATCAGGCCCCGCCGGCTCGAGCGCCAGCAGCATCTCCTTCGTGTAAATCATTCCGCGGCGACTGTACGACGAGAACTCGAGGATGCCGGTGTCCATTCGGATGGCGTCTTCCGGGCAGGCCTCGACGCAGAAGCCGCAGAACACGCACTTGCCGAGATCGATGTCGAAGCGCTCGGGCATCTTCTCGATCTCGGGGTTGGGGTGCTCGTCGGCCACGATGTAAATGCAGCGCGCCGGACATATGGTCTCGCACATCATGCACGCGACGCAGCGCGGCGAGCCGTCCTCGCGGCGCACCAGGCGGTGCAGCGACCGCAGCCGCGGCGCGAGCGGCCGTCGCTCATCGGGATACTGAATCGTCACCGCGCCGCGAGCATCCCGGCGGCCGAGCGCGTGCGCGATGTGCTTGCCCATGTTGTGGAAGAAGTGCCCTGCCGTCAGCACGAGCCCCGACACGACCTCTCGGAGATAGAAGCGTTGGGCGAGCCTCACGGTCGGGCTCCCCACGCCAGCAGCACCGCGCCGGTTACCACGATGTTGAGGATCGAGAGCGGGAACAGCCCGAGCCAGCCCAGACGCATCGCCTGGTCGTAGCGAAAGCGCGGGAGTGTCCAGCGGATGAGCATGAGCACGAAGATCATGACGGCGACCTTCGTCACGAACGACCCGACTTGCAGCAGGCTCACCATCAATGGGCCGAGCCCGACGACCGTGCCCCACGGGAAGTGGAAACCGTCGGCGAGCAGGTATGGCACCTGCCAGCCACCGAGGAACAGCGACGTGCAGAGTCCGGCCAGCACGGTGGTCTCGACCATGTCGGTCATCAGAAACATGCCGAACTTCATGCCGCTGTACTCGACGAAGTACCCGATGATCTCCGACTCGCCCTCCGGCAGGTCGAACGGGATCCGCTTGGTGGCCGCGATGCCGGCAGTCAGAAAAAGAATGAAGGCAAACGGCTGGACGACGATGCCCCACTTGGGAATCCAGCCGAAGAGGAGCTCACCCTGCGCCCGCGCGATCTCCTGGAGGCTCAGCGAGCCATACCACATGACCACGCCCATGATCGAGGCACCGATGGCGATCTCGGCGGAGATCATCAGGGCGGCGGCCCGCTGACCACCGAGCAACGCGTAGTTGTTGGCCGAGGACCAGCCGGCCATCATCACCCCGTACACGCCGAGCGAGAGCATCGCGAAGACGTAGAGGATGCCGACGTTGAGCGTGATGGCCTGGAGCGGGATCACGCGGTCGCCCACACGCAGCGTGTCGCCGAACGGAATCGACGCGAAGGCGACGAGCGAGAAGAACACCGAGGCGAAGGGCGCGAGCACGAAGAGCAGGCGGTCGGCGCGCGCCGGGAGAAAGTCCTCCTTCGTGAGCATCTTCAGCGTGTCGGCCAGCGGATGGAACAGCCCCATGACGCGCAGGCCGAAGATCGACGCGCGGTTGGCACCGATTCGGTCCTGCATGATCGCCGACTGCTTGCGCTCGACCCAGCCGAGGATGGCGGCGACGTTGAGGACGAAGAACATCACGAAGGCCACGCGCCCGAAGGCGATGCCGAAGTCGAGGATCACAGGCTCGCCTCGCCTGCGGCTCGCACTGCCACCAATGCCGCGGTCATGCCGGCGTCTTCACGCGCCGGCCGGGCGGCTCCGGCGCCGTGGTGGGAGGCGCACCGGCGAGCATCGCGCCCTCCGACCCGATCGACTGATACGTGAGCGAGGCGAAGGCGGGCACCGTCTTGGCGAGCTCGCGGAACCACAGCTCGGCGCGGCCGAGCGGCGCGGGGCCGCCGAGCATATAGAGGATGCGACCGAAGAGGTCCCAGGGGGCGAGGGCGTCGCCTAGTGGCTCCACCGCCGCGCGGAGGCGCTGGACGCGGCCGAGGAAGTTGGTGAACGTGCCGTCGCGCTCGACCCACGCGGCGAGCGGGAGGACGAGGGGTGAGAGCGTGCTCATCCCGTTGTCGTTGGTGCCCGTGAACACCACGGTGCCCACGCGGCCCAGCGCCTCCGCCACGTCGCCGGCGAGCCACCCACACGCGGTGAGATCGTGCTGGATCACCCACAGCACTTTGAGCCCGCCGGCCCGTGCGCGCGCCAGGATCGGCGCCGCGTCCGCCTCGATCCCGATCGCCTCCGCGCCACGTGTATTCGGGTGACGATCGGCGCGCAGCAGGAAGTCGTCGTCCGCGGCGGGCGTGGCCGGCGGCACCCCGTACGCCACCTGGCGGATGCCGCGGTGCTCGGCGAGCCGCCTCAGCGCGAACAGGTCCTCGTTCGAGAGATCAGGCGATGCGATGATGCCGATCTCCTCGGGCGCGTGATCGCGCAGCGCCGCCACCAGCAGCCCGAGCGCCTCGTCGCGCAGCACGTCCACGCCTTCGTGGCGCGCGAAGCGGATGCGCTCGGGATCGTCGACGCGGTCGAAGCCATAGCGTCCGAGGTCGCAGATCCACCACGCGTTGACGGCCGCATTGAAGCGCGGCTTGAGCCGCGCCACGCGCCGGCCGCCGGCGTGATGCGGCCGCGTGCGGTTGACGTGCACGTCGATGTTGCAGCCGCGCGCACAGCCGGGGCAGATCGATGGCGTCGTGTCGAGGTACCACACGCGCACCTGGAAGCGGAAGTCGCGGTCCGTCAACGCGCCCACCGGACAGATGTCGACGACGTTGGCCGAGTAGTTGTTCTCGAGGTCCTGACCGGGGAACAGGCCGATCTCGGAGTGGTCGCCACGGCTGAAGATGCCGAGCTCACCGGTGCCGGTGATCTCGTCGCAGAAGCGCACGCAGCGCGAGCACAGGATGCAGCGCTCGGCGTCGAG
>DAIRVP010000218.1:0-2905 GCA_036802765.1 Candidatus Rokuibacteriota bacterium
TGACCGTGTCACGCGTCGGCGTCAACGGCGGCACGACCACGGTGGTGCGCGACGCCTCGGGCGCGATTCCGATGCTGGCGGCGCTGAGCTCGGCGGAAGCGGCGAAGCCCGCCGGCGCAAAAGCCGCGTCGCCCGCAAAGACTGCGGCGCCTGCAAAAGCCGCGCAAGCCGCAAACGCCGCGCCGCGCGCGAAGGCGACGCCGACGAACGCCGCGCCGGCGGAAAAGCCGTGGAGTGTCGCGCTCGACAAGCTGGAGCTCGTCGACCATCGCATCGCCGTCACCGACCGCGGCGTCAGTCCCGCCGTCGAGCTCGGCATCGCGGAGCTGAAGGCGAGCGTGCGCGAGGTGCGCACCGACGGCAAGAAGCCGTGGCCCTTCGACGCGAGCTTCCGTGTGGTGCAGGGCGGTCGCTTCACCGCGCGAGGCCGCATCGCGCCCGACGGAAGCACGGCCGACGCGACGCTGGCGCTCACGCAGCTCGCGCTGACACCGGCGCAGCCGTACGTGGCGCAGTCGGCCGCCGTCGTGCTGCGCTCCGGCGACGTGTCGACCGCGGGCAAGCTGACGTATAAGGCCGGCACCAAAGGTCCCTCGGTGACCTACACGGGCACGGCGGACATCGATCGTCTGGTCGTCATGGAAGCGGAGATCACCGATCCGGTGCTCGCCTGGAAGTCGCTGCACGCCGAGACGATTCGGTTCGGCCTGGGACCCGATCAGCTCGAGATCGACGAGATCCGGGTGACGGATCTCGATGGACGGCTCGTGATCTTCCAGGACAAGACGATGAACCTCACGCGGCTCATGAAGCAGCCGGCGACGCCGCCGACCGCGGCGCCGGCGCCGAGCGCGCTGCCGACGACCGCGGCCGGGCGCGAGCCGAGCCCGGCGTTTCCGGTGACGATCCGTCGCGTGCGGCTCGACAACAGCTCGATGAACTTCGCCGACCTGAGCCTCGTGCTGCCGTTCGCCACGCGCATCCACGCGCTCAACGGCGTCATCGCCGGCCTCGGCTCCGACCCGGACGGCCGCGCGACGGTGAAGCTCGATGGGCAGGTGGACGAGTTCGGGCAGGTGAAGGTGGACGGCTCGATGGCCGCGCTCCAGCCGAAGGTCTTCACGGACATCGGCGTGGTGTTCCGCAACGTGCCGATGTCGTCGCTGTCGCCGTACAGCGCCACGTTCGCCGGGCGGCGCATCGTGGCCGGCACGATGAACGTGGATCTGCAGTACAAGATCGACCACAGCGAGCTGCTGGGCGACAACAAGGTCGTCCTGCAGCGGCTGAAGCTCGGCGAGCGCGTGGAGAGCCCCGGCGCGATGAAGCTGCCGCTCGATCTCGCCATCGCCATCCTGAGCGATTCGGAAGGACGCATCGACATCGCCATGCCGGTGCGCGGCAACGTCGATCATCCGGAGTTCAGCTATAGCCACCTGATCTGGCAGGCGCTCGTCACCGTCATCACGAAAGTCGCGACGGCACCGTTCCGCGCGCTCGGCTCGCTGTTCGGTGGCGGCGGAGAGAAGCTGGAGGCCATCGCGTTCGAGCCGGGCAGCGACGTGGTGCTGCCGCCCGAGCGCGAGAAGCTCAACCGCGTCGGCGAGGTGCTCGGCAAGCGGCCGCAGCTGAAGCTGACCGTGCACGGCGGCTACGACGCGAAGCTGGACGGTGAGGCGCTGCGCGCCCTGCATGTGCGCCAGGATCTCGCGAAGCGCCTGGAAGTGAAGCTGAAGCCGGGTGAGGATCCAGGCCCGGTCGCGTTCGACGACGCCAAGACGCAGCGCGCGCTCGAGGCGATGCTGCGCGAGCGCGGTGGCGACAAGGCGGTCGACGAGGCCATCGCGCGATACGAGAAGAGCAGCGGCAAGAAGGCGGATCGCGCGAATGCGGTGCTGGCGCTCGTCGGACGTGGTGCCGGTGACCGCGCGCTCTACGATGCGGTCTACCGACAGCTGGTGGAGACCGCGCCGCTCGCCGATTCGGAGCTGACGGCGCTCGCCCAGCGCCGCGGCGAGGCCGCCGTTCGCGCGCTGAACGAGGGTGCCAGCGCTGCGGCGACACGCGTCGAGGCCGGCGCCACCGAAGCCGCGGGTGGCGCGGAGCGCAAGGGCGTCCCGTCGCGTCTGGAGCTCGGCGCCGTCGGCTCGTAGTAGCCTCGCCCGTTAGACGATTCTCTGCTCGATCGGCCCTACCAGGACTGCGCTGACCGATGTACCGGTAACGAGAGAACGCTGAGGCTCGCACGGAGGATGCAATGGCGAACAAGGCGAACTTCACTCCTGACGAATGGAAAATTCTGAGTCAGGCGCCGACGATGGCCGGACTGGTGGTCGTGGCCGCGAGTCCGAGCGGCCCGCTCGGAGTGATCCAGGAATCGATGGCCGTCGGCAAGATCCTGGCCGATACGAAGACTCAAGCTGCCTCCAGCGAGCTGGTCAATGCGCTTGTCGCGGACCTGGCGACGCCCGAAGGGCGTCAGGCCATGCAGCTGACTGAGTTGCGCGGCAAGTCGCCCGAGCAGATCAAGGTCCACGCCCTCGACGCGTGCACCAAGGCGGCGATGCTGCTCGACCAGAAGGCGCCTGCGGAGAGTCCCGCGTTCAAGCGCTGGCTGCAGACTATCGGTCAGAAAGTGGCTGAGGCGGCCAAGGAAGGCGGCTTCCTCGGGATCGGCGGTACTCAGGTCGGCGAGCAGGAGAAGACGGCTCTGAGCGACCTCAACAAATCTCTTGGGATCGCTGCCTGAGGGGCCGATCGGCGGGCGTTCAATGTGAGAGCAGCTCTTGCGGTACCCTTCCTCCATTCTCCGCGAGCTTCTTCATCACTTCCTTGTGCAGCCACATGTTCATCGTCGCGGTGTCGCCGGTGTCGCCGGAGTACTTGAGATCGGCGGCCAGCTCTC
>DAIRVP010000218.1:3005-8319 GCA_036802765.1 Candidatus Rokuibacteriota bacterium
GTCAGGAGCCCTGCTGAAGGATGACGGTCTCGAGCTCGAACTGACACGTCGTGGGTTTTTTGCCTCTGACGACCTTGAAGCCCGACATCGTGTCGATGTCGATGTCGCCGTTGTCATCGAAGCTCCACTTGCCGTTGATGCCCACGAAGTCCCTGGTCGTGGCGATGGACTTCCGCACCGCGTCGCGCTTGTCTCTGAGGCTGCTGGTGGCCTCGAGCTCGGCGGCGGCACGCCGGATGCCGTCGATGGCGACACGCGCGGCCTCCACCGCGTGGAGAGCAAAGGCGGTTGGCTCCTGGCGGAAGATCTTCTTGTACTGCTCGTACGTCGCCGCACCGATACCGCTCATCCTTTCGGGGGGCAGGCCCGGGAAGGTCACCCGCACCTCAGTGGCCGCGGCGGCGTCGCAGGTCGTGCCCGTCAGGACCTCATCCACGAACAAACCATCCGGGCCCATGAATCGTACGCGGGGCGCCACGAGGCCGACCTGTTGCATCTGGCGGATGATCGCCTCCGCGCCGGTGTGGATGACGCCGCCCATGTAGACGAGATCGGCGCCCGAGGCGATGATCCTGGTCAACACCGCGTTCTGATCCGGCCGCCTCCAGTCGACATTCTGATTGCCCATGATCGCCAGACCGAGCTTCTTCGCGGTCGCTTCGAAAACGTTGGCGACGCCTTTGCCGTACGTCCCGTCATCGTTGAGGATGAACACCGTCTTCGCCCCAAGACGTTTGGCCCACGTCGCTCCCGCCGCACCCTGCACGTCGTCGGTGCTGAGAGGGCGGAAGAAGTTGACGAGTGCCAGCGGCCGGTACCTCCAGGGCTCGCCGGGCGCGGTGGTGCCGACGATCCGCCTCGTGAGGCCCGGATAGGTCGCCCCCGCGGTGAGCTGCGCCATATGCGCTCGGTTGGTGATCGGAATCGAGATTGCCGCGACGCCCGAATCGTTCGGGCCGATGTAGACGATCGCCTGCGGGTCGGCGACCGCCCTGTTGGCGTTCGCCGCTTCGATCGCATCGTCCCACCGGCCAGTTCGCGGCGAGGCGTTGTCCAGATGGACCACCTCGAGGCAGTAGCCGCCGACCGCGCGGCCAGCCTCGGCAACGGCCATCTCGACGCCGTTCTTCACGCCAGTGCTCAGCGACAGATCCGCTCCTTGCATCGTCAAGGAGGCATAGATGCGCAGCGTTCCCTTCGGGCACTGTTGCGCAGCAGCCGGACAAGCCGCGATGACCGCCGCAAGCGTTGCGCCGCTCAGCGTCCCGAGCCATTTCTCACGCCAAGTCACTGCGCCGTGCGCTCCCGCGAAGGCACACCGGCCAGAAAGTCCTCGATCTCCTGCCGATTCTGCGCCACCACCTTGTGGGCGGCGGTCGCGAGCAGCTGCCGGTCACATTCCGAAACGATTCTGAGCCGGGTCGGAATCTGGGCCAGGCGCTCGGTCACTTCCGTCGGCGTTTTCAGTGCGCGCTTGTCGTTGCGGCAGGCTTCAGGAAGATCGCTCAGATCGCCCCGCCACTGCGCGTCGATGTGATGCAGGAACATAACGCGGAACGTATTGGCGTCTGGGATTACGCCCAGCGTCCGCAGCATGCGGAAGAATAGGTGATTATAGGCGTAGGCGCGCTGCTCCATGATGCCTGGTATGCGGGTGAAATCGTAGGTGAAGAGAGAGAAGGGCTCCGACCTCCGATCCAGCAGCCGCTCGCCGACCGCGAAGGGATAGGAGCTGTCGAAGGCAAAGATCAGAGCGCGCCGCGTCCTCTTCTCCTGCAGCTTCTTCAAGAACACCGAGAACAGTGTTTCGAGCCCGGAGTTCTCGTAGAGCCCCCCGTCACCGGCGTGCCAGTAGGTCTCCTGGCCCTCGACGTAAAAGGTGATCGGTCCGACCCACGGAGGAAAGGAGGCCGAAGCGGCGACGATGCTCGCCACGGGCATGGAGCATGGATCGATGCGCAGGTCCTGTGGGGTCAGCGGCATCAGGTCTTCCCACATCCTCTGGGACAGCGGGATGAACTCTACGGTGTCCTCGCGCATGACGGTAGACCGACGCAGGTCGGCGAAGACGTCGTACCGCACGACGTCCGCAGGCATGGTGGTGAAGATGAAGCGCCGACCGTTATTGAACAGGGCGGCGTTGAAGAGCAGGCCCGGAATGTCACCGCGCAATTGCCGGTGACTCAGCGCCCCAAGGGACAGCTCACCGAGCAACCGGTCCTGCAGGACTTCTTCGAGGGAGCGCGCCATCAGGGCCGAGTTGAGCCAGCGGAACGAGCCGAGCTGGCGTCGGATGAGCGGACCCTGGAAATTCTGGGCTACGCGCTCCCTGAATTGACGGAAGAATGCCTCATACTCGGCGGTGTAGTCTCCAGCCGGCGTGAGAATCGGGACCTCGTGGCGGGGCTTGTGCTTGGCGTAGTAAGAAGCGGCGATGCTCCCTCCGGAAACGCTGGAGACGTAACCGATCTGCTCGAGTACGGAACCTCCTTCAGGGACGCGGAGCCGCCCCAACGCTTCCAAGGCGGCTGCCCCGAAGATGGCGGCCCGGCTTCCGCCGCCCGAAAGGGCCACGCCGAGCAACAGGTCACCTTCCGGGGCGGGCGCGGTGCAGGAGGTGTTGGAACTCGCTCGCGGGAGTCGGATCGGAACCGCCGTCGCGCACCCCGTCAGCAGCGCACACGTCAGCACGACCGCCGCCCATCGCCAGCGGAACGTCACCGGCGCTCGCCATCCATCATCGGTGGTTTCCTTTCTCATGCCCCCGACGGGGTGGAAAGGTCCGGACGGCCCCGAGGCGGCCACGATCGGATCTATTCGGCTACACTCCCTCGCGGGAGGCCCCAGCCATGAGCAAGACCCCGATCGACGCCTTCGCCACCGCTGCCGAGATGCTCGCCGCCCTGCGCACCAAGCAGGTGTCCGCGGTCGAGCTGCTCGATCTCCACATCCGACGCATCGCGCGCCACAACACCGCGCTCAACGCCATCGTCGAGCCCGACTTCGAGCGCGCGAAGAGCGAGGCCCAGGCGGCCGACGCGCGCCGTCAACGAGGCGACGACGCGCCGCTGCTCGGCTTGCCGATGACGCTGAAGGAATCGATCAACGTCCGCGGCCTGCGCACGACGGCCGGCATGGAGCAGTGGAAGGACTTCCGCTCCGAGCACGACGCGCCGGTCACCACGCGCGTGAAGGCGGCGGGCGCCGTTGTGATGGCCAAGACCAACGTTCCGCAGATGCTGTCGGACTGGCAGTCGACGAATCCGGTGTACGGGCGCACGAACAACCCGTGGGATTCGACGCGCACGCCGGGCGGCTCGACGGGCGGCGGCGCGGCGGCGCTGGCCGCGGGCCTCACCCCGCTCGAGTTCGGCAGCGACATCGGCGGCTCGATCCGCGTGCCGGCCGCGTTCTGCGGCGTGTACGGGCACCGGCCGAGCGAGACGGCGATGCCGCGCAGCGGACAGTTTCCGATGCCGCCGATGCCGAACGCGGCGGTGGTGATGGGCGTGCAAGGGCCGATGGCGCGCTCGGGGGCGGACCTCGAGCTGGCGCTGGACGTCGCGGCCGGCGCCGAGGTCGGCGAGGACGTCGCGTGGCGGCTCACGCTGCCGGCGGCGCGTCGTGAGCGCATTGCGGACTTTCGCGTCGCAATGCTGCCGCCGCTCGACTGGATGCCGGTCGACGCCGAGGTGACCGCAGCGCTCGACGCAGTGACGTCGCGACTGAGCCGAGTCGGCGCGAAGGTGCAGGTGACACAGCCGGAGATCCTCGGCGACCACCGCGAGCACTACGCGCTCTATCTGACGCTGCTCGGAGCGGTCACGTCGGCGCGCTTGCCAGCCGAGGCGCGTGCGGCACGGCTGTCCGTGATGCGCACACGCGACGACGAGTGGAGCCGCGCATTCCAGCGCGGAATCGAGAGCGGCGCGCCGGAGTACGTGGCGTGGATCGGCCAGCGCGAGCGCTATCGCGCGGCGTGGCGCGCGTTCTTCCGCGACTGGGACGTGCTGCTGATGCCGACGTTTTTCACGCCCGCCTATCCCCACTGGGACAAGCCGTGGCCCGGCACGCCGGAGTCCATCCGGAAGACGACCGACGTGAACGGCAAGCCGGTGCTGGAAGAGCTCGGCCTGTTCTGGGCGTCCGTCGCGACGCTCGCCGGACAGCCGGCGACGGCGTTCCCCGGCGGCCTCACGCGCGGCGGCCTGCCGATCGGGCTGCAGGCGATCGGTCCTTATCTAGAGGACCGCACGCCCATTCGTTTTGCGGCGCTCGTCGGCGCGGAGGTTGGCGGCTTCACGCGCCCGCGCGGTTACGAGAGCGACTGAGCTCAGGAGGTCCTTGATGGCGATCGATCGCTTTAGTCGGCCAGCCCTGGTGATCGTGGACATGCAGAACGACTTCGTGAGGGTGGGCGCGCCGCTCGAGGTGCCGGAGGCGCGGCCCACGATCGCGTTGCACCAGGCGCTGCTGGCCGCCTGCCGAGCGCGCGGCATCCCCGTCATCTACACCAAGTTCCTCGCGGGACCGGAGTGGACGCCGATCTGGGAGTGGTCGCCGCAGGTGGCTCCGCCGGTGTGCTGCTGCTGGAAGGGCTTTTTGAGGTTTTACGAGGACGTCGGCAAGGAGCTGGACTGCGCGGACATCATCGACGAGATCTATCCCGAGCCAGGCGATCCGATCGTCGACAAGTTCGGCTATGGCGCCTTCCACAACACGAACCTCGACGATCTCCTGAAGGCACGCCACGTCGAGTCCGTGCTGATCACCGGCACCGTCACCCAGATCTGCGTCGAGGAGACCGCCCGGGAGAGCTTCAAGCGCGGCTACCGGACAACGCTGATTTCCGACGCCGTCTCGACCTATGCGCCGGATCTGCAGGCGGCCGTGCTGAAGAACTTCGCGCACAAGTTCGGCTGGGTGTCGACGGCGAAGGAGGTCATCGCCGCGCTCGAATCCCGCACCGTCCGCTGAATCCTCACGGAGTGCAGCGGGCCGGCGCCCGATGCACTCCGTGGACCCGCTACGGGCGAATGCTCTTCCAGTCGCCCGCCTTCTCGAACGCCGAGGCCGCGCGGTAGATCGCGACCTCGTCGAAGTGCTTCGCGGTCAGCATCATGCCCGCTGGCAGGCCGTCGCTCAGGCCACACGGCACGCTCATCGACGGGTGTCCGGTCACGTCGATGGGCGCGGTGTTCGGCAGCATCTCGAACGCCCGCTGGATCGTCTCCATGCGCGGCGCGCCCGGCTTGGGGATGGATGTCGCCTTCAGCGGGAGCGTCGGCATCAGCAGCAGGTCGTAGTCCTTCAA
>DAIRVP010000219.1:0-8301 GCA_036802765.1 Candidatus Rokuibacteriota bacterium
TCCAGTCGCTGAACAAGGTCCGCGAGCGCCAGAAGATCATCTCCACCGACGAGGTGGATCAGGACGTGCTCGGCGTCGTCCGCCAGGGCAACGATGCTTGCATCGAGCTGTTCTTCGTGCGCAAGGGACGGCTCGTGGGTCAGGAAGCGTTCTTCTTCGACAAGGTCGCGGGCTGGAGCGACGGCGAGATCCTGTCGGCCTTCGTGCGCCAGTTCTACGCCAAGCCAGTGACGCCGGCGCCCGAGGTGCTCGTCTCCGACGAGGTTCCCGAAGGCCCACTCCTCGAGCAGTGGCTGGGCGGCATCGCCAAGCGCCGGGTGCAGCTGCTCGCCCCGCAGCGCGGCGCCAAGCGGGAGTTCGTGGCCATGGCCGAAGCGAATGCGGCCATCGCGCTGCAGAATCATCTGCTGGCGCGAGGCAACCGCCAGCAACTGGTGCAGGACGAGCTCACGCGCACGCTGAACCTCGCGGGCGCGCCGAATCGGATCGAGGGCTACGACATCTCGAACATCCAGGGCACCGAGCAGGTCGGCTCGATGGTCGTCTGGGAGAACGGCGCGTTGAAGAAAGACGACTACAAGCGGTTCAAGATCCGTACCGTGAGCGGGGCCGACGACTTCGCGTCGCTGCGCGAGGTCCTTGGCCGCCGCTTCGGCAAAGCCTTGGAGCAGGGGAGCGTGCTGCCAGATCTGGTCCTCATCGACGGCGGCCGGGGCCAGCTCAACGTCGGGCTCCAGGTCCTCCAGGATCTCGGCCTCGACTGGATTCCTGTCGTAGCCCTGGCGAAGCAGCAGGAAGAGGTCTACGCGGGCGACAGCCGCGAGCCGCTGCTGCTCGATCCAACGTCGCCGGCGCTGCACACGCTGCAGAAGCTCCGCGACGAGGCGCACCGCTTCGCGATCACCTACCACAAGAAGCTGCGCAGCCAGCGCACGATCCAGTCCGCGCTCGACGCGATTCCCGGCGTCGGCCCGACCATTCGCACCAGCCTGCTCAAGACGCTGGGCTCGGCGCGCCGGGTACGCGAGTCGTCGGTGGCGGAGCTGGCCGCGGTGCCGAAAGTCACGCCGAAGATGGCGCAGAAGATCTACGACCATTTCCACCCGCCGAGTGCGGCGCCCGAACCGTCTCCGGCGGAGCCGACCGCCGAGGAACCGCCGCAGCCCGTTCGCGGTTGAGTGTTAAAATTCGCACCGCATCACCAAGGGGGTGAGCCCACATGAGGAAGCTTCTGACCGTCACGGCCATCGCTGTGAGCCTCGCCCTGACGAGCGGTGTCGCGCTCGCCAGCTCGTGCCCGAAGGTGATCAAGGAGGGTCGCGACGCCGCCGCCACGATGGACAAGAACGACCCGAAGGTGAAAGGGGCGATCGCCAAGCTAGACCAGGCGCAGAGCCTGCACGATGGCGGCAAGCACGCCGAGTCGCTTGCCAAGGCCAACGAGGCGCTCGCCGATCTCGGTGTAAAGAAATAGCGCGCCGCTGCGCGGCCGGGGGCTGATTTCGCGCCCCCGGCCCCATCCCTGTTAAACTTCAGAATCGATGTCGTCCGACCGCTATCCGTTCCGAGAGATCGAAGCGAAGTGGCAGCGCATCTGGGACGAGTGCCGGCAGTTCCGCGCCGTCGAGGATCCCGCTCGCCAGAAGTTTTACTGCCTCGAGATGTTTCCGTACCCCTCCGGACGGATCCACATGGGGCACGTGCGCGTCTACGCGATCGGCGACCTGCTCGCCCGCTTCAAGCGCATGCGCGGGTTCAACGTGCTGCACCCGATGGGCTGGGACGCGTTCGGCCTGCCCGCGGAGAACGCCGCCATCGAGCACGGCGTGCATCCGGCGATCTGGACCTACGAGAACATCGACAACATGCGCGCGCAGCTCAAGAAGATGGGGATTTCCTACGACTGGGAACGCGAGGTCACGACGTGCGACCCGGCGTACTACAAGTGGGAGCAGCTGATCTTCATCAAGATGCTGGAGCGCGGGCTCGCGTACCGGCGCCGCTCGACGGTGAACTGGTGTCCGTCGTGCCAGACCGTTCTCGCCAATGAGCAAGTCGAGAACGGCCACTGCTGGCGCTGCGACTCGGTGGTGACCCAGCGCGAAGTCGACGGCTGGTTCTTCAAGATCACCTCGTACGCCGACGAGCTGCTCGAGCGGTGCGACCGGCTGCCCGGCTGGCCCGAACGGGTCATCACCATGCAGCGCAACTGGATCGGGCGCAGCGAAGGCGCCGAATTCGACCTGGGTGTGGCCGGCCGCCGTGAGCTGAAGATCCGCGTGTTCACGACGCGCCCGGACACTGTGTTCGGCATGACATACGCGGTCCTCGCGCCCGAGCACCCGCTGGTGGATCAACTCATCTCCGACGAAGCCGAGCGTCGGGCCGTGGTGCAGTTCCGCGCCGAGGTCGCGCGCGAATCGGAGATCGAGCGGCTGGCCGCCGATCGCCCAAAGCGAGGCCTGCGCCTCTCCGCCAAGATCGTGAACCCGTTCAGCGGTGCCGCGATTCCGCTCTTCATCGCCGACTACGTGCTCATGGGCTACGGCACCGGCGCGATCATGGCCGTGCCGGGAGAGGACCAGCGCGACTGGGAGTTCGCCAAGCAGCACGGCCTTGGGATCATCGAGACCGTGCGCCGCCCCGAGGGGTGGATCGGCGAGGCGTATAGCGGCGACGGCATCAAGATCAATTCGGGCTTTCTCGACGGCCTCACGGTGGCCGAGGCGAAGCGTCGCGCCATCGATTGGCTCGTCACGCGCGGGCTGGGCGTGGCGAAGGTGAATTACCGGCTGCGCGATTGGGGTATCTCGCGCCAGCGCTACTGGGGCGCGCCGATTCCAGTGCTCTATTGCGAAAAGGATGGGATGGTACCGGAGGCGGAGGAGAATCTTCCCGTCGTGCTGCCGCGCGACGTGCAGCTCTCGGGCAAGGGCGGCTCGCCGCTCGCCGAGGCTGCGTCGTTCGTGAACGCGAGATGTCCGAAGTGCGGCGGCAAGGCACGGCGCGAGACCGATACGATGGACACCTTCGTCGAGTCGTCGTGGTACTTCCTGCGCTACTGCTCGCCGAATTACGACCGCGGCATGTTCGAGCGCGAAGCCGCCGAGTACTGGATGCCGGTCGATCAGTACATCGGCGGGATCGAGCACGCCGTCCTGCATCTGCTCTACGCGCGGTTCTACACGAAGGTGCTGCGCGATCTGGGCATGGTGAAAGTGGACGAGCCGTTCACCGCGCTGCTGAGCCAGGGCATGGTCATCAAAGACGGCGCGAAGATGTCGAAGTCGAAAGGCAACGTCGTCGATCCGGACGATCTCATCCGGACGCTCGGCGCCGACACCGCTCGCCTGTTTTCGCTCTTCGCGGCGCCGCCGGAGAAGGATCTCGACTGGAACGATCACGGCGTCGAGGGCGCCTCGAGGTTCCTGAATCGCGTGTGGCGGTTCGTGGTGACGCACGCCGCCGACTTCACGTCAGCGCCGGCGAAAGCGACGCCGACGACCGAGCCCGGAAGAGCGTTTCGACGCACGATCCACGAGACGATCGCGAAAGCGACGCAGGACATCGAGCGCGATTTCCACTTCAACACGGCGATCAGCGCCGTCATGGAGCTGGTCAACGCGCTCTACGCGTTCGAGGCCGCCTCCCACGACAGAATGCCGGCGCCAGAGCGCGCGGCGCTCTTGCGCGAAGCGGTGGAGACCACGCTGCTCTTGCTCGGCCCGATAGCACCGCACGTGACCGAGGAGCTCTGGGCGCAGCTCGGCCATACGGAGAGTCTCTTTACACGCCCGTGGCCCGAGGCCGATCCCGCGGCACTGGTGCGCAACGAAATCACGCTCGTCGTCCAGGTCGACGGCAAGGTTCGTAGTCGGCTCAACATCGCTGTCGGCACGCCCGAGGACCGCATCCAGCATCTGGCCCTCGCGGACGAGCGCGTCCAGCCGTGGGTGCGGGAGCGCGCCGTCGAGCGCGTGGTCGTCGTCGCCAACCGTCTCGTGAACATCGTGACGCGCGCGTGAGCCGCCGCCTGGGCGGGCTCGCGCTGACCGTCGCCACGCTGACTCTCGCCGCGTGCGGCTATTCGTTCCAGGGTACGCTGCCCTCCCACATCAAGACGGTCGCGGTACCGATGTTCCTGAATCGGACGTCGCAACCGGGGGTCGAGGGCATCATCACGAACGCCGTGGTCCACGCCTTCGCGACGAACGGTCGACTCCGCGTGGTGCGCACGGGGGAGGCCGATGCGATTCTCAACGGCGAGGTCACGGGCTACAGCGTGGGCCCGATCGCGTTCAGTCCGTCGCTGGGCATCCAGGAGTATCGGCTCAGCGTGGTTTTAAACCTCACAATGCGCGACGTACGACGCAATGTGGTGATCTTCCAACAGAACGGCGTGAGCGAAATAGCCGACTTCCGGGTGGCCGGCTCGGTCTCGACGACGGTTTCGGTCGAACAGACGGCGCTGACCGCGGCGGCAGGCGAGATCGCGCGCTCGATCGTGAGCCTCGCGATCGATCGCTTCTGAGCGGCGGAGCGGCATGGACTACGCCGCATTCCTGCAGGCTGCCGGCCGCGGTCAGCCGCCGCCGCTCGCGCTCCTGCACGGGCCCGATCCGCAGCTGCTCGATGACGCGCTCGCGACGGCGACGCGCGGCCTCTTCCGCGAGCCCAGCGAGGCGGCGCTCGGCCGGGAAATTTTCGAGGGTGCCGAGGTGTCGGTCGAGGACGTCGTGCGCGCGGCAAGCACGCTGCCGTTCATGAGCGCCATGCGGCTCGTGGCCGTGCGCCGCTGTCAGGCGTTGCCCGTCAAAGGTGCCGACGCGCTGGCCGCGTACGCGCGTGATCCCAATCCGTCCACGGCGCTTCTGCTTCTCGCCGACGAGTCGCTCGGCGCCTCGCGCGATCGGCGGGATCACTGGCTCCTGGCCGCGCTGCCGCCGTCGTCGATCGTCGCGCTGGCCATGCGGGAAGGGCGCTCGGCAGAAGCGTGGCTGCGCCAGCGGGCGGCGACCGAAGGGCTGGCTGTGAGCGAGGAGGCGGCGCGGCTGCTCGTGCAGTGGGTGGGCGACGACGGCGCGAGCCTGCTCAGCGAGACACGCAAGGCCGGGCTCGTCGGTGGGCCCGACAACCAAACCGTCGGCGTGAAAGAAGTGACGGCCGTGGTCGGGGAGCACCGGCTCAGCGGCGTCTTCGATCTCACGCGCGCCGTGCAGCGGCGCGAGGTCGGTGTTGCGCTGCGCACGCTCGATCGTCTGCTCGCCACCGAAGAACCGATGCGTCTCCTCGCGTTGCTCACCGCGGACGTACGCGCCACGCTCACGGTCGGAGACCTCGCCGCGCGCGGGCAAAGCGCCGAACAGATTGCGCGCGTCGTACGCAAGCCTCCACCGGTCGTCGACGCAATCGCACGTGGACCTGCCGCCGCACCCGCGGGCGTGCTCGCCCGGCGCCTCGAGCGGTGCTGGGAGGCGGAACGTCGCCTGAAGTCGAGCGGCGAGCCGCACGCCGAGCTCACCGCGCTCGTTCTCGACCTCTGTCGGTGATCGACGCCTCGCGCCGCGCGCTCGCCGTGCTCGGCACGTCAGCGGCGCTCGTGCTTGCCGGCGTCGCCGCGTCGGTCTCGGCGGCCCCGGCGCCGCCAGCATGCCCGGGCTGCGTGATCGCCGGCGCCGCACGAATGCCGCTCGCCGTGCCCGACGGCACGCCGCTCGCGGGGTACGGGGCTCTGGCGCGTCGCCTGATCGTCCCCGATGTCTTTGGTCGGTATCCGCACGCCTTCTGGTTCAAGCCGGGGACCCGCCAGCGCGAGCCGCTGTGGGCTCGCGCGCTCGTGCTCGAGCGCGACGGCACCCGCGTCGTGTGGGTCGCGCTGGACCTGGTGGCGATCGATGGCGGATTCACGGAGCGGGTCGCCTCGCGTCTGCTGCGCGCCGGCATCCGCCCCGGCGTGTTGATCCTCTCGGCGTCGCACACGCACTCGGGACCGGGCGCCTTCGTCGACTCCGCGCTGATGGGCTTCGTCGCCGTGGACCGCGAGGACGTCGCCGTACGCGACGCGCTCATCACCGCAGTGGTCGAGGCCGTACGGCGAGCCAACGATGCCCGCGCACCGGCGCGCGTTGCGATTGGCGTCAGCGCCGCGCCGCCGGTCGTGCGCAGCCGTCTCGACGGGCCGCTGGATCCAGAGATCGTGGTGCTGGCCGTGCGGCGGCCCGATGGTACGCCCGTCGGCGCCGTCTGGAACTTCGCGATCCATGGCACGATGCTCGGGCCGCAAAATCTGACGCTCTCCGCCGATGTCATGGGCGCGGCCACCGACGTGCTCGAGCGCCTCGTTCGCGCGCCGGCGCTCTTCGTGAACGGCGCCGTCGGCGACGTGAGTCCGGCGCGTCACGGACGCGAAGCGCTCGGTGAAGTCGGCGCAGCTCTCGCCGATGCCGCACGCACGGCGTGGGAGCGCTCGACACCGCTCGGCGCCGGACCATTCCTCGCGCGCACGGAGCGGATCGCGCTGCCGGCGCCGCGACTGTCGCTGCACAACTGTCTCCGCGGATGGATGCCGTCCGCACTCACCGTGCCGCTCGACGGCGCCTTTCCTTCCGAAACGACGCTGACAGTGGTCGCACTCGGCGACGTCGGCTGGGTCGCGCTGCCCGGCGAGCCGGCCACCGCGCTGGGCCTACGCATCAAGACCGAAGCGCAACGCAGCTTTCGACACGCGTTCGTCGCGGGGGTGTCGAACGACTACATCGGCTACCTCGTCACGGCGGCCGATCATGGGCGGCCGTCGTACGTGACGTGCGGCTCGGTCTACCCGGCGCGAACGGGCGACGACGTCACCGAGCGCGCCATCGCGCTGCTACGCGAGCTGTACGCGGCGGGACGCGGACGATGATCGGCGAGCAGCGGTCAGCGAGCGGCTGCGAGACGACGCGCGAGCGCGGACTTCTTGCGGGCTGCGGTGTTGCGGTGCACGACGCCCTTCGTCACCGCTTTGTCGAGCGCGCGAATGGCCTCGGCGACGGCAGTCCGGAGCGCATCACCGCCCGCCGCGCGCGCGGTCTTGACCGCGGTGCGGACCTGCGAGCGGATCGTACGGTTGCGCACACGCCGCTTCTCGCTCTGGCGAATGCGCTTCATGGCCGACTTCGTGTTCGCCACTTCGTGAATCCTCCGTGGCCCGTGGACGGGCACCGCGCATCTTGCCGCACTTCTCCGCCGATTTCAAACGCTTTCTCGCGGATTTCACCGTGAGCGAGACACCGGGCATCGAGCGCCAGGTTGTCGGCGCGCTGGGCTCGATCGGCTCGGCGACCCTCGCCAGCCGCATCCTGGGCTTCGCGCGCGACATGATCGTGGCGCTCGCCTTCGGTGCTGGTCCGGTGACGGACGCGTTCTTCGTCGCGTACCGCATCCCGAACATCTTGCGGCGACTGCTGGCCGAGGGCGCGCTTTCGACCGCCGTCGTCCCCGTGTTCACGGAATACGCCGCGCTCCACTCGGGCGACGCGATGCGGCGCCTGGTTCGCGCCACGCTCGGCATCGCGCTGGTCGTGCTGCTCGCGACGACGCTGCTCGGTATCGTCGCCGCGCCCTGGGTGCTGCGGGCCATCGCGCCCGGCTTCACGTCGGACGCCGCACAGGAAGCGCTGGCGGTCCAGCTCACACGCGTGATGTTCCCGTACTTGATGCTCGTCGGTCTGTCGGCGCTCGCGATGGGCGCCCTCAACGCCGCGAACCGCTTCTTCGCCTCCGCGCTCGCCCCCGCCGTGTCGAATGTCGGCATGATCGCCGGCGTGGTGCTGCTGGCACGCCACGTCGATCCGCCGATCCTTTCGTTGGCGATCGGCGTGCTCGCCGGTGGTGTCGGACAGCTGCTGGTCCAGCTGCCCGATCTCGCTCGCTGCGGGCTTCTGCTGTCACCATCCTGGGAGCCGCATCACCCAGCGCTGACGCGGATGGCGCGCCTGCTCGTGGCCGCCGTGTTCGGCCTCGCCTCGGTGCAGGTGATGGTCTTCGTGAACACGATGCTCGCGTCATTGCTCCCGGCCGGTTCCGTCTCGTTTCTCTATTACGCCGACCGCGTCATGGAGTTTCCGCTGGGCGTGTTCGGCATCGCGCTCGCGTCCGCCGCGCTGCCGGCGATGTCACGGCAGGCGGCGGAGGGCGACACCCGCGCGCTGGCGGGCACGCTCAACTTCGCGCTGCGGATGGCCGTCTACATCTGCATTCCGGCGACCGTCGGGCTGCTCGTGCTGCGCATGCCGATCACGCGCGTGCTCTTCGAGCGGGGTC